>JAFSDS010000038.1 GCA_017436125.1 Oscillospiraceae bacterium | reverse complement strand
TATCGCACCAAAAAAGGCAGCAAACGCGCTCTCGGTCATCGTCAGCCCTATACCAAGCTCCTCGTTAAAGCTATCGAAGGCTAATTAAAGATGATCCGCGCGGAATTCTTTTATAAGAAAGGCGAACCAAAGCGTTTTGCAGTAAGCGGACACGCTGGTTATGCCGAAAGCGGAAAAGACATTGTCTGTGCTTCGGTAAGTTCGGCCGTGCAAATGGCCATTAACGGAATTACAGAAATCGTGAAGGTTAACTGCGAAGTTAACGTTTATGAAGATTGCATCGAATGCGTTCTTCCCCCAAACCCAAGACCCGCGGCAAATCATTTTGTTTCGGCGCTTCGGCTTCATTTAAAACTTCTTTCCGAGGATTTTCCGAACACTATCAACCTTATAATTACGGAGGTATAATAACATGCTTAGACTCAGTATGCAGTTCTTCGCCCATAAAAAAGGTATGGGCTCCACTAAAAACGGCCGTGATTCCGAATCCAAACGCCTTGGCCCGAAGAGAGCCGACGGTCAGTTTGTTCTTGCAGGCAACATCCTTGTAAGACAGCGCGGAACTCACTTCCATCCCGGTAACAACGTTGGCAAAGGTTCCGACGATACCCTCTTCGCTCTCACTGACGGCGTTGTAAGATTTGAACGCTTCGGTGCAGACCGCAAAAAGGTAAGCGTATATCCTGTCGAGCAGTAATCTGCCCGCGTTGAAAAAAGGGACGGTATTCCGTCCCTTTTTATTTTCTATGACCGGCCGCCAAGGCTGCCAAAGGCGTTATTCTTCGGCAAAACGGTCAATCCTTTAAAAAAGATATCAGTTTTTAATCCAGATAAATTTCGGAGGTATAAAATGTTTGTCGATACCGCGAAAATCAGAATCAAGGCCGGCGACGGCGGCAACGGCGCAGTTACTTTTCACCGTGAAAAGTATGTAAACGCCGGCGGTCCCGACGGCGGTGACGGCGGCAAAGGCGGAAACGTTGTCTTTGTCGGCGATACCAACATCTCCAGCCTTATCGATTTTAAATACAAAAAACGTTATATTGCCGAAAACGGCAAAAACGGTTCCGGCAGCAACATGACCGGAAAATCCGCGCCGGATCTTGTTATCAAAGTTCCGGTGGGAACTCTTATCCGCGATGCGGAAACCGGACGTATCCTTGCGGATATTTCCGATAAGGAACCCCACATCGTTGCAAAGGGCGGAAAAGGCGGCTGGGGCAACCAGCATTTTGCCTCCCCTACCCGACAGATCCCCAAATTTGCAAAACCCGGCTTTCCCGGTGAGGAGTATGAAGTTACTCTTGAACTCAAGCTCCTTGCGGATGTTGGCCTTGTTGGATTCCCCAACGTAGGTAAATCCACCCTTATTTCCGTTGTATCCGCCGCAAAACCGGAAATTGCAAACTATCCTTTCACCACCCTTACCCCCGTTCTCGGCGTTGTAAGGATGGAAGCGGGCAACTCCTTTGTTATGGCCGATATCCCCGGCCTTATCGAAGGTGCATCCGAAGGCGTCGGCCTTGGCCACGACTTCCTCCGCCACGTTGAACGCTGCCGCCTTATTCTTCATATCATCGATATTTCCGCAATGGACGGCCGCGACCCCATTGATGATTATAAGCAGATCAACTTTGAGCTTGAAAAGTTCAATCCGGAACTTGCAAAACGCCCCCAGATCGTTGCTCTTAACAAGGCGGACGCATCCATCGAGGAAATGATAAGCGAATTCAACGAATTTGCTGAAGAAAACGGTTTTAAAACCTATACCATTTCCGCCGCCACCGGCGAAGGCGTTCGTGAACTTATCAACGCAGTTGCCGCAGAACTTGCAAAGCTTCCGCCCGTTATCAGATACGAGGCAGAAGCTCCCGTAAGAGAAGAGATCACTTCCAAACAGGAATTCCAGATCCATATCGAGGACGGAATTTATGTTGTCGAAGCTCCCTGGCTCATGCATGCTCTTGGATTTGTTGACCTTGATGACTATGAATCCCTCCAGTATTTCCAGCGTGTTCTCCGCCTTTCCGGAATCATCGATAAACTTGAGGAAATGGGCATCAACGAAGGCGATACCGTAAGCATTCTCGATATCGAGTTTGATTATATGAGATGATTTTGCATTTTTCGCAGAATGCAAAAAGAAAAGACCTCCCGATTTTCGGGAGGCCTTTTTTTATTCTTATTCGGCATTTTGTATTGACAACATCTGCGACAAATGTATAATTAAATCAGCGAGAATTTCTTCGAAAAGGTTGTGATAGTATGAAAATAAAAAAGCTCGCGTTTTTGCTTGCGGTTCTTGTTCTTATTTTTTCTTTTGCCGGCTGTAGCGGCGAAACAAATGATTTAGAAGAACCTTCTTCCGATAACGATATTATCGAACCGGAAGACGAACCCGTAACTCCTCCCGAAGTTCCGAACGAACCGGAGCCTCCCGCAGAACCGGAAAAACACAGTTTTATGTCCTTTGAGGAAATCACCGAGTTTGGCTATTATCCCCTTTGGATGCAGCCCCATACCTATGTGGTTTACGATGAAAACGGAATTCCGGAAATAACCGAGGGCGGTATTCTTACCGAAGAGGATGTTGAAGGACGCGATGACATTGAAACCATCGGATATATCGATACCACCAACGATGATATTTTAAAAATCAGCGCCAACACTAAAGTCGAATACGACCTTCATGGATTTATGCAGAACATTTATTTTCTCTGGCCGGACGGAAGCTACAATCTTTCTCCCCCAGTTCATGAAATGAAAGATGCAGCCATAACCTATTATGAGGATATCGCAAACTTCGGTTATGGAAACGGCGTAACAGTCAGTATCGAAACTCTTCCGTACGATATTTTCGATTTGGTTTCAAAAATGAGCGTTGCGGCGGAAAGCACATCAAAACCCATGGATTTTCCAAGATACACCATAACTTTTACCTATGACGGAACCGAGCACAGCATCAATATCGACCGACAGAATATTTTTACCTCCACCATGCTCGACCGAGGAAACTATATTTCCTTTTTCGGAAACGATTATTATTCCGAAGCGGAAGAAATTTTTAATAAAGCGCAATAAAAAAAGCCTCCCGGTTTTCGGGAGGCTTTTTTATTTATTTTTCCGCCGCGGTGACGGTGTTTTTCATAAGCATTGCAACGGTCATGGGGCCAACTCCGCCGGGAACGGGAGTTATATAGCTTGCCTTCGGCTCGACGTTTTCAAAATCAACGTCGCCGCAGAGCTTTCCGTTTTCGTCGCGGTTTATACCGACGTCAATAACAACGGCGCCATCTTTTACCATATCTGCGGTTACGAACTTCGGTCTGCCAACTGCGGCAACAAGGATATCCGCGGAACGGGTCTCTTCCGCAAGGTTCGGGGTTTTGCTGTGGCAGATTTCAACTGTTCCGTTTTCATGGAGAAGCATCATGGCCATGGGTTTTCCGACTATATCGCTTCTTCCGATAACAACGCATTTTTTGCCCGCCGGAGAAATTCCATAGCGGTGTAAAAGTTCCATAACGCCTGCTGGAGTGCAAGGAAGAAAGCGGTAATCCCCGCGCATTATATGGCCCACGTTTTCCGGATGGAACGCATCAACATCCTTTTCCGCAGGAATACAGGCAAGAGCTCTTTCGCCGTCAAGGCCCTTTGGAAGTGGCATCTGAACAAGAATCCCGTCGATATCGACTCTTGCGGCATAGGAATTGATAATAAACTCAAGCATTTCCTGGGTGATATCCGCTGCAAGGGTAACGACCTCGCTTGCAACACCGATTTCTTCGCAGGCTTTTGCTTTATTGCGGACATAAACCTGAGAAGCAGGGTCTTCTCCAACAAGAATAACCGCAAGAGAAGGTCTTCTTTTTGTTTCCGCAACCATTTTTTCAATTTTTTCTTTAAGCTCACCGCGAACTTCCGCGGCTATTTTTTTGCCGTCAATTATCGTTGCCATTTTCGTCTTCCTCCGCCTTTGTTTCCTCCTGAATTTCTTCAGTCGAGGTATCTTCTTCTGTTACAAGACCTTTTTCGCAGTTGTTTTTATAGTCCCATTTTCCCACTCCCTGAAGGCGGCCTTTTTCCGTTTCTGCCCAGATTCCGAGCCATTCGGGGCAATTTTCGGATTTAAGTTTTTTCATGGCAACAAAATATGCAGCAGCCGCAAAAACAAGCATCAATGCGCCGAGAAGCTGGGAAATACGGAAAGGACCTATCATAAGGCTGTCGGTACGAAGGCCTTCGATTATCATTCTTCCTCCGCCGTTCCATGCAAGATAGAAAAGGAACATCTGACCGTCAAATCTGCGTTTTTTTGCAATAACAAAGAAAAGGATAAGGCCGATGGCACACCAGAGAGATTCATAAAGGAATGTCGGATGCACCGGAAGAGCCGGGTCCATAACAGCGCCCATAGCTTCGGTGGTATGTCTTTCGATATATGCGGCGATTTTAGGGCTTGTCATTCCCCAGGGAAGATTTGTGTTGCAGCCAAAGGCTTCGCTGTTTACAAAGTTGCCCCATCTGCCGATTCCCTGGCCGATAAGCACTGCGCCGCCGGCAATATCAAGAAAAGGAAGAATCCTCTGATCGCGGAGCTTGCATCCGATAACAAGACCTATAATGCCGCCGATAATTCCGCCGTAAAATCCAAGGCCGCCGCCGCGTATATTGAATATCTCCATAAGGTTATCCTTATACATATCCCACTGGAAGGCAACGTAATATGCCCTTGCGCCGATGATACCGAGTATCATGGCAAAGAAAATAACGTCAATGGCCCTGTCGGAATCTATTCCGAAGCGCTTGCAGTTTTTAAAAACAAAGGCCATTGCAAGGAGAAAACCGGTTGCGATAATTACCGCATACCAATAAATATCAATGGAACCAAGAGAAAATGCGACCCTGTTTATTTCAAATTCAAGTCCAAGGCCGGGAAAGCTTATAACATCTGTCATAAAGATTATGCCTCCTTATTAAAAGTCAGGGTTTTATTACGGAAAGGGCGGAATTTTCCGGATGATAGGTTGCCTTTGCCCTTTCGATAACGCTTTCGGGGGTTGCGTTTGCAGCAATGTCAATAAGTTCATACATATCCACACCCGGGAAATGGCAGTTGAAAAGTGAGGTTGCAACGCCGGTCACCCTTTCGGAAGAACGCATATAGTGGCCGTAAACGGACCTTTGAGCACAGGCAAAAACATCTTCCGGTATTCCGTGCTCAAGAAGATGCTCAAACTCCTCTTTAAGTCTTGCATAGACCTTTTCCGGCTCTCTGCTTTCTCCGGAAAGGAAGATGGAGATATAATCCCTTCCGCAGAAAACCTCGCTTCCAAAGGTTGCGTTGATAATACCCTCGTCATAAAGTTCGCGGTAAACCTTTGTAAAATCGTCACAAAGTGCTTCAACAAAGATTTCGTCAAGGATGCTTCCGCAAAAGTTTTCCGCTTCTGTTCCGGTTTTTCCTTTAAAACCGATGTTGAACATAGGAACGGAAACAGGAAGATGCTGTTCAACATAATTTTCAACAACTTCTTCCGGTTCATCGCATACCGCGCGCTCAAGATAAAAATCTTCTGCAGGCTTGAGCACCTTGTCTGCCGCTTTGAGCACCGCATCCATATCAAATTTTCCCGCAACGGTAAGAACCATGTTATGAAGATTATAGAAGGTGTTGTAGCAGTCATAAAGAAGGTCGGCGGTTATTTCCGCAATGGATTCGACCGTTCCGGCGATATCGATTTTTACCGGATTTTTATGATAAAGAGCACCGAGAAGATTAAAAAGAACTCTCCAGTCGGCGGAGTCATCATACATTCTTATCTCCTGACCGATGATACCCTGTTCCTTTGCAACGGTTTCTGGAGTGAAATAAGGGTGGGTAACAAAGTCAAGAAGTATCTCTATGCTTTCCTCAAATTTATCGGAACAGGCGAAAAGATACGCCGTTCTGTCAAACGCGGTAAAAGCGTTTGCGTTTGCACCGGTTTTTGCATAGCGTTCAAAAGCGGAACATTCCTCGCTTTCAAAAAGCTTATGCTCAAGATAATGGGCAATGCCCTCCGGAAGTTTTACAAATTCGCCGTTTTCCGCGGTTTTTATGCAGGTATCTATGGAGCCGTATGCTGTTCCGAACATGGCATAGGCGGTGGAAAAGCCCTCCATGGGCGCCATAAGAATAGTAAGACCGCTGGGGTGCTCAACTTTATAGTAACAGTCGCCAAGGCGCTTGCTTTCGATTTTCGTCATCTGATAACTCATGCGTTTTCGCCTCCTTTAAGGAAGAAAACAGCCGCAAGTTTTGCCTTTTCTGCAGATTTCATAACGTCCTCTTTTGTGATTTCGGCAATGGCTTTTGCGTCCTCTTCCGGGGTTACAACATTGTTTTCAACAATGCCGCTCATGTACCAGCCCTCGACGGAATAAAGAGTATCGCCGACGGAGCCAAGGCTGTTGGCAATGGCGCCCTCGGTGTTTTCAAATTCCTCATCGGTAAAATCGCCTTCCGCAACAAGTTCAAGCTGGCGTATGATCTCTTTTTGGGCCGCTTCGCGGTTTTCAAATTCAATTCCGCAGTCAACAATAAGAACTCCGCTGCTTCTTTCAAAATGAGAATCCGCATAGTAACAAAGGCTCATTTTTTCGCGCACGTTCATAAAGAGTTTTGAAAAAGCGGTGCCGCCGTAAAGTGCGGAAAGAACCCTTGCGGAGTTTTTTTCATGTTCGGTTTTCGGTGCGCCCATGCGGAATATCATAACAAGTTTTCCCTGAACGATATCCATGCTTTCTTCCGTTTCTTTAAGCTCGGAATATGCAACGATCTCCGTTTCTTTTTCTTCAATGGGTTCGCGTTCAAGAGCGGATATTCTTTCTTCAAAAACCTTTTCAGCAGAAGCTGCATCGCCGGGTCCCGCAAAGAAAACTTCTATCCTTGATGTTTTAACAAGCTCTCTCCATGCTTTTGCAAGGCTTTCCGCGGTGATTGCCTTTGCGTCATCAACATAGCCATAGCGTTTTACGCCGAAAGGCTCGTTTTCAAAAACAAGGCCAAGGGCTTTTCCGATGGCGTAGCCTCTTTTTTCGTTGAGGTCGCTTTCGATGGTATCGATAAGGTATTCCCTTTCAAGTTCAAGGTCGATTTCCGGAAAATGTCCGTTTTCATCAAGGTTCGGTTCAAAAACGATATCGGAAAGAAGCTTTGCGGCGGTTTCCACCATATTTTCGCCGCCTATGGCAAAGCGGTCATCGGTAAACTGGATGGAAACTTCGATTATCTGGCTGCCGCCGTGTTTTGCAACATCCGCATCAAGAATCGCGCCATACATTTCCGCAAGCTTTTTGTTGAGCATGGTAAAATCCGGGCAGCTTTTGCAGCCTTTTCTAAGCACAAACGGAACAAGGGCGTTTACGGTCGCTTTTTCTTTTTCAAGAGGGGTAACAAGACAAAGGCTTATCCTGTCGGATTTGAACTTTTTGTCATTTACAAAGTTCATATATGCGCCTTTGCCGATTTCTTTTCGGTTAAGTGTTCCCAGCATTTTTATCTCCTTTATTTCATGTGAACATCTATCTGGCTGAAAGGAATCGTGATTTTGTTTTTATCAAAAGCAATTTTGATATTTTCATTAAGGCGGCAGCGGAGGGTTTCATAGCTGTCCCATTTTACATAGACCTTGCATATCATATCAATACTGTTCGGGCCAAGGGCCGTTACGCTTATGAAAATATCTTTTTCTTTTTCAACAAGGGGTTCCGCATCAACAACTTCGCGGATTATCTGTTTTACTTTTTCAAAATCCTCTCCGTATGCAACGGAATATGTTGCATCAAGGCGGCGAAGACCAATTTTACTGTAGTTTATAAGGGTATCCGATGCAACGATGCTGTTCGGAATGATTATTTCCTTATTATCCGCTGTAAAAAGGTGGGTATGGATAAGGCCGACTTCGGATACAAATCCGGATATGCCCTCTTCGGGTATCTCAACAAAATCCCCTGCGTTAAACGGTTTTGAAAAAAGGATGGTGATTCCGCTTGCAAAAAGGGCGATGATATCTTTTATCGCAAGAGAAAACGCAAGGGTAAATACGCTGAATATCGCAAGAACAGATGTTACCGGAATTCCGAGGACGGAGGCCGCAGTAAGGATAACGATAAAATAGAGCAAAAATGCGGCTATTCCGTGGATAAATTTTGTCGCTCCGGCGGCAAGTTCGCTTTTCTCAACATATCCCATTATAAAGCGAAGCACCCATCTTACGATTATCGCTCCGACCACCACGGTAATAAGCGCCCAGAGAACTTTTTCGCCGTATTTTGCGATTATTTCGTTGGGCTCCATTTTCTGAAGAGTATCAAGAAACGCATCAAGGTTTTCCGTTGATGCAGAACTTTCGGAAGCGGCAACAGCTTCTTCTGCAGTCAGTAAAATATGTTTCATTTTCTGCCTCCTTCCAAAAGCGGCCCCTTTTTAATTTGGGCGGCTTTCATTATTATTCCTTTTTAAGCTTTGCAAAATTCGCCATAAGTTTTTTTGTTCCGGCTTTTTCAAAAGCAATTTCAAGAAGGGTATCTCCGCTCATGGCTTTTGCGGAAAGGACTGTTCCTTTTCCAAAAACTTTATGGATGACCGTATCCCCCGGGCGATAGCTTGCGCTTTCTGCTTTAGGGGCTTCGGTATATGTTTTTTCAATATGGATCTTTCCGGCGGTATCCTCCTCAAAATGATAGCTGATGCTCTTTCTTCTGGATTCAGTCTCATCAAAGAAATCTTTATATTCCTCCGGGATCTCTTCCGCAAAACGGGAAAGGCGGTTGTGGTTCGTCTGACCAAAAATCATTCTGCTGGCGGCGGCGGTGAGGAAAAGGTTCTTTTTCGCCCTTGTAATACCGACATAGGCAAGGCGGCGTTCCTCTTCCATTTCGTTCATATCATAAATCGCCTGCATACCGGGGAAAACGCCTTCTTCCGCACCGATGACGAATACGTTTTCAAATTCAAGGCCTTTTGCGGAATGAAGGGTCATCATAAGGACGGAATCGCTCTCCTCCATTCGGTCAAGGTCGGTATAAAGCGCAACCTCCTCAAGAAATCCGGAAAGTTCGGGATTTTCCGCCTCGTTCTGGTATTTCATAAGGTTGGTTTTAAGTTCGCCGATGTTTTCAAGTCTTGTTTCACCCTCAAGGCCCTGGGCTTTGAGCATTTCAACATAACCGGTTTTTTCACAAAGGGCGTCAAAAAACTCTTCGGCATCAAAATCCTCCGCCATTTCGGCAAGTTCCTTTATCATATCGGTAAAGCCTTTAAGAACCGCGCTGCGCTTTACAAGGTCTATATATTCGTCCGAATGTTCAAAAATTTCAAAAAGCGGAATACCCGTAACATCCGCAATATGTTCCGCGGCGGCAATTGTTGTTGCGCCGATGCCGCGCTTCGGTTCATTTATTATACGTTCAAGGCGAAGGTTGTCCGCAGGATTTGCGATGACGGACATATATGCAAGCATATCCTTGATTTCCTTGCGTTCATAAAAGCGCAGGCCGCCGATGATTTTATAGGGCACTCCGGCGCGCATAAATGCTTTTTCAAGGCTGTTCGACTGGGCATGCATGCGGTAAAGAACCGCAAAATCGCTGTAATTTGCGCCTTTTGCAATACCGTCGAGAACCTTGTTTGCAATAAAGGAGGCCTCACCGTCCTCATCAACACAGCGGCGGATAGTTATTTTGCTTCCGTCGCCGTTTGCGGTCCAAAGATTTTTTCCCTTTCGTTCGGTGTTATGGGCAATAACCCCATTTGCGGCAGAAAGAATATTCTGGGTGGAGCGATAGTTCTGCTCAAGGCGAACAACAAGCGCACCCGGAAACTGACGTTCAAAAGAAAGGATATTTTCAATGGTGGCGCCGCGGAATTTATAAATGGACTGGTCGTCGTCGCCCACTACGCAAAGGTTTTTGTTCTTTGCCGCAAGCATTGCAACAAGCATATACTGAACGTGGTTCGTATCCTGATATTCATCCACCATGATATACTGCCAGCGGTTCTGATAGTATTCCAGAACTTCCGGATGACTTTTGAAAAGGCGTACGGTTTCACAAAGAAGGTCATCAAAATCCAAAGCACCTGCTTCATGGAGCTCCCTTTGATATGCCGCATAAACTTTTGCGGTTATTTTCATGCGGTAATCGCCGTTTCTGTCCGCAAGGTCGGACATATCCATAGGGTCTTCAAGTCTTTCCTTCGCGTGGCTTATGGCGCCGAGAAGGGGCTTTGGCGGAAACTGTTTTTCCTCCATGTTGAGGTTTTTAAGGCATTTTTTTACAACGCGAAGGCTGTCATCCGTATCATAAATGGTAAAACTTTTCGGAAGGTCGATAAGCTCCGCATCCCTGCGAAGGATTCGAACGCACATGCTGTGGAAAGTTGAAGCAAAAACGTCCGAAGCATCCATGCCGAGCTTTGCAACAAGGCGGTTTTTAAGTTCATCCGCCGCTTTGTTGGTAAAAGTTATGGCAAGGATGTTCCAGGGGCGAACGCCGGTTTCGATAAGCCTTGCAACCCTTGCGATAAGGACCGTTGTTTTTCCGCTGCCCGCTCCCGCAAGAACAAGAAGAGGACCTTCTTTATGCATGACCGCCTCCATCTGGCGGGGATTTAAACCTTCGTATGAAAAAGCCATCTATTGACCTCCGTATATAATATACTAAAATATAATAATACTATATATTTATGAATTTTTCAATAACACGAATGCACCAACATAAAAAAGGCCACCAAAAAGGCGGCCCGCTTGTTTTTTATTCTTCATTTTCAAGGCGATACGGCACGAAGAAAGGAAGCCTTCCTTCAAGAAGCATCTGTTTTAGTCCGGGATAAGACCAATGCTCCATATCGATTTCGCCGAAAGTGATTTTAAGTTCCTCGCCGTTTTTGAACTCATCTTTGCAGCCGGAAAAATCCGCATTTTCGTCCTCAGGCTCAAACATTATATTATATCTCAAATCCCTTCCGGTGGCATCGCAAATCATCAGTCTGCCGATAAATTTTACGCCGTTTATTTCCGCCGTGACCGGTTCATGGAATTTGAAATTCCTGTAATATTGCGCTGTACCGTAAGTCATATATGGTTTGTAATGCATATAACTTGTAAGAGAAGTCTGAATTGTTTTCGAGGTCATGGAAACATCAAAATAAGCATCTCTTTCAAAATTCACTTTATCGAAATAAATACCGAGTTCCGAAAGATTTGAATAGTTTTCCGGGTCGGTCCAGTTTTCATACGTAAGATTTACAATAAAATCCTCATCGGTATAATAAAGGCCGTATCCGTTGGTTCTTTCAAAGAACTTCATTCTGTAGTTAAAACCGCCCTCATACATATTCCATACGTCGCTTGTAAAAAATGCCGTAAGAACAAAAGCCAGCGCCAAAAGAACCATGGCGATTCTTTTTATTCTTTTCTTCTTTTCCGGTGCGGTATGGGGAAGGCCTTCGACTATTTCTTTTGCATATTCTTTTGCCGCACCTTCATGGATATTCGAAATTTCAGTACCGTTTTCCTGTGCTTCAAGGTAAATCCCGTGAAGGGTTTCAATAGCTTCGTTGCGCTTTTCTCCCGCTTTTGTATGGGATTCTACATATTCTTTCACTTCATAAAAATCAAGTATATATTCGCCTTTAAGTTCATTCATCGGTTTCACCTCCGATTAAAATCTTATTTACGGAATTATCGATATTTCGCCAGATTTCACTGAATTTTTTAAGTTCTTCCCCGCCTTTTTCGGTGGTCATATAATATTTTCTTGCGGGGCCGTTTGGAACCGGAACTTTTTCGCTTTCAATAAGCCCATCACTTTCAAGCCTTAACAAAAGCGGAAAAAGCGTTCCGTCGGAAACATCCGTCATTCCGAAAACCGCAAGTTTTTTCGGGATTTCCTGAGAATACAGCTTTTCTTTTTCAAGAACCGCAAGAACACAGCCTTCGAGTATTCCTTTCATTATCTGGGTTTTACTGATCAAGTTTATCTCCCCTTTTTCAAGGTTACTTGTATTGCAATTAACCAGGTTCATTGTAATGCAAGTAACTGCTTTTGTCAATGTCTTTCATATTCCGATTCGGAATAATCCGGCTTTAACTATCTTTCGTTTTTTACAAAAATGCAGGAAAAGCAAAAAGCCTTGCAAAAATATTGTTGATATGTTATATTAAAGTGTAATATTATTAATTAAACATGAGGTGATCACCATGAAAAGAACGGAGCTGAGGCTTGTTTTTGCCTCTCCGGAAGCTTATATCGAAGAGCCGATCAAAATCTGCGGCTGGCTCAGAACTTCCCGTAACTCCAAATCCATCGGCTTTATTGAACTTAATGACGGAACCTGCTTTACCAATATCCAGGTTGTTTATGAGGAAGATAAAGTCAATAATTTCAAGGAGATCAATAAACTCAACGTTGGCTCCGCCGTTTCCGTAACCGGCAATATCATTCTTACTCCCGATGCAAAACAGCCCTTTGAAATGCACGCAACCGAGGTTGTTATCGAAGGCGAATCCACCCCGGATTACCCCCTTCAGAAAAAACGCCACAGCCTTGAATATCTTCGTACCATTGCGCATCTTCGCCCCAGAACCAACACCTTCTCCGCAGCTTTCCGCGTAAGAAGTGCTGCCGCTTTTGCAATTCACCAGTTCTTCCAGAGCAGAGGATTTGTATATGTTCATACTCCTCTCATCACCGGTTCCGACTGTGAAGGCGCAGGCGAAATGTTCCGCGTAACAACCCTCGATCCTTCCAATCCGCCCAGAAACGAGGACGGCAGCGTTGACTTCAGCCAGGACTTCTTTGGCAAAGCAACCGGCCTTACCGTTTCCGGCCAGCTTGAGGGTGAGGCAATGGCAATGGCATTCAGCAACATCTATACCTTTGGCCCCACCTTCCGCGCAGAAAAATCCTATACCCAGCGCCACGCCGCAGAGTTCTGGATGATCGAACCGGAAATCGCTTTTGCGGATCTTTATGACGAAATGCAGCTTTCCGAAGATATGATCAAATACATCTTCCGCTATGTTCTTGATAACTGCCCGCGCGAAATGAAATTCTTCAACGATTTTTATGACAAAGGCCTTATCGAACGTCTTGAAACCATCTGCACCCAGGAATTTGTTCGCCTTGATTACACCAAAGCAATCGAAATTCTTACCGAAGTTAAAGACCGCTTTGAATATCCCGTATATTGGGGCTGCGACCTTCAGACCGAACATGAACGTTATCTTACCGAAGAAGTATTCAAAGCTCCTATCTTCGTAACCAACTATCCGAAAGAGATCAAAGCATTCTATATGCGCCAGAACGACGACGGAAAAACCGTTGCCGCTGCTGACCTTCTTGTTCCCGGTGTCGGCGAAATCGTTGGCGGAAGCCAGAGAGAAGAACGCCTTGATGTTCTTATTGACCGCATCAACGAACTTGGCCTTAAAGAGGAAGATTACAGCTGGTATCTCGATCTTCGCCGCTATGGCGGATGCAAACACGCCGGATATGGTCTTGGCTTTGAACGTATCATCATGTATCTTACCGGAATCCAGAATATCCGTGACGTTCTCCCCTTCCCGAGAACTACCGGCTCCGCAGAATTCTAATAAAAACCGCAAAAGCCGGAAGGAAAATATCCTTCCGGCTTTTTTGTACTTTTGCTGTTGAGGTACTGCCCAAATGAAAACCATAATCACTATCCAGCACACAGAGTCCCTTCATCACACCAACGGCATGGTCGGTTCCTGGACCGACTGGGAACTTTCTGACCTTGGCAAAAAACAGGCTGATAACATAGGCAAAAATCTTTCAAAAGAACTTTTTGGAAGTTACATAATGTATTCTTCGGACCTCATCCGGGCAAAACAAACCGCAGAAGCCGTTTCAAAACATCTTGGCATAACTCCCGTTTTCCGAAAAGAACTTCGGGAACGAAACCTCGGCGAAGCCGTTGGAAAATCCGTCGAGTGGCTCCGCAGTAACATGGAAAAACCGGAAAAGACCGTTGACGATAAGCTTTTTCCCTCTGCAGAAAGCAGAAGGGACGAATGGAACCGTCTTAAACCTTTTTTTGATGAAATAATATCAAATGATGAAGAATATATAATCATCGTTTCCCACGGGGATTTGTTAAGCGTTTTCAATTCAATGTGGCTTGGGCTATCGGTAGAAAGCCTCGAAAAATCCGAACTTTTCGGTGTTTCCGGCGGAGTTTCATTCCTTTTTGAAAACCAAGACGGCAAGCGATATATCAAAAAAATGAGTGATACATCATATATGAAATAAAGAGGTGACAGCATGAAAAAATATTCCGAAATGACCCGTGAGGAGCTTATTTTTGAAAAAGAACTCCTCAAAAAAAGATATGAAGAAAAAAAGGCACTTGGCCTTAAGCTCGATATAAGCCGCGGCAAGCCCTGCCCGGAACAGCTTGCTCTTTCTCTTCCTATGCTTGATCTTATTAATTCCGAAACTGAAAATTTTAAAAATGAAAACGGTTTTGATATCCGGAATTACGGCGTTGTTGACGGAATTTTGGAATGCCGCCGCCTTTTCGGAGAAATACTTGATGCTCCGACAGAAAACGTCATTGTCACCGGAAACAGCTCTCTCAATCTTTTCTATGATCTCATCGCCCACGCCATGTGCCAGGGTGTTCCCGGTGGAAACGGTCCCTGGTGCGAATGTAAAACGCGCAAGCTCCTTTGCCCTGCCCCCGGTTATGACAGACATTTTGCCGTTGGCGAATATTTTGGCTTTGAACTTATTCCGGTAAAAATGAATTCCGACGGTCCGGATATGGACGAAATTGAAAAGCTTATCAGCGACCCGGATGTAAAAGGCATTGTCTGCGTTCCAAAATATTCAAATCCCCAGGGAATCTCCTATTCCGACGAAATTGTTGAACGCTTTGCAAATCTTTCTCCCGCGGCTTTGGACTTCCGCATTTTCTGGGATAACGCATATACCGTTCACCACCTTGATTTTGAAGGTGAAATGGATGATATTCCCTCACTTCTCCGCCTTGCGGAAAAGAACGGTAAAGGCGATATGGTCTATATGCTCGGTTCCACCAGCAAGATAACCTTCCCCACCGGCGGACTTGCCGCGGTGGCTGCCTCTGCCGCAAACATCGCAGATCTTAAGCGCATGCTTTCCTTCCAGAACATCGGTCCGGATAAAATAAATCAGATGCGCCATGTTCTTTTCTTTAAAAATCTTGATGGCGTGCTCAGCCACATGAAAAAACAGGCGGAGATCATCCGCCCGAAATTCAAAACCGTGCTCACGGTGCTCAAAGATGAGCTTTCCAAAAGCGGAATTGCAAAATGGAATACTCCGAAAGGCGGCTATTTTGTATCTGCGGAACTTATGGAAGGCACCGCAAAACGCACTGTTGCCCTTTGTAAAGAAGCCGGTCTTGTTATAACCGGTGCAGGCGCAGTTTATCCTTACGGCAAGGATCCCGGCGACAGCATTCTGCGTATTGCACCGACTTTCGCTCCTGTTTCCGATCTTCCCGATGCGATGGAAATTTTCTGCATTTCAGCAAAACTTGCCGCCATCGAAAAACTGCTTGGATAAGCCAAAAAGTGAGGTTTTTTAATGTATATTTTAGCTTCAGGCTCCCCCAGAAGAAAGGAGCTTTTAAGCCTTATTATCCCGGAATTTGAGATACTTGTTTCCGGCTGTGAAGAATTTGTTCCGGAAGGTACACCCGCAGAAAAAGTGCCCGCTCTTCTTGCGGAACAAAAGGCTCTTGCCGTTGCAAAACTTCGTCCGGATGACGTTGTAATCGGTTCTGATACGGTAGTCGTGCTCAACGATGAGATTTTCGGCAAGCCGAAGGATAAAAACCATGCTCACGCCATGCTCAGAGCACTTTCCGGCAAAAAGCATTTTGTTTATACCGGCGTTGCCGTTGCGGAAAAAGGCGAAGTCCGCTCCTTTGTTCAGAAAACGGAGGTTGAATTTTACGAACTTTCCGATGAAACCATCGATAAATATATCGAAAGTTTTGAGCCAATGGACAAAGCAGGGGCGTATGGGATTCAGGGAAAAGGCTCCGTGCTCGTCAAGGGCATAGTGGGCGATTACTTTAACGTAATGGGTCTTCCCGTTGCGGAAACCGCAAGATTTTTAGGCCTTGTTTAAACTTATATCCAATAAAAAAATCCGTCACTTTCGTGACGGATTTTTATTTTTGCATTATTTTCCTGTTGAGCCAAAGCCGCCCTTGCCTCTTTCGGTATCCGAAAGTTCGTCGGCTTCGATATATTCCGCCGCCATGACCGGCATTATCGCCATCTGGGCAATGCGGTCACCGGGATTTATTGTATAATCATCATCGGAATTATTCATAAGCCCAACGGCAATTTCTCCCCTGTAATCAGAATCGATTACTCCAACGCAGTTGCGCGGAGCGATGCCGTGTTTTATTCCAAGGCCGCTTCTTGCAAAGATAAACGCGCCAAAACCCTCCGGAACGGCAATGGCAATTCCGGTCGGAACAACTGCGCTTCCCCTTGCGGAAACCGTAAGCGGTTCATCAATACAGGCATAAAGATCCGCCGCCGCAGAACCGGAAGTTGCAATCTTCGGGATAACGGCATTTTCACGGACTTTTTTAACTTTTATCTCAAAGGCCATTTCTTCTGCGAAGCTCCTCAAGTTCTCTTGCAAGCTTATCGGCGCGGCGGTTTGCTTCGTCTGCGTCCATTCTTGCTCTTGCGGTATCGCCGAGATACTCTTTAAGCTGGGAACGGATGTGGTCGCTGTTTGCAGCCTCTTTTTTATATTCGCTGAGATATGCAATAGCGCAGAGAACAAGCGCATCGTTCATGGAAAGAGAAGGGTTTCTTACCATAAGTGCGTCGATATCGTCGCTCATTTCCTTTGCAAGGTCACGAACATATCCTTCCTGTTCGGAAGTTGCAACAGTGTAGCTTGCGCCTGCGATTTCTATTTTAATTTTATTAACCATACCAAAATTTCCTCCCATTCGTCATAATACGACACATATATTATAGCACGAGAGCCTTATATCTTGCAACGATTTTGAGCATAGCTTTTTTAAGAATTTTTATTCTTTTTCTGCAATTTCTCTGTTTGTTTTTCATAGAATGAATAAAAACATTACGGAGGAAAAAATGCCGATTATCGAACGTCCATATAACCGCGCCGATGCTGTTTCATATGCAAACCGCTGGGCGTATTTTCGCAATCCAAAGTATTATGACTTCAGCCCCATAGGGGGCGACTGCACCTCTTTTGCAAGCCAATGTATCCTTGCCGGAGGCGCACCAATGAATTTCACCCCAACTTTCGGCTGGTATTACCGAAGCCTTAACGACCGTGCTCCCGCCTGGACCGGAGTAAAATTTCTTTTCAATTTTCTCGTTAACAACAAGGGCATCGGCCCATTCGGGCACGAAGTCGGAATAGATGAAATCATGCCCGGGGACATTTGTCAGCTTATTTTAGATACGGAAGATTGGCAACATACCCCTGTTATAACCTCTGTTGACGGCGATATCCCGACCTTTGATACGGTAAAAATCGCCGCCCATTCCTATGACTGCGCCTGCCGCCCTCTTTCAAGCTATGCCATAACCAAAGTAAGATTTGTGCATATAGACGGGGTAAGAATCGAAGAAAGTGAATAAAAAAAGACGCCGGCAAAGCCGACGTCTTTTTTTATATTCCTTTTTTATAAAGCACATAGGAATAAATTATCGGTATTATCGCCACTGCAAAACAAACCGCAAAAATATATCTTGAAAGGATAAAAGCATTTATGATGAACGCAAAGCCGCAAATCACCATAAGCCAGCCCGCAAGGCGGTGGGTTTTGTTCCAGTTTTCATCGCTGTTGAGCGTCCAGGGAATTTTATATCCGAAGGTATAGTTTCTTTTTGCCTTCGGCATATAGTTTCCCAGCGCTATAAAGATGATTCCCATAAGGATACAGCAGACCATTCCGATATTTACATTTATTCCGAGTGCGTAGGCATAGGTGGAACTCATCACCGCAACAGAAACCGCCGGAAGAATCCAGTAAACTATGCCCATGGCTTTTGAACCGATGTTATTCTTTTTAGGGTCGGCATAGGTCACCAAAAGGCATACGATATGAAGCGCCGCCATTACTCCAGGAAGGCCGAAAACCGTAAAAGCCTTGCTGTTCCAGCCGTTGGGTTCATTATCCGTTCCCCAATGGGTCGCCATTTCCGCCGGAAGCTGTTCCCAGAATATAAGGCCGATAACCACCGGCAAAAAAATTATTATTGTTGTTATAACAAGAAGTTTTTTATTTATTTTCATCGCCGTTCTCTCCTTTAAACTGGGCAAACCAGAGCATTATCTCCTCAAAAACAGAGGTATTGAGTTCGTAAAAAACAAAATTCTTCTGCTTTGTTTCATAAACAAGGTCCGCTTTTTTAAGAACAGAAAGATGATACGAAACCGTTGCGCCGGTCATATCAAAATGGGAACCTATCTCCCCAGCGGACATTTTTCCTCCCCGGAGCATCAGCAGTATTTCCCGTCTTGCAGGATCGGAAAGGGCCTTGAAAGTTTCTGCAAAACTCATTGCAACTCCCCTTTCAGCTCAATCATATAAATTTTACTGCGGTTCCGTAGGCAACAACCTCTGCCGCACCCTGCATGATTGCGGAAGAAGAATAGCGAATGTTTATTATGGCATCCGCACCCTGTGCCTCCGCCGCTTCAACCATTCGCTTTGTTGCAAGAGCGCGGGCCTTGTTCATCATGTCGTTATAGGCTTTAAGTTCGCCTCCAACAAGGGTTTTAAAGCTTTGGGTAATATCTCTTCCGATGTTTTTGGTCTGAATTGTGCTTCCGCAAACAAGTCCAAGCATTTCAAATTCTTTTCCGGTTATGTAATCAGTATTTACCAAGATCATTTTCTTCTCCGCTCCTTATTTCTTTTATTCTTTCAATAAGCACAAATATCATAATTCCGCTGAAAATCGCCGGAACTATTCCGAGAATTATTTTAAACAGCAGGCTTTTTATCAGCATTATCAAAATGCCGAAATAAAGCGCAAAATAAGCAATCATTATCACCGCAACCATTATCGGCGCAATATATTTTTTCATATAAAGCCCTCACAGACTTCAGCATTCTTTCAAAATCCATCCGGCAATATCGGAAATAACATCTTCTCCGATATGTCTTTCAACGGAAAACTCTTTTGTCGCTTTGGAAATATCGTCATAAAGCGCCGGAACAAAGCAGTGGTTAAGTCCTTCGTAAAGGCGGAAGCTGAAGTTATCTCTATCACCGAAAAGCTTTTTGTATCCGCCGAAATCCCTTTCAACATTTACCTGCAGATCTTTGCTTCCCTGCATTACGAGCACGGGTTTTTCAGTTTTTTCAAGATAATCCTTTGCTCTGTGTAAGCCCATTTCCTTAAAGTAATAAAGGTTCACTCCGCCGGCATATTTGCGTTTTTTTGCTTCCTCATCGGAAATTTCATAAAGGTTCTCAAAGGATTTTCTGAATTTTTTATCCTGTGCGGATGCTATCCAGCTCATGATTTTGCTTTTTCCGTTTTTCATTTCCTCAAGCTGGCGGAAAAGAACTTCCTCAAGGGTATCAAGTGTTCCGGCCATAAGGATAAGTCCACGGAAATTTCCGCCTTCGGCATCTATTCGCGGGGCGAGCATTGCGCCCATGCTGTGACCGACGATAAAAACTTTTTCCGGGTCGATTCTGCTGTCGTTTTTAAGCAGTTCAGAAGCAAGAACAGCATCTTCGATTGCCTCTTCCCTAACAGTCAGGTTGCACGCTTTCATCAGTTTTCTTCCATGGGCAAAGCTTCTTTTGTCATATCTTACGGAAGCTATTCCGTGCGCCGCAAGGCCTTTTGCAAGGTCTTTGAACGGGGTGAGTTTCATCACTTTTTCATCCATGTTGCTTGAACCGGAACCATGAACAAAAACCACCGCCGGAACTTTTTTTGCATCATCCGGCAAGGTAAGGATACCGTTAAGCGGAAATTCCGTTCCCTCTCCAAGGATGATTTTTTCTTCTTTCAAATTATCGCCTCCCAAAAAGATATTTAGAAAATTTTCTAAATAGATTTTATCATATCGTTTTTTCTCTGTCAACAAGTATTTAGAAATTTTTCTAAACAGTTTCAAGCAAAAAAAGAGTGCCCTTTCGGACACTCTTTAATATGAATAAAACCAATTTTATTTTGCGTAATCGACTGCGCGGCTTTCGCGAACAAGGTGTACCTTGATCTGGCCGGGATATTCAAGTTCGCCTTCGATTTTTTCTGCGATATCATGTGCAAGAAGAACCATTTTTTCGTCGTCAACGATTTCGGGTTTAACAACGATTCTAACCTCGCGTCCTGCCTGAATGGCGAAGCAGTTATCAACGCCTTCAAAGGAGTTTGCGATTTCTTCAAGTTTCTCAAGACGTTTGATATAGTTCTCAAGATTCTCTCTTCTGGCGCCGGGTCTTGCGGCGGAAATTGCGTCCGCAGCCTGAACAAGCCATGCAATGGTGGTTCTGGGCTCAACGTCGCCGTGGTGAGCTTCGATGGCGTGGATAACAGCCTCAGGCTCTTTATATTTTTTCGCAACGTCAACACCGATGGTAACATGGCTTCCTTCGATCTCATGGGTAAGAGCTTTACCGATATCGTGAAGAAGACCTGCTCTTCTTGCCATATTGGGATCAACGCCGCCCATTTCGTTGGCAAGAAGGCCTGCGATCTGGGAAACTTCGATGGAGTGCATAAGAACGTTCTGGCCATAGCTGGTACGGTATCTCATGCGGCCGAGAAGACGTACAAGTTCCGGAGCAACACCGCGAACACCGCATTCGAGAACAGCGTGTTCGCCGTCCTGTTTGATTTTTGCATCAACCTCTTTGCGGGCTTTATCAACGGTTTCTTCGATTCTTGCGGGATGGATACGTCCATCCTGGATAAGTTTTTCAAGAGAAAGTCTTGCGATCTCGCGGCGGACCGGGTCGAAGCTGGAAAGAGTGATGGCTTCGGGGGTATCGTCGATGATAAGGTCAACACCGGTAAGAGTTTCAAGGGCGCGGATGTTGCGTCCTTCGCGGCCGATGATGCGGCCTTTCATCTCATCGCTGGGAAGCGGAACAACGGAAACAGTTGCTTCTGCAACATAATCCGGTGCGCAGCGGGAAACAGCGGTTCCGATGATTTCTCTTGCTTTTTCTTCGGATTCATCTTTGAGCTGCTGCTCAAACTGCATGATGCGAAGAGCTTTTTCATGTTCAAGTTTTGCTTCAACTTCCTGAAGAAGCTGGATTTTTGCCTGTTCTTCGGAATAACCGGAGATGCGTTCGAGCATTTCGAACTGGCTTTTTTTGATCTGCTCAGCTTCTGCAAGTCTTGCATCCGCTGCCTGGATCTTTTCCTGCATGGCCTCCTCTTTTTTATCGAGGTTGTCTGCTTTCTTTTCAAGGGATTCTTCTTTTTGCTGGAGTCTGTGCTCGCTGCGCTGAACTTCTGCGCGGCGGTCTTTGATCTCTTTATCCGCTTCGGTTCTGAGGCGGTGGATCTCATCTTTTGCTTCAATAAGAGCTTCTTTTTTGCGGCTTTCAGCTGTTTTGATTGATTCGTTTACAATGCGTCTTGCTTC
>JAFSDS010000037.1 GCA_017436125.1 Oscillospiraceae bacterium | reverse complement strand
GCTGCTTCCCTTTCAAAAAGAGGATAATACATATTCATTTCGCCGCTTTCATCAACGCGGATAAGTTCTTTTTCGGTCATTCTGCGGAGCATTGTAAGGGTTGTGCTTCTGCTCCAGCCGACGCGGTTTTTGAGGTAGTCAACAGCTTCTCTGCCGCTCCTGGGAGAAGATTCCCAAAGGCATTCCAGAACATACCATTCGCTTTCGGTAAGGTTTATATTTTTATTATCCATAAGGCGTCACGCTCCAATGTTGTTTACTTTGTAAACACAGTATAACACACCATGTTTACATTGTCAACAGCGTAAACTTATTCTGCCTTTGTTTTATAATGCCATAATTAATAAAACACCTCGGAAAACTTTATTCAAACAAGTTTACCGGGGTGTTTTGTTTTTTTATCTTCTGTAAAGAACATCTGTCAAAGTAATATCCGCTTTTTCAAGGCCGTATGGCAGCGAAGGAACATATCCTCCGCCAAAACCTCCGCTGAGAAGTCCGTATCCGCCTTCGGTTTTCCTCATTCTTATCTGAAGAACCATATCCATACCGTCTTTTGTTATGAAAACGTAGTCTGCATAGAATTCGTTTTCATCTCCGCAGACATTGACGGACTGGAATTTTATTACTTCGATTTCTTTTTCTTCAAGCATCAGATAACCGATTTCCCCGATAACTTCCGGATAAGCTTTTTCGGTTTTATATTCTTTCTGCACCTTAAAGCCGTTTACAATTTCTTTGATGGATTCTTCATCAAATTCCGGCTCATTGTTCCCGCTTTCTTCGAATGCGGAATAGAAACGGTTATCATCAAAAGGCGGAATTTCGAAAGATTCCTTGCTTGTGCCGATAATCTTCCAGCAGCTATCGCCAAGTGTTGTTCCGCCTTCATATTTGTTTTCCGGGTCATAGAGCACATGATATTTCAGCTCTTTCTCTTCCGTGCTTCCGTCGGAAAATTCAGTATCCGTTATTGTTCTTACCACAAGAAAACCGTTGAGATAATCTTCCGGGGCATATCTTCCTTTAAGGATTCCGCCGGTGAGGTTTATTTCTGCGCTTGTTGCATCTTCATCGATTTCCGCTCTGCGGATATCAAAGCCTTCGATTGTTTCATCTTCCGGGCAGTTTTCCATGATATAGTCTTTTACGGCATTTACTGCGTTTTCAGCAAATTCGCTGTCAAAATCAATGTTGCTGTACTGGACAACGTCCTCTTCGGTGAAGATATACTGCTCTGCCGCGGGATCATCTTTTCCGTAATCGAAAACATAATGTACGTTTTTGACTTTGAAAAGAACTTTGTTTTTCGTCGCTGCAACGATATCCGGGTGCACAACGTCGGAAATTCCGCCCTGATTAAGTTTTATCTTGATTCCGGTATTGTATTCGCCCACTGCGTTTCCTTCGGTATCAACAACCGTAATCATATAGTATGTTTTATCAAGGTTTTTGCCGCGGAAAGGCTCATCATAATCTTCCGGGCGGTTGACCCAGATTACCGCAACTTCTCCGTTATCTTCAGAGGCCGCCGAGGTAATTATCGGTTTCCATTCTTTGTTTAAAAGCTGTTCCTCAGGAACGTTCCAAACTGCATAAGGCTTTGAAATATCGTCGATGTTATAAATCCTGATTCCGTCCATATCTCCGAAATAGAAATTCCGGCTATCCAGAACTCCCCAGTTTGCAAAATCATGCACATTTTCGGGAACGATTTCAACTTTTTTATCTTTCAAATTATTGCGGATATAAACGCAGCCTATGGGGCCGCCGTGGTCAGCATATATTTCCGGGTCAAAATAGAAGCTTCCAAGGGAATACGCAAGTCCATACGGCCAGGTTGTATCGCCGAAGGCTTTGCAATATTTTATCGGATCCATTACCGCAAGAGGAGAAAGGCCTTCATCAAATAATCCTTCAAAATAGGATAGTCTTTCTTCTGTATAGCCGAGTTCTTTTACCGCTTTTTCGTAATCTTCTTCGGAAAATTCTTCATCTTTATTTTCGGAAGATTCAAGCTCACTTTTGCTCTCTTCCGGCAAGGAATTATCGGGATTTTCTGCTTGCTCTGGATTTGAGCACGCACTGAGCACTAATATGAGCACCAATAAAATTGCAATCAGTTTTTTCATAAAAGCACCCCCTTTATGGTTCAAAAGCATAGTCATAAATATTTATTTCTTTTTCGCTTCCGTCTTCATATACTGCTGTAATAGTCGTTTCACCTTCTGTTATTCCGGCTTTTCGGATAATAAATCCGTCTTTTTCGCTTGCAAAAACTTCGCTGAGTTCGTTTCCGTCTTTATCAATAAAGCGATAGCCGCCTTTCATAACTTCGCCGTTTTCATCGCGGCAAACTGTTGCAAGCTGGCTCATTTCTCCGGCGCAGTAAGCAATTCCGATGAACCTTCCGTCCGGAAGTTCGTCAAAATCAATTCTATGGTATTTATCGCAGATTATATTACCTTCTCCGTCAAGTATTCTTGCAGTTCCGCCGAAGAGTCCGCCTTCGCTTCTTCCCGCAACGATTCTTCCTTCAAAAGAAGAATGGATATAGGTATAAACCGCCGGTACGATTTCATTTCCTTCCGAATCCACAAGTCCAAGGCCTTTTTCCATATCGGTGGGACCGTAATAATAACAGACTTTTTCATATCCGTGAACATAATCGTTGAAAGAATCTCCTGTTTTTCCTTTGGAAGTAAACTCGTCAGAAACGATTTCTCCGTCCGTATTGAATTCATAGACATATTGATTTCCCTCAAGTGAGATATAAAGCCAGGCTTTTGTTCCGGGTTTAAAACCTATATTTCTTTCAAAATGATAACTGTCCGCAGGAATTGAAAGGATAAGATTTCCGTCCTCGAAGAAAAATTCATATAGTGTTCTTTCCCTTTCGCCGATTCCGCTTACTCTGCTGTCGTCATCATAAGCAATGGCAGGCATTGTTCCTTCGGTTTTTCCAAGAGCATAGATAGTTCTTTCCCCTATTTCGCCAACAGTTTTGAAAACGTCATATACCGGTTCAAAAACAATTTTCCCATCTTTTTGGATTCCGTATTTTTCATCGGCGGATTTAAAAACGCAGCCTTCAAGAACTCTTGAACCTTCGCCGAGTTCGTTTTCCGGTTCTTTCTGCGATTCTTCCAAAATTTCTTCCTCGGATGAAATTTCCGCTTCACTCTGCGGTTCTTCGATAATCGATTCTTCTTCCACTCCGCAGGAGCAGAGCAAAAGCAATGCTAAAAGCAATGCAAGAAGTTTTTTCATGGAAAGCACCTCCTTTACGGCTTAAAGGCATAATCTTTTATGGCAATCTCAATTTCTTTTCCGTTTTCATCGAAAACGGTGATAACATCGTTTACGGAAGTTATGGGAGGAATGGAAAAATCGTATCCGTAATATGCTGCGCTTTCGGAATCCTTTCCCTGAATTTTCGGGCTGATGATTTTTCCGTTTTTATCAACGAACCACATTCCCTTTTCCATATAATCCCTGACGTTAAATATCTTATCCTCCGTCATATCTCCGGCACTTCTGGCAATTCCTATATACCAGCCGTCTTCGAGTTCGGTAAATTGGACCCTGTTAAACCCTTCGTTCAGAATATTTTTATCAAGATCGATTATTTTGCAGTATCCGCCTTCAAGGCATTGCTGGAAAGATGAATACCAGAGGATTATTCTGTCTTCGAACGGAATTGTTATCCGATTATAAATCGGTTCGAGGAAAACCTCTCCGTTAATGTTGAGTCCCTCTTTCATATAATCTATGGGATAATACTGATATTCGGTGTGTTCATAACCGAATTCATCAATATATGATTTTGGCTTTGTTTCTTCCAGATCCGCTCGTCTGTCTTTTCCGCTTCCGGTTATTTTTCCGTGATAATAATTTCCATCTGCCGCACCCAGAATTTCTATTGTTCCTTCCTCCGCATGAACTGGCCAGATTTCGAAACTTTCCAGCGGAATATCTATAAGCGGATAGCCTTCATTATCGAGAAGATAATATTTTTCGCCCGGAGCTTCTTTAAGAATCGGTTCACACATTTTATACCACTCGATATACTTCACCTTTTCTTCTGAGATGACTCCGAAATATCTATAAATATCCGAGCCTTGGTTATCGCGGAAAAAATCATAGTCAAAACCGCGCTGGATTCCGTCATAACCGAAAATGCGAAAAGTATCTTCGGTTTTTGCGAGGATAAAATCATCATAAATTTCGAGCGTGGAATATTCCGGTTCTATTATCACCTTGCCGTCAAACTTTGCTCCGGATTTTCCGTTTGCAGCGGTGAAAAATTCGATTATGGGTTCGGTAGGTTCTTCAGTCTGTTCTTCCGGCGGCTCATCAACAATCGGTTCTTCCAACGTTCCGCAAGCGCAGAGCATAAGCAAAGCCAAAATCAATGCAAACAGTTTTTCCATGGAAAAGCACCTCCTTTTTAAGGCTTCATCAGGTAATCTTCGATTTCATATTCGTAATAATTTTCTTCGTCATCGTGACCGATGAGTTTTCCGCTTTTGAAATCCACTTCAAGATAAAGATATTTTCTTTCTCCGGCTTTGATTTCAAAAAGTTTGTTTCCGTCCTTATCGATTATCCGGTAATCCCTCGTCCAGTTTCCAATCTTGTCACGGAGCATCACGCTGGCGATTCCGATATATCTTCCGTCTTCGGTGAATTCAAAATACAAATTATCATATTCATCCGTAAGGATTCTGCCTTCGGTATCTATAAGAACAGGACAGCCTCTTTCTCCTGCGGTATAATCCCAATCATCGCCCTCCCAAAGGATTATTCTGTCTTCAAAAGGCATTTCGATATTGAGATAAGCCGTTTCTGCAATAACTTTTCCGGAAGGATTTTTCACGCCGTACATTTTATGGTTTTTTCCGTAAAAACCGGGATAATATTTTTCGGTTATGATGAAACCGTATTCATTGATTTTATCTTCGGCTTTTTCGAGAATCAGCTCGAATTTTTCCGTTCCTTTTGTTGATTTGGAATAGCTGTAATAACAGTTATCGCTGTAACCGGAAAGATTCATTGTGTTGGGGTTGCCTCCCCAAAAATCGCCGTCGCCGTTTACATAAAAATTAAAATTCTGAACCGGTTTTTCGTTGATGAGAGTTCCGTCCGAAAGGAAGATATCAAATCTTATATCCGGGCTTTCGAGAAGTAGCGGTTTTCTTGGGTTTTCTTTGTTTCTGAAAAGGCGCATATCCGTTCCGTCTTCAAAAGCGCAGACTGCGTAATAATCGTCTTTTTCTGTTTCGTCTTCCCAATAATGTGATTTTCTTATAATGATGCTTTCATATATTTCGGCGCTTATGGCTTCGCCGTTCTTTTCAAGGTAATATTTTCCGTTTTCGCCTTTTTTGGCGGAAATCTCCACATTCTGCGGAAGGATCTGTTTTATCTCTTCGGTTTCAAAATCGAAGGAATAGCAATCCACATAGTCTATCATAAAATTATAGAGGTTTTCTTCGCCGTCTTTGATTCCGCCGTAGTTTTTCGGAACGCTTATTCCTTCGATGCCGTAAAAGTAAGATGCCACCGGAATTCCGGTATCGATGGTTTTTATAAAACTTCCGTCTTTTTCAAAAACATCGATTTTATAACGGCGGCTGTAATCTCTGGAACCGTCAAAACTTTCATTGAAAATTTCAGCTGTTTCGGTATTGAAAACATAGAGTTTTTCGCTTCCTTTCGGTGAAAAAGCGGAAAGAATGATAGTTTCATCTTCATTTTTCGGCTTTGCTTCTGCAAGAAGCTCTGAAGGATTTTCAATGCTGTAAATTTTTACGGAATCTTCCGAAAGGCAGAAAATTCTGTCGCTGCCGATTATTCCAAGGCAGTAATCCTTGGAATAACGGTTTGCTTCCGGAATAAAGGTCATTTTTCCGGTTTCCTCATTCGTTACGCAGGGAAGATAAAAAACGTCTTCGCCATAACCGTGTTTTCCGGGAAGTCTGTATTCAAAACCGAAGCCGAAAAGCTCCAGTCTGTATTTCCCGTCGGAAGTTTCACTCATGCTTTGGGTGGAAGGTTCACCCATAAACGGGCGGAGGATTCTTGCCTTCGGAACGTTTGCTTCAATGCAGAGTTCAATCTGCTCTTCGGAATACCCCCAAAGTTCTTTTGCGTGGGCATAAAATTCCTCGTCCGAAAGTTCTTTTACGTTCACGGGCGCTCTTTGGCAGATTTTTTCGTTTATCGAATCAAGTTTTTCAATAAGTTCCGAATCCCAGGAAACAAAATAATGATAGTTGGGGCCGAAATCAAATTCCTCGGCGGAAAAGTCTTTTGGATTTTCACAGCTTTCCGTATATATACCAACATAGACTGCGTTTTCATAAACACAAATATCGGATATTCCGCCGGAAACCGCATTTTCCCCAAGTCCAAGATAGAAAACGTCCTTCCCGGAAACAATTCCGTCATAATGCGGACTTCTGAATGTATATTTAAGGTTTCCTTTTTCCTCATCTTTCTTGCCCGGAACAATATATTCAAATTCATATTCTCTCATTGTTCCGTTCAGGAAGCGGTTTTCTGAAAAAGAAAGGGCGGTATCGTCATAGATGACAAGGGAATCACCGTTTTCGAAAAGGATTTCCATATTATCAATTTCTTTTCCGCCGTTAAGGTAATCCGTATTCACCGGCTCGGAAAAATATTTTGAATAATCCCCGGAACATCCAGAAAGAAGAAAAACAAGCATTGCCGCTATCAAAAGCTTTTTCATCAAAAAACACTCCCTTCTGTTAAGCATATGTTTTTTTGTTTATCTTACGATGAAATCATCAAGGCTAACTCCGAAAAAATCCGCCATTTTAACGGCTGTTTCAAGATCCGGAAAAGCTTCGCCGGTTTCATATTTACTGACGGTGGTTTGTGATATATGAAGAATTTTTGCCAAATTTTCCTGGGTCATTCTTCTTCCTTTTCTCAAGCTTTTAAGCCTTATTGTCATTTTGCTCCACCCTTTTCTTTTTGAGGATTCAACTGTTTTTACACTCGTCTAATACGGCTTAATTGTACATCTGTAAAACAGTGTTGTCAATAGGTTTTTAAAAACATTTCTACATTTGTCTAAAATATTTTAAAAAAGCGCACCGCCCGAAGGAGATGCGCTTTTTCTATAATAAAGCTGCTTTAGTAAAGTTCCGTTCCGCCCCATTCAACAAGGGTGAAGCCTTTTCTTTCATAGGTCGGAAGAACCTGCGGTTCGATTTCGATGGGCTCATCATGCGCTTTCCACATCATATGGATTCTTATCACGCTATCCGGTTTGGGGTCAACGGTGAGCTTTGCAATTTCGGAATATTCCGCACCGCTGAAAGAGATGAGGTTATATTTATTTTCCTGCATCTTCGGAACCCAATAGGTGATGAAATCATTATATTCCCTTGGGGTAAGACCCATTTTCGCAAGGTTTTCCCGAAGGAATTTTTCGGTTTCGCTGCCTTTTACAACAAAGCCTTTTTCATAAGTCCATTTTGGTCTTGCTGTTCCTTCCCAGAAAAGATAGTAATGAGTTGAACCGTCCGCAAGGTTTGTAAGGGTGCCGTCTGGCTTTGCAAGAACTCTCCAGCCGTTATTAATTGCGGGATAGGTATAGGTGAGCTTTCCGTCAAAATCGAGATTTACGGAAACGAGGGTTTCCTTTTCGGGATAAAGGTAGATTACTGGTTTGCCGGTCATGGGGTTGGCAGGACCGCCTTCCGCAAAATCAAGGAAGGCGTCATAGCCGTCCGCTTCGGTTAAATATTTAAGGCCGTAGTTTGTATCATTGGAAACCATGCTGAGGAAAGCTCTTGTGAAAATCATGTTATAAACTGTTCCGTTATTAAAGGTTATAACCATAGAAACATAATCTTCATTCGGCGCATTAAGATAGTTTCCTTCAATTCTATGAATATCTCCGGGAACAACGAAATTCATAAGTCTGTCTATAAGCAACGCAAAACAATCGTCGGTCGGATATATTTCTGTTCCGCCGCCCAGGCTGCTTTCAACATATACGGACTTAACATTCTTTTCGTGGATAAGACCAATCCAATAAGGAATTGCATATCTTGAAAGATTTACTTCTTTAACTATTTCGCAAAGTTCGTTCCATTCATCCGCAGGAAGAGAGAAAGCTTTTCCCAAATACTCTTCCGGAACGGCGCTTCCGCTGAGGGTGAATCCGTGTTCATAAAGATTGATATGATATTTTTTGCCGTCGGTGTTTCTTACGATTTCAACAGCATCTGTTATTTCGGAAACATTACCGAGTTCGCTGCTTTTTATTTCATAAAGGCTTTCGCAGAGTTTTGCAACAGTTAAAACATCCTTATAAGGAACGGCAATTTTATCCGTATTATTGAAAAAGGTAACAGAAAGATCGTATGTTGTGAAAATTGAATTCTCCCCAGTTTCAGGTTCTTTTTCGGTTGGAACGGTGGGAACTCCGATTTGCGGATTTGCTTCTCCGTCATCAACATAAACTTCTTTTGCACCGGAAAGTTTTTCTTCCGCAAAATTCTGTATCTCAAAGAAGATATCTTTGCAGACTTCACCATCAAAAATACTTGCGTTTTCATAACCGTTGGCAGCAATAACAAGTCTTCCGTCATAACGAATCTTCATTATGTCACTTTCGGTTTCGATATATATTTCAATCATTCCGCCGGTATTGGGATTAACATTTTTGGTGGTGCTCTTTATTTCGATTTTTCCGATAAGACCCATAAGGCGTCTTGCATCGTATTCACCGAAATCAACGACATAATTTTTATCGTTGGGCTGGAAAACAAGAGTAATTCCGTTTACGTTCGTTCCGGAAAGTCCGGAACATATGTTATATATCCAGTTGCTGTAGTGCTCCGCTTTGTTGGAAGCGGCAAGAACCTCTTCCTCCGGGAAATTTGCCGAAGGAATAAAATCTTCCGCAATATTTCCGGAAACAACTTTTCCGGAAAAAGGTCCTTCCATCCAAACTCTGTCTCCGGAAAGTTTATCTTCAATACTGAAAATATGCTCCGCAAATCCGGCGCTTTTTGTAAGCTCTTCATCAACAAAAACCTCGCGGATGATTCTGTAATCTCCGGGTTTGATTTTCTCGTGGATTCCTTCCGCAGGAACACCGGAACAGAAATTTACAACTTCGCCCGGTTTCACCGTAACGGTTCCAGCATTGGTGATATCCGCATTAACTTTTACATATTCTTCGCCGTCAAAATATTCAAGCCAAAGATCGGAAGAAAGCCAGATTTTTTCGCTGCCTTCGTTCTTAAGAGTTGCAGAAGTTTCAATATCTCCGCTTTCATAATAAGTAGCATATCCGATATCGGTAGTATATACCTGGAATTCCGCTTGATAAATTTCCGGAGCGCCCGGTGCACTAGGATTGGTAAGGAAAATAACACCCAATGCAACCGCAACTGCAACGCAGATTATAACTATAAAAAGAGTTGCACGCTTAAAATTCATTATACATTTCACCCTTTCTTTGATTGCACTTTCGCCGAAAGAAAGAACTCCGCCATAAAGAGGATTCGTTCCGCTTCCGGAAAGAGAAACAAGACTTTCGGCATATTCGCCGCGGATATCGCTTTCGGATTTTCCGAGAACTTCTTCGTCGCAGGAAACTTCCATATCGCGTATGAACGCATCATAGCAGATCCAGACAAGAGGATTGAACCAATGGACATAGAGAGTGAAACTTGCAAGAAGTCGCCAGAAGTTATCTCCCCTGCGGATATGGGTACATTCGTGTGCGATGACGGATTTTACCTTTGCATCGTCGTCAAGATCAAAGTTCATCGGAAGAATGATTTTCGGACGAATCAAACCGCAGACTATCGGCGTTTTAAAGAAATCCGAAAGGCGGATATTTTCCGTATATGGTACGCTTTCAAACTTCGTCTTTTTGAGCACCGCAAAATAACCGATTATTCCGAAAAGGAGAAGTCCCGCTGTTCCAAAAATCCAGACAGTTCCGTAAATGTGGTTTTTATCGATTTTCGCAACGGAAACGACCGGTGCGGAAGGTTTTTCCGGTTCGGTATTTGGTTTTGTCAAAGCCGGAGCATCTGTGTTGGGGTTATCCGCACTTGGATGGTTGAGAACGGGAAAATCAACTTTGGTGCCGCTGTTTTCGATGAAAATTACCGAAGTTCCTATGTTTTCCTCAACAACTTCCGCCCTTGGCATAAAGTTAAAAAAGCTGAAATTGCTTTCGAGGGAAAACGGAACCATAAGACGCAGGAAAACCAGCGCCCATGCAATATAGAAAACCTTTCTCGGAACGGCTTTTTTGAAAAGCAGACGCAAAACAAGCAAAGCCGCCATTATCGGAACAGCTCCGATTGAAAGGTTAAGAATTTTTATAAAAAGATCCGCAATCACAAAATCACCTCGTTTCAAAATTCATGGAAAAGTGATTTATTTCTTTTCGTTGATGATTTTTTTGAGAGCCGCAAGTTCTTCTTCGCTTATGCTTTCATCTTCAAGGAATGCGGAGAAAAACGCGCTTGCGGAGCCATGGAAGAATTTATCAACAAGGCCTTTGGTTTCAGTTCTGCGGACTTCTTCAAGAGAAAGAAGAGGAGTGCAGAGGAAATCCGGTTCGCTGCGTTCAACTGCGCCCATTTCAACAAGGGATTTTATTATTGTATAGGTGGTGTTTTTGTTCCATTCATAACGCTGTGCCGCCATTACACAAAGATTTTTTGCGGTGGTTGCGCCGTTTTCCCAAAGAAGCTGCATGACTTTTACCTGGGAATTATTGAGCTTTTCTTTCTTCTCTTTCATATGTGAATCCTCCTTTGGACTAAACTTATAGTCTTTACAGCTTCAATATAGACTACTTTTATAGTCTTGTCAAGACTAAATTTATAGTCTATTCCAAATGGGAATATTTGCTTTGCCGCCGTCAATCTTCTTGCTGCGCAAAAAGCCCTTACAGGGACACAACAATGTGTTTGCCTTCGGCAAAACTATATTGAAATATGTGGTAAAATATAATCCTACTCCAAGAAAAAGACATAATTGTTCGCCAGTATCCACCAAATAGACATTAATCACCTTTTCTACGACTGTATAGAACTTGACGAAAATCATACCGCTCACTGGATTGCAGATTCTGATTATTTAGGACGTCTAAAAGATGTAAAGTTACTCTGCGACGAAGGTTGCATAAAAGGCTATCAGAATGAATCAGGCTGTCAGTACATTTTCAAGGTATTCCCTTTCGAAATATTCAAAGCTTTTGAAGAAGTTTTCGTTCTTACTTACCTTTTCAAAGGCAGTGTTTTCAGCGCCTATTTGCGCTCAGAAGGCGTTTATTTTGACAGGTGGTATATCGGCAAACATGTTCTTACGAGCGATCCTCAGCCTCGTAAAGCAACTGATTACCGTCCCTTAATACATTTTGTTCACGGTTGTAATGGCCGCTTTGAGCTTCCGGGAACTGATTATTATGCTTTAAGCAAAAATTGTTACGATAACGAAGAAAACGATAAGAAACAAATTAAAAAAATCCTGCACAGTTTCTTCTTTGATAAATTAAAGGATGTTCCCGGAAAACGGATGTGGACAACTTTTAAAGGTTATAAAGATACTGTTTCCAAAGGTGAAATTACTTCTTCGTTTTTGGAATGTGGTGCAAAAGCAAGCAATGAATACCGCGAATGTACGAAGCTCGCTTATACGGTAAACCGGTTCATAACCCCCAACATAAAAATTTATTTTTCGCAATTCGGGGTCGAATTCGATGAAAATTTATGGTCGCTTTCCCAGCTTTTGCAGTGGGTGTGGCGCTCCGCTATCCGTGACGGAAAAGAAATTCAGCTTCTTATTGTAAGTTCCAGAATGCGAAATCTTTTCATTGACTGGCTTGAATACAATGCTAAAGATATTAATTATCTTCGTCTAAAAAACACAGATGCAATAGAACCGCTCAAAAAGAGCGGTTTTTCTTTTTACAGAGAGGTTGCAGAAAAAACTTTTGAGAAAGAACGAAAAGATTTTATTAAAAAACACAATTTTGATTCATCAAAAATAACTTTTGTTTCCCGTGGAGGAGCAGAAATCTGTTTACAGGACATGATTCTTGCGAAAAGGTATGATATTGCTGATTTGCCCTCTCTCCTCCTCGACGAAAAAGCCCAGATTGATCCTGAAACAGGTCTCCAGTATCTCGTCACCGGTGATCCCTATGTAACGCAGCGTGTAAACGATGCTGCTGTGGTTTAACTGTATCGAAAGCAGTTCCAAAGCTCTGTTGCGGTCGGGTGCTGCCATTAAGAAATGGTAGGCGAAGGTTTTGCGGAGCTTATGGGTTGAAGCGTGAACGGGGATGTGGAGTTCATCGTTGACGATAGATTTTAATAATCTTTCAATAGACCTTACTGTGAGCGGAGCTCCGTCGCGTCCCTTACGGTTGGAGTTGGAGGTAAAGAGGTAATCTCGGCGGTTTACTGGCAAAAAAAATTTCACGACACCCAATTTATTAGGTGTCGTGAGGTCATCAAATCAATATTTCATTTACCGCGCCGCTGAATAAGTCTTCCGGCATTTCTTGATTTATTTTTCTGTTCACGCAAAATGCTGTGTTCTTCAACTTTCGGTTTCAGATCCGTATCATATAGATTTGCGTAATGTGTAACCATTTCGAGCGTGGAATGCCCAAGCATTTTCTGAAGGCTATGAAGATCCTTTCTTGCCATAATCCAGTGTTTTGCAAAGGTATGCCTGAAAAGGTGGGTTGAAGTTTTCAAAACACCTCGGTTTTTATTGTAATCCGCAAGACTCTGGCTCAAAGTAACCCTGTTCAGCTTTTCTTCAGAATTAAGATATGCGCTCGGAAAATGGTTGCCGGAGCATTTTCTTTTCCCTTTTGATTAGCAATAAACCTATCTGCCGCTTCACCGAAAACAATATCTTTTCTTGCGGTTTTTCTTGTAAAACGCTCTTCCATTTTGTATCCCCTTACACGATTTTTCAAAAATCAGGGTTACACGATTCCGCGTTTTTTCGGCAATACACGATTTTTCGTATATAATAAAAAAAGAACCCTCTAATCGCATGATTAAAGGGTTCTTTTTGTGGCGGAGATGAAGAGATTCGAACTCTTGAGAGGCTTCTGACCCCTACACGATTTCCAGTCGTGCGCCCTCGACCATCTAGGCGACATCTCCATCTGGTCAATTAACCTTGCTGTTTATCACAGCGCTTGATTATTATACTAAAAACAAAAACAAAAATCAATACCTTTTTTAAATTTTTTTTATTTTTTTCAAAGATATTTGCTTTATATCCCTATTTTATGATATGATAAATTATTAAATATTGTTGGATAAGGGAGGCGAAAGGCAAATGACAGAAATCTTAGCTCCGGTTGGCGGAAAAGAACAGCTTATTGCGGCGGTGCGTTCCGGCGCGGATGCGGTTTATCTTGGCGCAAAAAACTTTAACGCAAGGCGCAACGCCTCAAACTTTGAAGATTTTGAACTTTCCGAAACCGTTTCATATTGTCACGCAAGGGGCGTTAAGGTCCATGTTACCCTCAATACCCTTGTGATGGATTCCGAGATCCCCGCCCTTATTGAAGAAATAAAAAATATCGCAAAAGCCGGCGTTGACGCTGTTATCGTCCAGGACCTTGCGGTTGCGGCGCTGGTTAAAAGAATCTGTCCTTCTCTGGAAATGCATGCCTCCACCCAGATGACGATACACGATCTTTCCGGCGCGCTGGCCGCAAAGGAACTTGGATTTTCCCGCGCCGTTCTTTCAAGAGAACTTTCTTTTGAGGAGATTAAATATATAGCGGAAAACACCGATATCGAACTTGAAGCTTTTATACACGGTGCGCTTTGCATGAGTATGTCCGGATGCTGCTATCTTTCTTCAGTTCTTGGCGGAAGAAGCGGAAACCGCGGCCTTTGTGCACAGCCCTGCCGCCTTGATTTTCGTTTTGGCGAAAAGGACCACGCACTCTCCCTCAAAGATATGTCTCATATCGAATATCTCCGTCGCCTTGCAGAAGCCGGAGTATGTTCTTTTAAAATTGAAGGAAGAATGAAACGTCCGGAATACGTTGCCGCCGCTGTAAGCGCCTGCAGAGCCTCTCTTGCAGGTGAAACGCCGGATATCGAATCTCTCCGTGCCGTTTTTTCCCGCCAGGGTTTTACCGACGGATATTTTACCGGAAAGCGAACTTCCGATATGTTCGGATTCCGCAGTCACGATGATGTTACCGCCGCGGATAAAGTTCTTAAAAATCTTGCTCTTCTTTATAAAGATGAACCGAAAAAAGTTCCTCTTTCAGTGGAACTTTTCATTTCTGAAAAATCCCCTTCCCTTCTTACCGTTTTTGACGGAGAAAATAAAGTTTCCGTCACCGGCGGTATCTGTGAAAAAGCGCTCCGTACACCAACGGATAAAGCCCTTGCGGAACGCTATCTTTCCAAAACCGGCGGAACGCCTTTCTACCTTGAAAAACTTGATTTTACCGCAGAGGGCGAACCCATAATTGCCGCCGGTGAACTTAACGAAATGCGCCGCAGCGCCCTTTCTCAGCTTATGGATATCCGCGGAAAAGTTATTCCACATAAGATAAACGGAATCGATATCCAGAATGCGAAAAAACATATTGCCAAAGAAACAAATATCCGAATCCGCGCGGAAAAGTTTGAACAGGTTTCTTTTAAAAACGATGCAGAAGCCGTTATTCTCCCCATTGCGGAAATAGAAAAACATCCGGAAGCCATTGAAATCTTTGGGGAAAAACTTTTTGCGGAACTTCCGGCTCTTGTTTTTCCCTTTGACGAAGAAAAGATAAAAAAACGCCTTGCGGCACTTAAAGAAAAAGGCCTTTGCCATGTTCTTTGCGAAAATATCTGTACTCTTCAGCTTGCAAAGGAATGCGGTATGGAAATCCACGGCGGCCACGGACTTAACATTCTCAACAGCATCGCTCTTGAGGAATACGAAAAACTCGGACTTGTTGATGCCACAATTTCATTCGAGCTTTCCGCGCCGAAAATACGCGACCTTGGCGGAAACATCAAAAGAGGTATTCTCGGCTATGGATATCTTCCCCTTATGCGCATGAGAGCCTGTCCTCTTAAAAAAGCCGGCGGATGCAAAAACTGCCCCGGAAACGGAAAAATAAAAGACCGCATGGGCAAGGAGTTCACATACCTTTGTTTTGAAAAAAAATTCGGCACCCTCCTCAACAGCGTTCCCCTTTACGTTGCGGACAAAGATTTTTCCGGCGTTGATTTTATGACCCTTTGGTTCACGACTGAAAATGCCGAAACCTGTAAAAAAATATTCGATATGTTTAAAAACGGTGAACCCGCGGATTTTGAAAAAACAAACGGACTTTATTTCAGGGAACTTTTATAAGGAGATATTATGAAACTTCTTTTTCTTTTCGGCGATGGAGCAGTCGGAAAAATGACCGTTGGTCAGGAACTTTGCAAAATTACCGATTTTCGGCTTTTTCACAACCATATGACAATTGAACCGGTTCTTGATGTTTTCGGTTATTTTTCGGGTCAAACCATTAAAAAAATCCGCGATATTATTTTTGAGGATTTTGCTTCTTCCGATAATTACGGAATGATTTTTACTTTTATGTTTGCTTTTGACATTCCCGATGAATGGAAGAATCTTGAAGAAATAAAAAAGATTTTTGAACCTTACAATACTGAATTTTACTATGCCGAACTTGTTGCCCCCCTTGAAATAAGGCTTGAACGCAACAAAACCGAAAACAGACTTAAAAACAAACCGTCAAAGCGCGATATTGAAAATTCCGAACGCAGAATTATTCGTGATGACGAAAAACACCGTTTTGTCAGCCTCGAAGGCGAAATTCCTTTTGAAAATTACATAAAAATCGACAATTCCAATCTTTCCGCTGAAGAAACCGCAAAAATGATAAAAGAACGATTCAATTTCTGAAAGGAGCGCAAAACATGTCAGTTCTGTTTATGATGAGTATTTTTTACATAGGTTATGGCATTCTTGGGCTTTTCGGAAAAATGAACATTCCTGAAAAGTTTCGAAATCAAGAATGGACAAAGGATTATTCAAAAGAAGCCGGTATTTCATACATCCTTATCGGTGTTCCCTGGCTCATCCTTTATTTTGCTCTTAAGCAATATGACCCCGGTCTTATGATGACTTTTATACTGATAATCGTTCTTGCTCTTCCGGCGTTTTTTCTTTCCATACATATCGAAAGAAAATATAATAAAATGTTAAAATGAGAAAAACCCTTTTGCTTAAAAGCAAAAGGGTTTTTTATTACATCAGTTTTTCAAGAACCTTTTCCGCACAGCGGATTCCGTCCGCGGCGGCGGACATGATTCCGCCCGCATAGCCTGCTCCTTCGGCGCAGGGATAAAGTCCTTCTATGCCGACGGCTTCAAGGGTTTCGCTGTTTCGAACTATTCGCACCGGCGAACTTGTTCTTGTTTCAGGTCCTGTAAGCACGGCTTTAGGGTCCGCAAAACCATGGAGCTTTCTGTCAAGAGCCAGGAGCCCCGTTTTGAGCACGGAAGTTACTTCCTCCGGGAAAAGTTCCGAAAGATTTTCATCAACAACTCCCCTTGCATAGGAAGGTTCGACTTTTCCGAAGCGGGAAACCCCGCCGTTTAAAAATGCGCCGACGGTTTGAGCAGGAGCTTTTGTTCCGCCGCCAAGCTCAAATGCTTTTCTTTCGATTTCGTGCTGGAATGCCATAGCCTTGAACGGATCGCCGCCGAAATCTTCGGCCGAAACAGAACATACCAGGGCAGAGTTTGCGTTTTTTCCATCCCTTGCAAAACAGCTCATGCCGTTTGTAACAACCGCATCTTCCCTATCCGCGGATGGAACAACGTATCCGCCCGGGCACATACAGAAAGTGTATGCACAGCGGTCCCCAACATGGTGAGAAAGCTGATATTCCGCCGCCCAAAGGGCCGGATGTCCGGCAAAATCGCCGTACTGCGCCCTGTTGATATCGCTTTGCAGATGCTCGATTCGAACACCGACGGAAAAAGGTTTTGCCTCCATGAGCACACCTTTTTCTTTGAGCATTGCAAAAGTGTCCCTTGCGGAGTGACCTGCGGCGATAATAACATTTTTTGCCGGGATTTCAATTCCTTCGGCACTTACGGAAACAATTTTTCCGTTTTTTATGCTTATATCATCAACTTTACTGAGAAAACGAATCTCGCCGCCAAGGGATATTATCTCTTCGCGGATGTTTTTTACAACCTTGCGGAGCATATCTGTTCCGATATGGGGCTTTGCCTTACTCAAAATCTCCGCAGGGGCACCGTGTTTTTCAAATTCCTTTATGATAAAATCGCATCTCGGATCATTTATTCTTGTTGTAAGTTTTCCGTCGCTGAAAGTTCCGGCGCCGCCTTCTCCAAACTGAACATTTGCCCTTTCGTTGAGCACGCCGCCATTCCAATAATTTTCAACGGCGGCTGTGCGTTCCTCTACTTTTGCACCACGCTCAAAAATAATCGGTTTTGCACCGGCTCTCGCAAGATAAAGTCCGGCAAACATTCCCGCAGGGCCAAAGCCGATTATCACCGGGCGACATTCCGGAACTTTTTTGAGCACCGGTATATCGGCAGGATCTATCTTTCTGAACACGACATTTTTGCCTTTTGTTTTTGCCGCGATTTTTTCTTCATTTTCACAGCTTACAGCAACGCTGCAGACAAGCTTTACGTCATTCTTTTTTCTTGCATCGACGGATATTTTGGATATTGAAACGTCTTTTACATCCGAAGATTTTATTTTGAGCATCGAAAGAGCTTTTTCAAATGCAAGTTCCTTAGGATCATCCGGAGATAATTTTATTTCTGATACAATAATCGGCATTTTTCTTTTCTCCTGGCTTTTCAAAATCAAAAAGGCCCATTTTCTGAGCCTTTTTGCTGTTTTTATTATTTTTTAGCGGTAACGGTAATGGAATAAAGTCCCGTTGCCCAGGCATTTTCTCCGCCCGGAAGGAACACATCCGCATAGACACGGTACTGTCCGGTCTGGGTTATCTCTCTGGTGCTCATATCGATCTCAACAACTATATCCTTTGCGGAAAGGTTGTTGATAACTTCTTCCGGTCCGACTATGCTTACCGCAACTTTGGATGCATTTGAAGTTACTCTGTATCCCTGCGGCACGTTTATAATGCTTATCTGGGTTGCGTTAAAGGACATTTCCGTATATCCCTCAAGATCAAATGTGATTTCAACTTCATCAATATGATCCTGGAGGCTGAGACCCTCCGGAAGGCTGAGTTCAAAGCTTACGGTCGGGTTTTCCGAAGAAATATCACGAAGATCGACGTATCCGAGGAAGATGTCACTGTATTTTTCGATAATGTTGTCTTCGCCCTCAACAAGGATCTCATCAACGGAAAGGCTGTATTTAAGGCTTGAAACATCAAAGTTTTCCGGAACGTTCGTATAGCTGAAACTTACGGGAAGTTTTTCCGTTCTGTGGATTGGAATAATAACTTTTGCATAGTTTACGTTAGTGCTGATTTCGTTTCTGTTATATTCAACAGGATTTCCCTCTTTATCAACAAGAACAACTTCGCCGAGAGCTTCGATTGTTTTTGTATAATCTCCGGAAAGTTCAACGGAAACAACCGCACCGGAAATTTCCGCAATATCTATCTCCGGACCGGTAACAACGATTTCGCCCGGATCGGTATAAACTTCTTCCTGAACATATTCATCCGGGATATTGTATTCCCCGGTTATTTCATATTCAAGTTCAAGAATTTTATCGACATATTTATCGAATTTTACCGTCATGGAGGAAGGATATACCCCCACTATTTCAAAATCTTTTGATGTTTTATTTTCCGCTTTAAGTTCAAGCTCATAAATGCCCGCTCCGCTTACTCCGGAAAGAGAGGGTGTTACGGAAATATCTTCGGTAGAAACACCGCCTATTACCGCACGGGAACCGCTTATAACAACGTCAACGGTGTTTTCTGCTCCTTCAATGGCTGAAAGTCCAAGCTCGCCGAGGATTCCGGACTGTACGTTTACGTTTACTCCGACGCCGGAAACAACTATCTCACCGGTGGGGCGAAGAACAAGGGATACAACAAGCCAGAAAACGAACGAAATAACAAGCGATATCGCAAAAACGATGCGCTTATCTTTAAAAATCTTGCCGGTCATTTATCTTCTGCGCCCCCTTTTCCGAATATTTTTACAACTTTGTTAGGTTCGGTTTTTTCGGGAATGAGAAGTTCCTCAAGTTTTCTCTTAAGATGGACAGGATCCAGTTCACGGATAAGTTCACCGTTGAGGGCCATGGAAATGGTGCCGGTTTCTTCAGAAACAACTACGATGACCGCATCACTGTTTTCGCTCATGCCGAGAGCGGCGCGGTGTCTTGTTCCAAGCATATTGCTGATATCATAGTTCTGGGAAAGAGGAAGGAAGCAACCTGAAGCATAAACCCTTCCTCCGCGGATAATTGTCGCACCGTCATGGAGAGGAGCATTATGGAAGAAGATGTTTCCGATGATTTCCTTGCTGGGTTCCGCGTTGATAACAGTTCCGGTGGAAATGATCTCGCCGAGCTTTACTTCCCTTTCAAAAACGATAAGGGCACCGACATCGTGTTTTGAAAGATCCGCAACACCGTCAACTATCTTGCTGATACAGTTTTTCATAAGGGTTTCATCATCAACATGTTCTGTATTGAAGTTGAGGAAAGTAAGGTTCGATATCCTTGATTTGCCCATACTTTCAAGTGCATGGCGAAGTTCCGGCTGGAAAACAACAACAACTGCGATTATTCCGAAGCTGAAAACCTGTTCAAGAAGATACGAGGTACTTTTAAGGTCAATTGCCGCCGCAAGAAGATAAACAACAAAAAGTATTGCAATACCCTTAAGGAGCTGGCCTGCGCGGGTATTTGCGGCAAACAAAAGAACCCTATACAAGAGATAGGCTATTATCACAATATCAATGATATCCCAGATACCGAACGTTCTGAGAAGGTTGAGAATATTATCCCAAGAAAACACAAAATCTCCCATATTTTTTCCTCTTTTATATTAAACCTAAAGTTATATTTCTCTTAATATAATAATATCACATGTGTCGCCATTTTCAAGCATTATTTTGTTAACAACTTATTATTTTTCTGAAAGAGAATAAATAATTTTTATAAGTTTCATTATCTCATCAAAACTGTTCATTGGACCTATGCTCAGCCGGCAGGTGCCTCTTTTTTCCGTACCCATTTTCCGATGTGCAAGAGCGGAACAGTGAAAACCTCCCCTTGATGCAACACCGTTTTCCGCAAGAAGCGCCGCAGTTTCTTCCCCTGTTAAGTCGCCTATTACAAATGAAATTACCGGGGCATGGCTCTCTTTTTGAGGTGTTTTTGTGAATAGCTTTACGTTTTTCATTTTTGAAAGCTCTTCATAAAGAATTTTTGCAAGCAGCATTTCATTTTTCGAAATTTTATCCAGCCCTTTTTTGCTCACCCAGTCGATGCCTGCAGAAAGCCCGCAGATACCGGAAACATTAAGGGTTCCGCTTTCAAGCATTTCCGGAAGGCCTTCCGGCTGATTTGGAAGAAGAGAATAGCTCCCTGTTCCTCCGAAAATAATAGGTTTAAGATATTCGGGCCTTGCAGATGCAAGCATCCCCGTTCCCATGGGACCCAAAAGTCCCTTGTGGCCGGGAGCGCAGACGAAATCTATCCCGTTTTTCTCCATATCTATATTTTCTGAACCGGCTGTCTGTGCTGCATCCAAAGTAAAAAGTATTCCGTGCTCATGGGCAAGTTCCGCGAGCATCTCCACAGGAAGTTTTATTCCAAAAACGTTTGATGCCCCGGCTGCAACAAGCATTTTTGTATCGCTTTTTATAAGTTTTTTATAAGATTCTATCGTTTTTTCGGGTTCCCCTTCAAATGTTTCCGCAACAGAAAAGTCGATGATTCCGCGGTTTTTCATATCGTAAAGCGGCCGTAGCACGGAGTTGTGCTCAAGGTCTGAAATGATAAAATGCCCGCCTTCCTTCCCAATGCTCATGAGCACGATATTGAGAGCTTCCGTACAGTTTTTTGTAAAAACAAGATTTTCCGGAGCAGAAAGGCCGAAAAATTCCGATGCCTTTTCTCTGCATTCAAATACCTTTCTTGCGGTATCCATTGCAAGGGAATGGCCGCTTCTTCCCGGATTTGCTCCGTAATATATAAAAGATTCCCCAACAGCTTTCCTAACCGCGGCGGGTTTTGGAAAAGTTGTTGCGGCGTTATCAAAATAAAGCATCACGTATCACCTCTCTTTTATTTCGTTTATCCTTACTCCCCCTTTTCTAAGAAGTTCCGTCATTTTTTCTTTTTCTCCAAGGGCTCTTATTATATATCCGCAGCCATAGGGATTTATTTTTGTATCACGAAAAACAAAAGCTTTTATGCCGCTTTTCTGCAGTATTTTTTCGCCCTTCATGGCGCTTGTTATGGAACTTAAAAGGAAATAATATTCTTTCATCGTATATTACCGCCGTTCATCTGTTATATTTTTTCAATACATTATATGAACGAAAGATTTTTGCGGCAACAAAAAACGCCCGTTTTAAAACGGGCGTTTTTTATTTGCTGTTTCAGCCTCCTCTTCCGGCTTTTACGATGTTTGCTTCGTGTTCAGCCATGGTGGAAGCGTAATAGAAGTTTCCTTCAAGGTCGGTTACAAAGAAATAATAGTTTGTATCCTCGGGATAAAGAGCTGCCTTAATGGCGTTAAGGCCTGGGTTACAGATAGGTCCGACTGGAAGTCCGCGTTTATAATAGGTATCGTAGGAAACATGGTATTCATCGGAAACAGCCTCATCCTCAACGAAGGGCTTGATCTCCTGTTCATAATAGAACCATGTTACGTCGGATTCGAGGTTCGGGAAGTTGGAAGAGTTGTTAAGACGGTTATGGAAAGCGGAAGAAACTTTTTCCATATCTTCCATATAAGCCGCTTCGGACTGGATAACGGAAGCAAGGGTAATAACTTCGTCAAGACTCATACCGAGTTCCTTCATGCGTTCATAATATTCACCGGTGATCTTATTGTTGAAGTTATCGATGAATTTTGCCATAACGCTTCTTGGGGTGGAATCCGTAAAGAATTCATAGGTATCCGGGAACAGATAACCTTCCCATTTATGGTAGATATATTCGTTTGTTCCCATCATGGACTCAAACTCATATTCAAATGTTTCGGTATCCACCGCAGCCATAAATTCCTCATAATCGCAAACGCCGTTTTCATCAAGTCTTTCGGCAATTTCGGTAACCTTCATGCCTTCATAGAAAGTGACTTTTACGATCTCGCGGCCATCGTCCCTGGTCTTAAGAGCCTGGAAGATCTGGTCATAGCCAAGGTTCGGGTTAAGGGTAAACGTTCCGGAGGCAAGGCGTCCTTCCATATTTTTTACCCTTGCATAAACCTCAAAAGTAAAAGGTTCATCGATTATTCCCGTTTCTTCAAGAATGTTTGCAACATCGGAAAGATCGGAGCCCTCCGGAATGGTAACGGTAACTTCGCGGCTCTCCTTGCTGAATCCGACAAGGTCGTTGATACTTGAAAGAGCGAAGGATGCGATAAAGATGGAAACCGCAAGAACCGCGGAAACCCATACTATGGTAAGAAGCCAGTTATATGCGGTATTTATTCTTTTTTTCTTCTTTTTTCTTGCCGCTTCGGAAGAAACATTTTTTGCCGGAGTTTTTTTCTTTTCCGGCTCCGCTTTTTTTACTGCGGGTTTCTGCACCGGTTTTTCCTCTTCCTCATCCTTTGGAGGCGGAGGGGCAAAAACTTCGTCCTCAAACTCAAAATCCGTTTTGGGGGCTTTTTTTACTTCCGGCACCGGTTCGATTTTTTTCTCCGGAGCTTTTTTTGTGGTTTCATCCTCAAAGAAAGAGGAGAAAACAAGATCTTCTTCAGAATCGTCGCTTACAACCGGGATATCGTCCGGCTCAAGGTCTTTGAAGAAATCTTCAAATTCTTTGCTGTTCATAAAGTCCTCCATTCATTTTGCGGGTCACTTTGTAACCAACATCTGAAAGTTTTCATATCATATAACATACCGGCAAGGGCAACAAAGAACCTGCCCGCCTGTATAAAATTTTATTTACGAGGTGAAATTTCATGTTCGGAAACAATAACTGCTGCTGGTGGATCATCATCCTTATTCTTCTCTTCAGCTGCTGCGGAAACGGCTGTTACAATAACAACGGCTGCGGCTGCAACAACGACTGCGGCTGTGGCTGCGGTTGCGGCTGATAATCGATCCATAAACCTTTGCCCTGCGCTTTCTGCGCGGGGCTTTTGGCGTTATTGTTTAAAATTCTTCAACTCCCTCAAGGTTGCCCTTGAGTTTTTCAATAAGCGCAAGAGCAAAATCAACGGCAACGGAAGGGCCGCTTGCGGTAACAAGTTTTCCGTCGATTTCAACCTTTTCTGCTGTATATTCGCCCTCTTCAACCTCAAATCCCGGGAAACAGGTGTATCTTTTTCCATCAAGTGCACCGGTTTTATAAAGAACGTAGCCGGGCGAAGCGCAGATTGCTGCAATAATAATATCATTATGCAGTGCAAATGTTATGGCATTATTAACGGTTTCTGAATTTTTAAGATTTTTGGCACCGGGCCATCCTCCCGGAAAAACAAAGGCCTCGGCCTTTTCAAAATCAACTTCGTTTTCGGAGATATCTGCCTCAACAGTAAGGCCATGAGCGCTTTTTACAACTTTTCCGCCAACACCGACGGTAACTGCTTCAAAACCGGCCCTTTTAAGGAGATCGAACGGAACGACCGCTTCCATATCCTCAAAACCGTTTGCAAGAAAAATATATACCATTATTTTTCCCTCCTCATTTTACTATGAGCTCGGTCCTCGGTTTTCCGCAGGTCATTTTACCTTCGGCACATCTTCCTTCGGAAACGCAGGAAGGGCCCGCATGAGCAAAGAGAGAGGGGGCTTCTTCTCTGCAAAGGCGAAGCATTTCATCCGCAACGGCCCTTATTTCCCACTGGGCGCGGTTGCAGCAGCGAAGACGGAAGAAGTTATGCAGGCTGCGGACGTTCATGGTAACTATCATTTTTGTATCGCAGGCGTTTGGAAGAACAAAGCGGGCATCCTCAATGGCCTTTTTCTCAGCAAGTTTAAGAGCCTCTTCTTCTGTTTTTCCTTCTTCCATAAATTCTTTTACGGCTTTCTTTTTAAGAATTTCGGTAAGTTTACGGTAGCTTTCGGAACAGGTATCCATTATCTTATTATATTCCGCAAGAGCCTCTTCATCCTCGTTTACGCTCGGCGGAACGATAAATTCAAAATGGCCGTCTTTATTTACATAGCGCTGGCTCTGTACGCTGAAGGATGCTATTCTGTGGCGGGTTATCTGGGCAAGAAACGCACGGGAAACCCCTTCAATGGTAAAAGTAAAAGTTACATGTTCAAGGGGGCTTTCATGGCCGAGTCGCTCAAGCATGGCAACATAGGAAGAAGCTTTCTCCTCTGTCATGCCGTCAAAAAGTTCATCCGCGCCGGAGTTGCTGTAGCAAAGTCTTGCTGCTGCGGCGATTGTTTTTTCCGGTTCCGGTGTATGACAAAGAATATTAACTTTCATAATAAAGCCTCCTTAAAAATGTGTATAGATAAATATTATTATATAACAAATACCATATTATATCAAGATAAAAAAACGGGCCGCACAAAAGTGCGGCCCAAATATTTTTATTGATTATTTTACGGTTACGGTAAAACCAAGGGTTTCAACATGCATTCCGTCTTTATCAAGGAACATTACGGAAATGGTAGTGGTGCCTTCGCCGATAGCATCAAGTACAAAAGTTCCGTCCTGAACTCTTGCTCTCTGTTCTGCAGAAACAACGGTTACGTCATCATAAAGAAGAACAGCGATAGTTGCTTCATCAGCAATTGCAACAGGGATCTCGATGGTATCACCGACAAGATAAGTAGCGGGCATTTCGGAGATGTTGCCGTCATAACCGTAGTTGCCGATGGTGAATTCCCAGTCGCCTTCTTTAATATCGCCTACAAAACCTTTGATATCGTCAACATAGAAGAATTTTTCATCCATGGTTACGGAATAGGTTTCTCCCATTTCGAAGTACTGGCCTTCGGGAAGCATGACGATAAGCTGTGCATAAGCGGGGTTCGTTCCGCTGTTAAGATAGATCATATCGGTATCCATGCGGGCGTCATATTTAAGAATCTGTTCACCGGTGGAAACTTTGGTAACAGTAATTTCGCCTGTACCCATTTCTACGTTGGGGGTGTTCATAACGATCTGAAGAGCGCTGAGACCTGCCGCAAAAGTTTTTCCGTCTTCGCTCATGGGATAGAACTCAACGACAAAATCTTCTTCGGTAACATAGGTGGGATCGGGTCTTGCACATCCGGTTACGGAAAGCATCACAAGAATAAGGCCGAGAATAACGGCAATAAATTTTTTCATAGCGATAAAACATCCTTTCTGCATATCTAAACGGCATTATAATATAAAATAAGAAAAAAAGCAAATGTATTTTAAAGATATCAATAAAAATTGACCGTTTATTCACAATTTTTTACCTTAATGGACGTTTTTTATCATTTTTATATCATGTAAAGCTACACATCTTTACAGCTGTTTTTTACAGTTATATACGCATAAGTATTATAAAATAATTTATTTTCTTGACATATCTGCATCAATATATTAGGATAATAAAAGAATTTTTACCTTTTGGAGGCAGTTTATGTTCAGTCAGTACAGCGCTCTGGGCATTGTTCACAAGATTCTTAAAATGCATGTCAAACCCGGCAATTTCTGCATCGACGCAACTTCCGGAAACGGACATGACTCCGTTTATCTTTGTGAACTTTGCGGAAAAGGCGGCCGCGTTCTTGCAATGGACATTCAGCAGGATGCTGTTGATTCCACAAAAGCAAATCTTGAGGAACATGGTTTTTCCGATATGAGCGAAGTTATATGCACCAGCCACAGCGATATTGATAAATACGCAAAGCCCAATACCGCCGACTGCATTGTTTTCAACTTCGGCTGGCTTCCCGGCGGAAGCCACGATGTTTTTACCCGTGCGGAAACAAGCATCCCCGCCATTGAAAAATCCCTTGAGATACTTAAACCCGGCGGTCTTCTTTCTCTTTGTATATATTACGGCCGCAACAACGGATATTCCGAAAGGGATGCAATACTCGATTATGTAAAATCTCTTCCCGGCGCGCAGTATAACGTTATGAAATGTGATTTTTTAAATCGCCCGAACGACCCTCCATTCCCTATTTTTATAGTTAAAGATCCGGAATATTTCAAATAAAAAAAGCCTCCGCTTTTGCGGAGGCTTTTTTTATTTTATAATCTTAAATTATTTGATGATCTGGATACCGCCGATGAAAGGAAGGGGTTTCATTTCGCCTTTTACTGCATTGATGATACCGATGATCATAAGTACAAAGAGAGCGATGTTGATAATCCAGCCGATAATTGCGCCGATAACCGGGATGAGTCCAAGAACAAAGCCAACAACAACTGCCGCAATGTTTGCAATAAGAAGAACAAGTCCCTGGTTTGCATGATAACGTGCAAATGCATCATCTTTTGCACAAAGGATGGTTACGATGCAGAGAACCCAGATGTAAGAGATAGCTGCAAGAAGTTTGTTTCCGTTTTCCATTATAAATACCTCCAAAGAGAAATTAATTGACTTTTTAATTATTTGATATCGTCGTCAGTGAAAGGGTCGCCGCATTCCGGGCAGAATTTCGGCGGATTTTTGGGGTCTTCCGGCTCCCAGCCGCATTTATCGCATTTATAAAGCGGTTCGTTTGCGGGTTTCTTAGCACCGCATTCCGAGCAGAATTTGCCTTTGTTTACCTGACCGCAGGAACAGGTCCAGCCGTCTGCAGGTTTAGGTGCGCCGCATTCGGTACAGAACTTTCCGGTGTTTACCGCTCCGCAAGAGCAGGTCCAGCCTGCCGCAGGAGCAGGTGCGGACTGCTGTGCTTGCTGCTGTCCCATGGCGAAAAGATTCTGTGCATTAAGGCCGCCTGCGCCCTGGGCCATATTCATGCCCATAAATGCCATTGCGGGGCCTGCGCCTTCATTTGCAGCTGCTGCCTGCATTGCAGATGCCTGTGCGCCAACAAGATGTGCCGCTGCTCTGGTGGGATCCATAAATGCTGCATTGCGCTGGAGCTCTTTGATCATCTTCTCGTCTTCTTCGTCTGCTTTTACTGAAGATACGCCGAAGGATACTATCTCGATTCCGCGAAGACCGCGCCATTTTTCGGAAAGTACTTCGTTAAGTGCTTCTGCCATTTCCATGGTGTGACCCGGAAGTGCGGAATATCTGATTCCCATTCCGGAGATCTTTGCAAATGCCGGCTGAAGTGCGGTAAGAAGCTCGGATTTGAGCTGGCCGTCTATTTCACTTCTGTTGTACTGGTATGCTACGTTTCCGCAGACGTTGGTATAGAAAAGGATCGGGTCGCAAAGACGGTAGCTGTATTCACCGAAGCAGCGGATATTGATATCAATATCAATGCCTGCTCTTTCGTCAACTACTCTGAACGGAACGGGATTCGGGGTTCCGTATTTGTTTCCGATAAGTTCCTTGGTGTTGAAGTAATATACTCTCTGATCCTTTGCCGTATCGCCGCCAAAGGTAAAACGTCTTCCGATGGTCTTGAAGGAATCAAGGATGCTTGTTCCGAGATTTCCTGCAAAGATGGAAGGCTCGGTGGACATATCATAAGTATATTCGCCCGGTTCTGCACAGATATCAACTACTTTTCCCTGTTCAACAATGCACATGCACTGGCCGTCTGCTACTGCGATAACGGAGCCGTTGGAAATGATGTTATCCGCTCCTTTTGTATTAGAGCTGTTTGCACCGGTGCGTTTTGCGCCTTTTCTTGCGATTACGTCAACGGGAAGGGCTTCGCAGTAAAAATACTCTCTCCACTGATCTGCCATTACTCCGCCGATTGCTCCGCCGATTGCTTTTATAAGTCCCATTAAAACATCTCCTTTTCATATATTTTTACAATTATATTATAATATTTTTAATGTTTTAAAGCAATAGTTTTATATAAAAAACGCCGGAAGCTTCTTCCGGCGTTTTTTATTAAAGTCTTGATCCGCAGTATTCACATTTTTTATCATCACGGTGTATCGGTGCGTCGCAATAGGGACAGCGAAATTCCTCCGGCTTTTTTGGTTCCGGTTCGGTGTACTGCACAAAAGCTTCGTTTTCATCATTATCCTGCTGATGTTTTTTTGCCGTTTTAAAACTGTTTATTGTTATGGTCAGAGCCATGGCTATAAATAAAATGCCGAAAACCGCCATAAACGGCGCCATTCTTGCGGCGGTAACGGTCCAGAATATTCCGAAGCATACGGCAAAAATGCCCATAAGCACCGACATAACCGGCGACTGCGGTTTATTATGATGATTTCTGTTCATTGGTTCTCCTTTTTTAAGAAAGTTCGATCATATTTGTGTAAAGCTGATAATACTTTCCTTTTTGTTCAAGAAGGTCATCGTGGTCGCCGCGCTCAACAACTTTTCCGTGTTCAAGAACAAGGATAGCGTTGGAGTTGCGGACTGTTGAAAGGCGGTGGGCAATAATAAATACCGTTCTGCCCTCCATAAGACCGTCAAGGCCTTTTTCAATAAGCTTTTCGGTTCGTGTATCAACGGAGGAAGTTGCTTCATCAAGGATCATTACCGGCGCTTCAGAAACCGCCGCTCTTGCTATTGCAAGCAGCTGGCGCTGACCCTGGGAAAGGTTTGCGCCGTCGGAATGGAGCATGGTATTGTATCCCTGGGGCAGGTGACTTATGAAGTAATGAGCATTGGCGATTTTTGCTGCCTCGATGCAGTCTTCATCCGTTGCGTCAAGTCTTCCGTAACGGATATTTTCCATAACCGTTCCGGTGAAAAGATGTGTATCCTGAAGAACGATTCCTAGGGAACGGCGAAGGTCATCCTTGCGGATATCCTTTACGTTGATGCCGTCATAGATTATCTCGCCGCCCTGGATATCATAGAATCGGTTGATAAGGTTCGTAATGGTGGTTTTTCCCGCACCGGTTGAACCTACAAAAGCGATTTTCTGTCCGGGTTTTGCAAAAAGCGAAAGATCCTGAAGAACCGGTTTTCCTTCAACGTAGGAAAAATCAACGTTGTTGAAGCGAACGTCGCCCCTGAGGGGAACTCTTTTTCCGTCCGGAAGAACCCAGTTATAGTCATTTTCGATCTTTTCAAGAGTAACTTTTCCTTCATCAACTTCCGGCTTCATATCAAGGACATCGAAAATACGCTCCGCACCCGCAAGAGCAAGCATAATGGAGTTGAACTGTTCGGAAATCTGGCTTACCCTGTCCGCAAACGTACGGATATACTGGAGAAACGCAATAAGGATTCCGCCCACTTCCTCACCGGTGAGCCAAAGAACACCTATGGCACATGTAAGCGCATAGAACATATGGGAAAGGTTGTTAAGAAGTGGTCCGACAACTGAAGTTGCCGTGGTGGCGGTGGTGGATGCGGCACGGAGTTTTTCATTTATGGGCTCAAAGTTTTCCATGACTTCTTTTTCATGGGTAAAAACCTTGATATCCCTCTGGCCGGAGATCATTTCCTCAATATAGCCGTTTACCGCGGCGGCGTGTTTTTGCTGTTCGCGGTAGCTTTTGCTGGAAATTTTGGTGGTGGTCCTGACTATTACGATAACAATAGCTGCAAGGATGACCATTATTGCAAAAAGCTTCATGGAAAGGGCCAGCATCATTCCGATGGTTCCTATAAGGGACATTACGGAAATCATAAGCTGGGTAATGCTGTGCTGCAAAAGTTCGTTGGTAGCCTCGATATCGTTGGTAAAATAGCTCATAAGGCTTCCGTGGGTGTTGTTATCAAAATAGCTTACCGGAAGCTTTTGCATTTTTGTAAAAAGCTCGCTTCTGAGTTCGCGCATGATAACGGTGCTGCATTCGAGCATAAGGCGGTTGAGAAGATAGTTGGTAACCGCACTTAAAAGATAGAGAAAGCCAAGTCCCGCAAGAAGAGCCATATATTTTGCAAAAGTTTCGTTGGGGGCAATATTGCTTTCTTCAAGAAGGTTTACAAGCGGCTTCATGCAGTAAGAGGAGCCAATGGTTGCGGCGGCATAAACCGCAATGGACAAAACGGCCGCAACAAGTATCGGCGCGCAGTGTTTAAAATATTTGAAAAGGCGGAAAAGCGTTTCCATCGGTGAGGAAGCCGCTTTATAGTTGCGAAGTTCAACTCTCGGCATTTTGCTTTTCCTCCTCTCTCATCTGGCTGTCATAAACGTCGCGGTAAATCGTGCTTCTTGCCATAAGTTCCTCATGGGTTCCAACGTCGGAAAGTTTTCCTTCATCAAGAATGGCGATGCGGTCGCAGGTCATTATGGAAGCTATGCGCTGGGCGATGATTATCTTTGTGGTACCTGGCATGGAGTTATGCAGGGCTCTTCTGATATGTTCATCGGTGGTCATATCGCAGGCGCTTGTTGAGTCATCAAGAATAAGTATTTTCGGATGTTTTACTATTGCTCTTGCAATGCGAAGGCGCTGGCGCTGGCCGCCGGAAAGGTTTGCGCCGTCCTGTTCAAGAACAGTTTCATATCCGTCTTTAAAGGTATCGATAAATTCATCGGCGCATGCAATGTAGCATGCTTCTTTCATCTGCTCTATAGTTGCGTTCGGGTCGCCCCAGCGAAGGTTATCCGCAATGGTTCCGCTGAAAAGCGATCCATTCTGAAGAACCATGGAAACACCGTCGCGGAGATTTTCAAGCTTATAATCCTTTACGCTTATGCCGCCGACTTTTACAGTACCGGAAAGGGCGTCGTAAAAACGGGGAATAAGGTTAACAAGAGTGGATTTTCCTTCACCGGTGCCGCCGATAATTCCCATGGTTTCACCGCTTTTTATATAGAGATTTATATGGGAAAGAGCAAGTTTTTCCGGATCGTCGGTATAGCTGAAGCACACGTCCTCAAAATCAACGCTTCCGTCAGAAACGACCGCGTCGGAAGGGCCGTCAACAATATCTACTTTTTCATCAAGTACTTCGTTGATTCGGTTAAGGGATGCCTGAGCTCTGGACATGGACATAACAAGCCAGGAAAGCATGGTAAGGGAGCTTACTGCCTGTGTAGTATAGGAAACCATACTTACAAGTTCACCGGTAAGAAGGCCGGTTTTTTCAAAAATTATCTCTTTTCCTCCAAGGAAAAGGATGATTATTGTGCAGGTCCACATAATTACCATCTGAATAGGTCCGGTCATGGTAAAAAGTCTTGAGGATGCAAGCTGGGCATTGCGAAGGTCGTCTGCTGTATCGCGGAATCTTTCGGATTCATAATCGCCGCGGACGTAGGCCTTTACTACCCTGCTGCTTACAAGGTTTTCCTGAACAGCCCTGTTCATGGCATCCATTTTAACAAGCATTCTTTTAAATCTCGGCTGACCTATTTTCATAAGAACGGCAAGAATCGCGCCGAGTATCGGAATGCAGAAAAGGAATATCACCGCAAGGCGGGGCGCAATTGCAAAAGCCATTACTGTTGCCATAACTATCATTATGGGCGAACGCATAAGAACACGCAGAAAATGCTGCATGGTCATACGAAGAGTGTTAACATCCGTTGTTGCCCTTGTGATAAGGCTGGAGGTTGAAAAACGGTCGGTATTTGCAAAAGAAAAGCTCTGGATCTTTTCAAGAAGCGAGGAACGGAGATTTTTTGAAAAGCCCTGGCTTGCAAGGGCGGAAAATCTTGCTGCAAGAAGGCCGCAGGTCATTGAAAGAATAGCAACTATGACCATGATAATGCCAACAGTTATTACAAAGCGGTTGCGGTCGTCAATAAGTGCCTGCGGAAAAAATTCGCGAAGCATAAACTCCTCTTCGCGGTAAAGTCCGCCGTCAACAATAACCGACATGAGCATCGGAATGAGAACTTCGAGCATAACTTCCGCACAGCCGAATATCATAGTCAGCGCCGTGAAGGCTCTGTATCCTTTAAGGTTTTTGCCAAGGTGGCGGAAGATGCTTTTTTTGCTTTGATTTTCTATTGCTGCCATCTCCTTTTTTGTTTCATATCCAACAAAAATTATACCAAATTTTTGACTTTTTATCAATATTCCCTATTTATAAATAAAAGAAGTTTATCAACAGTAAATTTGGCTATTTTCATAACAGCGGTTTCTATTTTCAACAAAAAAGCCTTCCCTTAAAAAGGGAAGGCTTTTTTAACCGTTATGCGGTTTATATTATTTGTTGAGTTCTTCCATTTCGTCGATAAGTTCGCCAAAGAGTTTAAGCGCAGAGTTTACGGGTTCCGGGCTGCTCATATCAACGCCGGCGATTTTAAGAAGAGAGATCGGATCGGAGCTGCCGCCGCTGGAAAGGAATTTTTTATAATCCTTAACGGCTTCTTCGCCCTCTTCAAGAATTCTGTTTGCAATGGCAACAGCGGCAGAGAAACCGGTTGCATACTGGAATACATAGTAGTTATAGAAGAAATGCGGGATTCTTGCCCATTCAAGAGCTATGCCGTCATCGGAAACCATGTCGGGTCCGAAATAGAGTTTATTGAGCTCATGATATTTTTTGGAAAGAGCGTCTGCGGTAAGAGCCTCGCCTCTTTCGGACATTTTGCCGATTTCCATTTCGAATTCAGCAAACATGGTCTGGCGATAAACGGTGCCTTTAAAGGAATCGAGGAAGTGGTTGATAAGGTATGCTCTTTCGGTCTTATCAGTGGTTTTTCCGAGAAGGTGGCGCATAAGAAGAACTTCGTTACAGGTGGAAGCAACTTCCGCAACAAAGATAACGTATCCTGCGGTGTTAACGGGCTGATATTTGGTGCTGTGATAGCTGTGAAGAGCGTGGCCCATCTCGTGTGCAAGGGTGAACATGCTGTCGAGGGTATCTTTATGGTTCAGAAGAACATAGGGATGAGGTGCGCCGGAACCGGTGGAATATGCGCCGCCGCGTTTTCCTTCGTTTTCATAAACGTCGATCCAGCGGTTTTCAAAACCTTCTTTAAGAAGTGCAACATAGTCCTCGCCGAGAACATGGAGAGCTTCAAGAACAGTTTTCTTTGCTTCGTCAATGCTGATGGTGGAAGCTGCGTCTGCAACGATGGGGGTATAAACGTCATACATATGAAGTTCATCAACGCCGAGCATCTTTTTGCGGAGTGCAACGTATTTATACATTTTATCAAGGTTGTTATGAACAGCTTCGATAAGGTTGGTATAAACTTCCTGCGGAACCTCGGTGCGGTCAAGAGCTGCTTCGAGGGTGGAGTTATATTTTCTTGCTTTTGCAAAGAAGTTGCGTTTTTTGAATTCGCCGTCAAGGGTCATAGCGATGGTGTTTTTAAAATCGCCGTAGCGGCCGTAGAATGCTTCAAATGCGTTCTTTCTGAGTTCGCGGTCGGAGCTTTCCTCAAGCGGAACAAAGGAACCGTTGGTAAGAGCATGGGCGTTGCCCTCTGCGTCGATGGCATCCGGGAATTTAAGGTCTGCGTTGCGAAGGATTCCGCCGATTTTATCTGCGGAATCTGCCATTTCTTCTGCAGAAGCAAGAAGTGCTTCTTCCTCTTTGGAAAGGATATGTGCGGCTCTTCTTCTGATTTTATAGATGCTTCTGCGATAGGTTTCGAGTTCCGGGCATTCGGCATAGAATGCGTTGAGGGTTTCTTCCGGAATAGACATGATTTCGGGAGTTGCGAAAGCTCCTGCGGATTCGATTGCAACAATGGTTGCCATTGCTTTTCCGCGGAAATCCTGATAAGTTGCGTTGCTCATATCCTGGTCGCCGCTGCAGCTTGCATAGGTATAAAGAGTTTCAAGGCGAACGGTAAGCTCATCCTCTCCCTTAAAATATGCAAGAAGATTCTCTGCGGATTCGCCGAGTTTTCCCTGATATTTTGCAATTTCTGCCGGGAATGCTTTAAGTGCTTCGTATTCGGCAAGCCAAGCCTCGTCACTTTCAAACATATCTTTAAGGTTCCAGGTATATTCTTCCGGAACTTCGCTTCGTTTAAGAATTTTCTGATCTGCCATAATTCAAAAACCTCCGTAAAAATTATCCGTTCGGGATTTTTCCCGCGTACACGCACATTATACTACATATCGAAAACAAATGCAAAGAAAAAAAGACGGCTTTTGCCGTCTTTTATCATTTTGCTTCTTCAATAAGTTTTTCTATTCCTTTAACCGTTCGCAAAAGTTCTCTGTCTATGCGCGTTATCTGGATCTCTGTTCCCTCTTCCTCGATTCTTGAAAGAAGCTCGATGGTTGCGTATGAATCAAGAAGACCGCTTTCAACAAGGTCGATTTCGTCATCAAAAACCCTGTCATCGTCACAGATTTCATAAAGCAGTTCCTTTATGTCGGTCATAGATTTAAAAGCTCCTTTCTGTTTATTTTTCCGTTTTCATTTACCGGAAGATTTTTTAGGATCTTTATGCTTTTGGGGATCATATATTCCGGAAGTTTTTCGGAGAGCGATTTTCTGATAAAATCCGAATCTGTTTTTCCGCAGACGAAGGCTTTTATCATTCTGACCTCCCCTTCCGGATTTCTTTTTGCAACAACAGCGCAGCTTTCAACACCATCGATTACAGAAAGATTTGATTCGATATCCGAAAGTTCGATGCGGTAGCCTTTATATTTTATCTGGCTGTCCGCCCTTCCTTTACAATAAAGTTTTCCTTCCTTTATAAAACCAATGTCGCCGGTCCTGTAAGCGTTTTCCCCATTTTCTGTAAAATGGCCTCCGGCTGTTTTTTCAAGATATCCGCAGAAAACGCTTTTCCCTTTGAGCACGATCTCATCGTCTTCAGTATATATCTTTACTGCCGCAGAATCAATATCTCCGCAGGGAAGAAATTCTTCGTGCTCAAGAATTTCTTTTGTTATTTCCGATGCGCAAACGGCGGAAGTTGCTTCCGTCGGTCCATAGGCATTTATTATCCTGATATCCGGAAATCTCTCAAAAACCTTTTTGCAAAGGGATTTTTGAAGGCTTTCTCCGCAAAAATAAAGGCATTTTACAAAAGGATAATTATCCTCGTTAAAATCGTTATTCAAAAGACAAAGGCGCATGAATGTTGGAGTTATAACAAAAACTTCTGTTTTTTTGTCCTCTATCGTTTTAAAAACACAGTCAAAATCGTTTTTGTCCTCAAGCTGAACTATTGCGTGTCCGCCGAAAAGAGCATAAAATATTGCTGCGGTGCTCAAATCAAAGCTGAATGCCGCCTGATTAAGAACAAACGCGTGCTCAAAAGAATTCATTGCTTCAATGGATGTTATCCAGTTTATAAAATTATCAAGATTATCTCTTGATATGGGAACGCCCTTTGGTTCTCCGGTGCTTCCGGAGGTGAAAATCATATACGCTGTTTCGCTTTTGGTTTTATTTTGAGCACCGTTTTCTGTTTTTATTATTTCGATATTATCTTTTGAGCAGTCTATTAAAGTTCCTGCACCGGAAGAAGCGATTATTTTATTTTTTCTCTCATCCGGAAAAGCAATATCCACCGGAACATAGGCTCTTTTCTTAATAAGACAGGCTATTATCGCCGCCATAACTTCCGGCGTTTTTCCGCCGAAAATAATAACAGGAGAATTATCACCTTTTTCAAGGCTTTTTGAAATTTTCACTGCTTTTTCAAAAAGTTCCCCAAAGGTCAGTTTTTTGTCTTTATATATGTAAGCTATTTTGTTTTGATATTTTAAAAAAATATCATTTAATTTTTCAAGCATTCAATCATCTCTAATCTGTTCCGGCGGTATAAGCGAGTGGTCGTACATAACGAGGGAATGGTTATCAAGGATAAGTTCCTTTCGTATCTGTGCTCCGCTTTCTTTTTCAATAACCAGGCGATAGACCTTTGAAATCCGATAATAGCGTTCGCCCTCTTTGCGGAAATGGTGGTTTTCTTCTATAAGGCGGTATCTGCATGGAAAAGGCTTTTCGCTTCGAAGTTCACCGCAAAGTTCCTCTCCGTCTATCCATACGATTATCTGTACCGTCTGTTCCGTTGTATTTTTGAAACGGTAATCAACATAGTTATTCACAACAGAAGTTCCTGTTCCAAAGGGAACTCTTCTTCTTTCATCCGGAAAAAGCGCATCCGAATGATGATGAAGCTCCGTAACGGTAAGAGGACTGTTGAGAACGAGCCAGTGTATCATATTTGCCATCTGGCAAAGGCCGCCGGCGATATCCGCGCCGAGCTTTCCTCCCCTTCTGATAACAAGGCCCTCTTTATAGCCTTCTTTTTCCGTTGTTTTGCCGATGGTTTTCCAAAGAGAAAAAGTTTCGCCCGGTTTTACGGTTATTCCTGTTATTTTTTCTGCCGCAAGACGTATATTTGTAACCTTGTTTTCCTGAAGGCGGATATCAACACCCTCAAGGCGCCTTACCAGAATGGAACTGTGGCTTTTTACAATATTCGGCAAAAGTTCTGATTTTCTTTCCCTTGCTATTTTTTCTGTACTTAAAGCATCCTTTATATTGCGAAGCCAGGTTTCCTTAATGACCGATATTTTATAGCAGGTTGGGTTTATATCGCAAAAAAGTTTTCTTCCCAAAAAAATCACCCTCGTTCAAAATCTTCCGGATATCTTCGACAAATTTACAACATCCATATATATAGTAACATATTTTTTGGTTTTTGTTGCACCTATTATTAAAATATTCCAAATTGGAATATTTTAATATCAAAAAAGCGTCTTTCCTCAAAAAAAGAAAGACGCTTTTATACTTTTTATTTTGCAAGCATCATTCTGTCGTTGGAAAATTCTTTTCCGCTTACTTCCTCAAATTTTGCAAGAAGATCCGGAACTTTAAGGTTCTTTTTCTCCTCGCCGGAAATATCAAGGATAATGGTGCCGTGGTCCATCATAATAAGGCGGTTGCCGTATTTGATGGCGTCGTTCATATTATGGGTGACCATAAGAGTGGTGAGGTTGTTTTCTGTAACAACCTTGTTGGTCATATCGAGAACGGTTTTTGCGGTTTTCGGGTCAAGGGCCGCAGTATGTTCATCAAGAAGAAGAAGCTGTGGCTTTTTGATGGTTGCCATCAAAAGGGTCAGCGCCTGGCGCTGGCCGCCGGAAAGAAGGCCAACTTTTGAATCAAGTCTGTCCTCAAGACCAAGGTCAAGGGTTTTAAGAAGTTCGACGAACTGCTCTCTTTCCTTGTTGCTGATTCCCCATTTAAAACTTCTGTTTTTTCCGCGGCGAAGAGCAAAGGCAAGGTTTTCCTCTATCCACATATCCCCCGCTGTTCCGCGAAGAGGATCCTGGAAAACGCGGCCGATATATTTTGCGCGTTTATATTCCGGGTCTTTTGTAACATCGTGACCATCGATGGAAATATGACCTTTGTCAAGTTCAAAAACACCCGCAACAGCATTGAGCATTGTGGATTTTCCTGCGCCGTTTCCGCCGATGATAGTTACAAAATCGCCCTCTTCAAGATGAAGGTTAAGGTCAACAAGAGCGGCTTTCTGCACCGGAGTTCCTTTATTAAATGTTTTATATACATGATTTATATCAAGCATTTAATCGTCCTCCTTTGCAGAAGTTTTTGCAATGGCCGCATCTTTAAGGCCCGGAACAACAAGAGCGATAACAACGATAATGGCGGTAATAAGCTTCATATCGTCTGCGGTGATCTTGATTACGGTATCTGCGGTAAGGCTGATGCGGAGAACAAAGGCGATGATGATTCTATAAACAACGGAACCGATTACAACACCTGCAAGGCGGTGAAAATAGGTTTTCTTGCTGAAAAGAACCTCGCCTATCATAATAGCTGCAAGGCCGATTACGATGGTACCGACGCCCATATTGATATCCGCATAGCCCTGATACTGTGCAAGAAGCGCACCGGACATTGCAACAAGGCCGTTTCCGACTATAAGGCCGAGAACGATATAAATCTTGGTGTTTGCGCCCATGGCTCTTACCATATGAGGGTTATTACCGGTTGCGCGGAGTGCGCATCCAATCTCTGTTCCGAAGAAGCAGTAAACAGCGATAATAAGAACAACGGCAAAAACAACGCCAACAAGAAGACCCGCCCATTTTGACGGAACGCCAAGTTCTTTTATCTGGCTGAAAAGAGTTACTTCGTTAAGAAGACCGAAGTTTGCTTTTCCCATAATACGAAGGTTTATGGAATAGAGCGCAAACTGCGTAAGGATACCGGCCAGAAGATCCGGAATTTTGAATTTTGTGTGGAGAAATCCGGTAACGGAACCGGCCATCATACCGCCTATTGTTGCAATAAGAATTGCAAGAATGGGCTGTACCCCGGCTGCAACGCAAACTGCAGAAATTGCACCGCCGAGAGTGAGGCTTCCGTCAACCGTAAGGTCCGCATAATTTAATACTCGATATGTGAGATATAAGCCAAGCGCCATAATTGCCCAAATTACACCAAGGGTAGCGCCCCCCTGTATATCCCATAACCAGCTTGTAATACCCATTAATACTTTACTTCCTAATCAATAATAATCAATAAACGGTTGCTGCTTTGTCAAGCATTTCCTGAGGAATTTCAACGCCGACGCTTTCTGCGAAGGTTTTGTTAACAACAAGAGCGCATTCCTTCTGAGTTTCAACAGCGATTTCGGATGCGGATTCGCCGTTAAGAACGCGAACAGCCTGTGCTGCGGTCTGTTTTCCAAGTTCGTAATAATCGATTGCGGTGGTTGCAATACCGCCTTCGGCGATCATTGCTTCAACAGCGCAGAAAACCGGGATCTGGTTTTCAACTGCGGCATGGTTTACGGTTGCCATTGCGGAAGCGAATGCGTTATCGGAAGGAATATAAATTGCATCTGCGCTGCCAACTACGGAAGAGATTACCTGAGGAATATCGTTGGAGGAGGAAGAAGTCTGGATAATAACTTCCATTCCGAGAGCTTCTGCTGCAAGCTTTGCTTCGTCCGCCTGAATTGCGGAGTTAGGCTCGCTGGAGGTATAAAGAATAGCAAGTTTTTTTGCATCCGGAAGAACGTCTTTGATAACAGCGATCTGGTCTGCAATAACAGGCATATCAAGGGTTCCGGTTACGTTTTTGCCGGGAACTTCGTTGGATTCAACAAGGCCTGCACCAACTGCATCGGTTACTGCGGTGAAGAAAACCGGAACGTCGGTTTCCTGGAATACGTTTACTGCGGACTGTGCGGCAGGGGTTGCGATTGCAAGAGCAAGGTCAATTCCGCTGTTTGCAAAGATATCACAGATCTGCTGGCAGTTGCTGACTTCGCCGGACGCATTCTGGAAATCGATTTTAAGGTTTTCGCCCTCAACATAGCCTGCTTCGGCAAGGCCGTCAACGAAGCCCTGATATGCTTCATCAAGGGATGCGTGCTGCATAAACTGGATTACACCGACGGTAACAATGCCGTCATCGGCAGCTTCGCCGCAGCCGGAAACTGCAAGCATCATAACAAGAGCCATAATCATACAAAGAACTTTTTTCATTTTGGTTACCTCCAAAATATAAAATTAAGTTTATTTAAATACCTTTTTGCGGGCAAATTAAATACCATAAAAAAACGTCCCTGCAAATATACAGGGACGAATAATAATCCGTGGTACCACTCTGCTTTCGTACTGACCTCCCGGTCAGGACCTTAATAGGCTTAAAAGTCTTAGCGATGTAACGGTCGCACCCGTTGTATCTACTGCAATTTTCAACACACTGCTCGCAGAATGAACTTCATAACGGATATTATGCTGTTGCCTCGCACCGACCGGCAATTCTCTGGAGCTTTTCTCCGCACTACTCTTTCTGCTCAAACGCATTTTTCATATAAAAGTATATTACCCATATTATCAACAATCGCCGCGGATGTCAAGTGATTTTTAGTTTTTTGAAAAAATTTTCATCAAAATGATTATTTATTCATGTTTTAAAAACTTTTCCGCAAGACATGCCCCAACGGCAAAAACAGAAATTGTTGCCATACCAGCAAAGGCCCCGGTGTTCGGGTTTTCCTCGTCTTCTGTTTTTCCCGTCATATCTATGATAATGGAACTCTCGTTGTCTTCGTTTTCATCATTTTTGTTTTCAGGATTTTCCGCTCTCCAAAGCTGAGTTCCATAGAAGGGGTTTGCTGTTCCTATTACGAAATAATCATCGGTTTTTGCAAAAATACGAAGACCGTGGTTATACTGGTCGCCGAATCCGTTGGAAGTGAGGGTTCTTATGTCAACGCTTTTGTCTGCATTCTGCTTGATTTCATAAAGGTCAAAACCTGCTTCGGAATTTTCAATATAATAAAGAACTTTGAGAAGTGCTTCTGCGTTTTCCGCAGTCACTGCGCTGAGAATAGTTTCGATGAAAGGTTTAAGATTTTCGGGAATAGAATCATAGATTTCCTGATATTCTTCAAGAAGCTCATTATAGATTTCAAGGAAAGACTCAACATCAACGCTCTTGAGAAGTTCCCTGACGCTTTCAAGGGTGTTCATTATCCAGATGAGGGTTTCCATATCCACTTTTGTGATAAGTTCCGCAAAGAACTCGCTGTCCAAAAGTGCAAAAATCAGCTCGTCGATCTGTTCATCCGTAAGAATGATATCGGTAATATCAAGTTCGGGGAGTTCTTCCGGGAAAAGGCCGAAAGTTGAAGTTTTGCTTTCCGCCGCGCGGATCTCCGCCTGCTCAACGGCGGCTTCGATCATAAAACGAGCGGTTTCTTCATCCATCACAGGCTCCTCTGCAGAGAAAAGAACAGGGGCATTTGCTTCTTCTTCCGATTCGAAAAGCAGCTCGAGAAGAACGCGGATATAGTTGATCTGGCTTATCCATTCTTCCTCGGTCATATCAATAATCTCGCCGTTTGTGATATAGGAAAGAGGTCTTAAAACGGTGGTGGCATCCATGGTGCTGAGATAAAGCTTTCCGTCATAAACGGTGGTCTGCCATGTATATTGATTTGCATTGGCAAGATAACCGGAGCCCCAGCCGGAAATTCCGCCTTCCGGGAACATTTCCGTCGCATCGCCTACAACCATTTCGATGTTTTCGTCTTTATCCATACGGTAAAGATTTACGGACTGCTCAAGGTTTGAAGCAAGAGTTGTAAAATCTCTTCTTATAGCAAAATTCTGGAGAGCGCTGGAAGTATCGTTATATTCTCCGATATAAAGATATCCGCCGTAAATTTCAAGGGAGCACGCACCGGAACTGATTCGTTCCGGATCGATTCCGAAGGTATATTTTGCGCCGTCAGCGGGATCGCCCACAACAGCGGTCCAGCTCCAGCTTGCCGGGTCATCAACTTCTCCGGAGCAATCGCCGCGAACAATTGCGAAGGGGCGTTTTGTTCCGTATTCATTGGTGGTATCAACGCTTCCGGTACAAATAACTACATAAAGGCTTTCGTTATATTCGATAACCTGATAAATACCTCCGCCGCCGTTTACGTCATCTCTGCGGTATGCGGGATAATTGAAAAGGTCTTCCATCTGGGCGATTTCAACGAAGGAATCCTGTCCTGCGGAAGGATCCTTTGAAATTGCGATATATGCGCCTTCCGGGCGGATACCTCCGGTTACGAGAGCGCCTTTATAAGTTCCGACAGCTCTGGTGGAGGGGAAAATATTATCCGCAATGAGTTCTTTGTATCCCTCAAAATCAACGCATTCATAAATGTTGCGGAATTCGTCCGTTTCGGGGTCAACTTCATAAAGGCAGGGTTTTCCGTTCTGTAAAGCCATCGCGGTCTGAAGTCCTACAAAATCTCCCGCATAATCTTTTACATCAAGAATCATTCCGACAAAATACATTTTTCCGTTAAGCACGCAGGCGTTGCGGAAAGTTGGAATAAGGCCGTTTTTGGTCTGGGACATAAGGATTTCTGTTTCGCCGGTTTTTACATTGAACTTAAGAAGAATACCGCCGGCCTGAACACCATCCGGTTCGCCTTTATAAAGATTTCCGTTATAAAGAACGTCAATAAAGGTATCCATAATCTCGCCGTCCATTCCGGGAATCACAAGATTTTTGATGATTGCCGCAATGCCAAGGCCGCCGTACATGGTGTTGATATAGACCCAATCGCCGTAAACGCAGGATGCATAGCTATAGGACTGGCCTCTGTCGCCTTTTCCGATTTCGCTTTCGCCTTCAACATAGGGAGCAACGGAACCGAATCCGGTGTAATCCACAATGCCGTCCGCGGTTTCGACCGGAGAGCTTGCGTGAGAAATTTTCTCAAATTCCCAGCCGTTTGCGTCATAGGTATAAATGGGGTTAAGTTCGGCGGCAAATACCGTCAAAGGGGTCGCTGCAAGCATTATAAAAGCAAGAAACGCTGCAACGATTTTTTGGGTGGACCTGTTCATTTGCTGTTCCCCTTTCTTTTCGTGTTTTTACCGCTTTGGGAGGGTGCGGCTTTGGTTTTGGGTTTATAGCTTTTATTATTATTTTTCGAAAAAGTCTCCGGTTTTCTTTTTTCCTTTTTAATCAAAAGAACAACGGTTTCACAATGTTCCGTAAACGGGAACATATCCACCGGCTGGATCTTTTCAACAAAATATCCGTTTTTTGTAATATAATCAAGGTCCCTTGCAAGGGTCATGGGATTACAGGAAACGTAAACGACCTTTTTCGGTCCAAGACTTGCAACGGAAGAAAGAAAAGCTTCGTCACTTCCGGAACGGGGCGGATCCATGAAAACAACATCCGCTTTTTCGCCTTTTTCGGCCATTTTTATCATAAAATCTCCGGCGTCGCCACGGAAAAACTCGATATTTGTTATTCCGTTTTCCTTTGCGTTGGTTCTTGCATCGCGGACCGCATTTCCGTTAAGTTCGATTCCGATAACGCTTTTTGCTTTTTTCGATGCCACCATACCGATGGTACCGATGCCGCAGTATGCGTCGATGACTTTTTCTTTTCCGGAAAGTCCGGCAAATTCCACCGCTTTGTTATAAAGCACTTCTGTCTGGATGGGGTTTACCTGATAGAAAGAACCGGGCGAAATGCGGAAGCGGCATCCGCAGAGTTCATCATAGATATATCCTTTTCCGTAAGAAACTTTTTCTCTGTCGCCAAGAACCATACTGGTCTTTCTGTCATTTATATTTACAACAACGGTGGTGATTTCCGGATGGAGTTTAAGAAGTTCCTTTACAAAGTTGTTTCCGGAGGGGAAAATATGTGTTCCGAGAACGAGGACGACCATTATCTCCCCTGTTTTAAAACCTCGGCGAACAAGAACATGACGCAAAAGGCCTTTTCCCGTATCTTCATTAAAAGGTTCCATTTTAAAGCCTTTAAGAAGGCTTTTTACGGTTCGGATTATCTCCTGACATTTTTTATCCTCGATAAGGCATTCATCCACCTGGACGATAAAATGTGTGCCCTCCTGATAGGTTCCGCAAAGGATATTTCCCTTTTTATCCTTACCAAAAGCGCTGTGGACCTTATTGCGGTAAAAACAGGGATATCTCATCCCGATTATTCTTTCGACTTTTCCGTAATATCCGAGGATATCCTCTTCCATTTTCTGCTTTTTATCAAGCTGTTCGGAATAAGGGATGCCGGTATACTGACAGCCGCCGCATTTTTTTGCAACAACACAAACGCTCGGCAAGAAAAAACACTTCCTTATAATAATATAATATATAATTATAACACAGCGTTTTTTGAATAGCAATAAAAAAACGGCGGATATACCGCCGTTTTTTATATATTTTATCAAAGCATTTTTGCAAGAGTTTCTATAACGCCTTTTCGGGTGATTATTCCGCAAAAAACGCCTCTTCCGTCAACTATTGGAACAAAGTTCTGGTTTTCAACCGCCTTTATAACCTCGTCCTGTTCCGCTTCTATCATAAGCGAAGGGCAAAAATCCTTTCTGATGATATCTTTTATAAGATAAGTTTCGTGGCTTCGCATTTCCGTTGAACCGATTTTCATAATATGACGGAGAAAGTCACCCTCGGTAACAGTTCCGGAATATATTCCGTTTTCGTTGAGCACCGGAACGGCGGTATAGCCATAGCGAATAAATTTTTCAAGGCCCTGACGAACCGTATTATTTTCGTTTAAAAACGCTGTGGATATTTTAGGAATCATTATTTTGGCTATATTCATTTTTCATCCTCCTTAATATTCAAGCTTTTTGATATTTTTATTTTACCATAGAATTAAGATAAATTGGTGAAAACTTTGGCAAAAATATGTAAATATATTTTGAACTGTGAGTATTATTCTCTTCTTTTATTTTTTTGAAAAAGATAATTCTTTTGCTTGACAAAGCTTTTCTCTTCCTGTATAATAATAAAGCTATCGAGGTGTAGCGCAGGTGGTAGCGCGCCAGTTTCGGGTACTGGAAGCCGTGAGTTCGAGTCTCGCCACTTCGACCAAAAAAGCACGATGGTTTTGATACAAAACCATCGTGCTTTTTCTATATTGGTTGATATTTACACAGCAATTTGATACAATCTATTCGACAAACTTGAATTTG
>JAFSDS010000036.1 GCA_017436125.1 Oscillospiraceae bacterium | reverse complement strand
TTGTTTTCGGAAAAAGAAAATAAATAAAACTTTAAAATACCTTTGGTATTAATGAATACACCCCGAAAGTATAATTGCTTTCGGGGTGTGTTTTTTATCCTAAAAACGGCTGAAACAAGGCAAAATCGACCTTTAAAAGTCTTGAAAGTTTTATTACTATATGTTAAAATAAGATGTTCTATTATGTAATAAAATAACCTTTTGAAAGGAAGATAAAATAAATGGCTGAACAGATTCAGGAACAGGAACAGCAGGAACTTTCCGCGGAACAGCTTTCCGAACTTCTCCAGATTCGCCGCGATAAACTCACCGCTCTTCGCGAAGCAGGCAAAGACCCTTTTACCATCACCAAATTTAACGTAACCGGTTATTCCGGCACTATCAAAGAAACTTTTGTTGACCCCGCAGAGGGCGAAGAAAGCACCATGACCGTTTCTCTTGCCGGTCGTATTATGAGCAAGCGCGGAATGGGCAAAGCTTCCTTTGCTGACCTTCAGGACAAAGAAGGCAGAATCCAGCTTTATATCCGTAAGGATATGGTCGGCGAAGAAGATTACGCAGATTTCAAAAAATGGGACATCGGCGATATCATCGGCGTTGAAGGTATTGTTTTCCGCACCCATATGGGCGAAATTTCCGTAAAGGCAACCAAAATTGTCCTTCTTGCAAAATCTCTTCTTCCCCTTCCGGAAAAATTCCATGGCCTTAAAGACCAGGAACTCCGTTACAGACAGAGATACGTTGACCTTATCATCAACCCCGAAGTAAAAGATACTTTTATCAAACGCAGCCAGATCATGCGTGAGCTCCGTTCCTTCCTTGACGGACGCGGCTTCCTTGAGGTTGAAACCCCTATCCTTACTCCTTTTGAAATCGGTGCTTCCGCAAGACCCTTCCTTACTCATCACAACACCCTTGATATGGATATGGTTCTCCGCATTGAAACCGAACTTTACCTCAAACGCCTTATCGTCGGCGGTCTTGACAGAGTTTATGAAGTAGGCCGTATTTTCCGTAACGAAGGTATGGATACCAAACATAACCCCGAATTCACCTCCATCGAACTTTACCAGGCTTTCACCGATTTCCGCGGAATGATGGATCTTGTTGAAGATATGATGAAAACCGTTGCAATGAACGTTTGCGGAACCCTTAAAATAAATTATCAGGGCACCGAAATCGATCTCGGTCATTGGGAAAGACTTACCATGATCGAAGCGGTCAAAAAATATTCCGGCGTTGATTTTGCCGAAGTTGCTTCCGACGAAGAAGCAATTGAGCTTGCTAAAAAACACAACGTTGAACTTCCGGAAGTTCCCACCAAAGGCGCTATCCTTGCTGAATTCTTCGATGCATTCGTTGAAGAAAACCTTATCCAACCCACTTTCATCTACGATTACCCTGTTGAAATCAGCCCTCTTGCAAAACGCAAACCGGAAGATCCTGCATTTACCGAGCGTTTTGAATATTTCATCAACGCAACCGAATTTGGTAACGCATTCAGCGAACTTAACGATCCTATCGACCAGAAAGGCCGTTTTGAACGCCAGGTTGCGGAACGTCTTGAGCTTGACCCCACCAGCAAAGCGCAGGTTGACTATGACTATGTAACCGCTCTTGAATACGGCATGGCTCCTACCGGCGGACTTGGCTTCGGTGTTGACAGACTCGTTATGCTTCTTACCGACAGCGCTTCCATCCGCGACGTTCTTCTCTTCCCCACCATGAAACCCACCGATAAATAATTAATTTTTAAAAAATGGGCAGTCCCGAAGCGGGATTGCCCATTTAGCATAAAGGAATGATCATTAATGGAATTAGGCGAAAAACTTCAGGAATTGCGCAGGCAAAAAGGACTTACCCAGGAAGAACTTGCCGGAATTTTATATGTTTCCCGAACCGCCGTTTCGAAGTGGGAATCCGGAAGAGGCATCCCGAACATTGAATCTCTTAAAGCTATTTCGAAATATTTTTCCGTTTCAATCGACGAACTTCTTTCCGGGGAACAGCTTCTTGCGGCAGCCGATGAGGATTTAAGGCAAAGGGAAAAACACCTTCGCGATATCGTTTTTGGCCTTTTGGACTGCAGCATGATAATGTTCCTCTTTCTTCCTTTTTTCGGCGAAAAAGGCGGAGAAATCATAAGGGAAGTTTCTCTTCTTTCCCTTTCGGGAATTTCGGAATATACCCGAAGCGTATATTTTATCATTGTTTTCGGAATTATTTTTACCGGAATCCTGATTCTTGCTTTTCAAAACTGTGATTGCAATTTCTGGATAAAAAACAAACATTTTGTTTCTTTGATATTAAGCGCTGCCGGAACAGTTTGTTTTATGATGACTCTTCAGCCATACGCCGCTTTTTTCTGTTTTGTTTTTCTTGTAATAAAAGCAATTATGCTTATAAAACGCTGCTGACACGAAAGGTATCGTCCATGTGACGGTACTTTTCTTTATATTTCACTTTCTTCGACTTATGCTGTTATCAAAAAATTACAGCAAAGGACGGAGAAAAATGAAAAATAAAAAAATATCAATTACCGGAATAGCAATCATCTGTGCATTTGTTATATGGACATTTCTTGTTAAAAACATAGATGTTAAAGCAATCGGGCCGAAAGATTCTTATGTTGGTTTCGCTTTGCTTAACGGATTTTTTCATAACCTTACCGGTGTAAACATAGATTTATACGTTTTGACGGATTGGCTTGGACTTGTTCCTGTTTGTTTTATGTTCGGTTTTGCCATGCTTGGATTCTTTCAGCTTCTTAAAAGAAAAAATCTATTCAAAGTTGATAAAGATATATTGATGCTTGGAGGATTTTATATTATTATAGCGGCGGTTTATTTATTTTTTGAAAACTTTATTATAAACTATCGCCCGGTTTTAATTGATGGAATTCTCGAAGCATCCTACCCTTCCTCAACAACGCTTCTTATTATGTGCATTATGCCGACCTCGGCGATTCAGTTTAAGCGAAGGATTAAAAACGTCCGCTTAAAAAAAACAACCCTTTGGCTGATAAGCATTTTTACGGTTTTTATGGTTACTGCAAGACTGATTTCCGGGGTGCATTGGCTTACGGATATCATCGGCGGTTTGCTTTTAAGTATCGGTCTTGTTTCGATTTATTACAGTATTATAAATTTGAAAAGATAAAAGCACCGTTGCGGTGCTTTTCTTTTTTTGCGTTTGGGTGTATAATGTAGAAAAAATTTCCTCTGCGAGGTATTTTAAAATGGTACTTAATCTTATAAATTTTATCCAGGTTGCAATAGTCTGGATACTTATAATTCCGGAGCTTCTTTTTGCGATTCATAAGGAAAAAAGAGAAAACAAAAAGGCGGATGCCGCTTCCGTCACCGAACAGTTCGGAAGATA
>JAFSDS010000005.1 GCA_017436125.1 Oscillospiraceae bacterium | reverse complement strand
TATTTTCCATTCTGCATCCCCCTTTTGCGGATTCAAGTCACGCAAGGTAAAAACAGGGTCAACGGCCGCAGCCTCACCCATTTTTCATACTGCTTTTTACAGCATGGCCGTATTGCAATGAAAGATTTTGCAATACGTGTTAAAAACCTGTCGACCCACCGCTTTCCTCTTTGGAACCGACCCCGCAAAAGAGTGTTTTGTTCTAAACGTTGCCGCGCATAAGTATCTACCGCTGTGCCCGGTTTTAGAAGGCTCCCGTTTGAAAGCAGTGTTTCATATGACAAAGAAGAATCGGTCTTATAATCGTTTACGTTATCTATCACCTTTTTCCAAAAAACGGTTTCAGGTGACAGTTCCACCTCCTTCTGACCGAAAGATCTCTGTCAAACAACAGATGCAAAAATAACATTATAACTATAACATATAAATAAAAAATGTCAATAATATTGGCCTCTTTTATTAATTTTTTGTTAATTTTTACGCTATTTTAATAGTTTTTCTCGATTCTTGTAATCCTGAAGGTATCTTTCAATAAGTTTGTAAAATTCTTTGCCATGATTTTTGTGCTTTATATGAGAAAGCTCGTGAACCACAACATAATCTATTGCTTCCGCAGGATAAAGCATAAGCCTCCACGAATAGCAGATGGAATTTTTCGCACTGCAGCTTCCGAAACGCTTTTTTGCGGAAGTTATCTTTATTCCGGAATATTCCAAACCCATTACTTTTGCAAAATATTCGGTCCTTTCCCCAAGATGAAACTTTGCTTTTTCTTTGAGCATGGATTCCTCATCTTTTGAAACAGAATATTTTTCAAGCCGATTTTTCTTATCTTCGATATGTTTTTTTATCCATTTTTCATGTTTTTCTACAAAAGAATTTATATCAGCGATGCTCATTTTTAATGGAGCTTTTACAACTGTATTGAGTTCGTCATCAATTGACAATTCTATTGTTTTTCTCTTGCTTTGGATGAGTTTATATTCCATTTTCTCTCCTCAAATATTCTTTTATTAAAAAAGGCTGGATATCAGGATAAGTCCAATTTTCCGGAAAATCATCAAAAAGACTTATATTTTCAATTTCACTATGCAGTTCATGCTCAAACGTATAAACTTCAGCAAAAAATAACATTCCGAAAGTTTCTTCTCCGGTTTTGTTCACTCTGTTTTTTCCGGTTACCGAATATACACAAACCGGCTTTATTGCATAATCGTAAGCTCCGGTTTCCTCATAAAGTTCTCTTTTAGCGGTTTCCAAAATATGTTCATCATTTTCACGATGTCCGCCCGGAATTTCATATGTACTGCGTTCTTTATGTTTACAAAACACCCATTTATTATGATATTTTGAAATGATAACAGCAAATTTCAATAAATTGTCTTCGATATTATCATAAAATTTAACTGTCATATATACCTCCGAATTGACGAAAAACTTTCTTTCTGTTAAAATTTATTATATCACAGAAAGGACGGTGAAAGATATGGCTGACGAAGAAAATATGCTTAAAAAGCGTTTTTCCGAACTTGCGGAACGCGCATATTCAAAAAACATCTATACCTTTACCGAATTTCTTTCACCAGCGGAACAATCTTTGCTTCGTTATTCCGTAAAAGGCGTTCACTATCATTTTGAGGGCGGATACGAAAATGCAGAGAAGGCTGTTGCTGTTTTCGGAAGCGAAGAACTTTGCGGATACGAAGAATCCGCTCCGATTTCATATATTAAAATCGAGCCGTGCTCAATGAAATTTTCCGGAGAACTTGCCCACCGGGATTTTCTCGGATCAATAATGTCACTCGGCATAAGAAGAAGCACTCTCGGTGATTTGATAACAAAAAATAATATTGCTTATGCTCCTTGCCTTGATAACATAGCTGACTATATCTGCGAAAATCTTGTTGAGATAAAACATACAAATGTACGGTGCTCAAAAGTTGAGCATATACCGGAGGACTTCCTTCCAAAACCGGTTGAAAGTGAATTTGTTGTGGCATCTGAAAGGCTTGATTCTGTTATTTCATCCATATATAAACTATCGAGAAGTGAAAGCAAAAGTCTTTGTGAGCATGAAAAAGTTCTCGTTGGAGGCGTGCCCGTGCTCAACGCATCATACACTCCAAAAGAAAACGACATAATATCTGTAAGAGGACACGGAAAATTTATTTACTGCGGAATAAAACTCGAAACTAAAAAAGGCCGCTTACGCTGCTATGCAAAATTATACAAATAAAAAAGAGCCGTTTTTCGGCTCTTATTTTTTTACTTTGTTTTTGCGGAGAAGTCCTATCTCCGTTTTGTTTTTTATGCGTATAAAATTAATCCTATGTTTATACCACATCACTGCTGCAAGAATTAAAAATACAGTTGCAGACAAATAATCATGTTTAATAAAAACAGCAAAAAACGGCATAAGAGCGGTAACCGTAAGCGCCGCAACGGAAATATAATCTGTAATTAAAGTTATGGCAATTATTAAAATTACAAAAATAACAAATGCTCTCCAGTCATAGAAAAGAACAAGGCCCATAAACGGAGCAAGGCCCTTTCCTCCGCTGAAATTCATCCAAAAAGGAAATATATGTCCGAAAACTGCCATCGCGCCCGCAACAACACCCGCAGTAATGTTGTGTGAGAAAATTAAATATACTATCAGTCCGGATAAAAATGCTTTCATAATGTCAAGAAAACCAACGGCTACACCGTAAACTTTTCCGACGGAAATAAAAACGTTGGATGCTCCGGCATTGTTTGAACCGACTTTTTTGATATCTATTCCTCTGCTTTTTGAAATTATATTGGCACAGTTAAGGCACCCAAGAAGATAACCTATGACGGCTCCGATAATATAAGACACAGTATCTCCTCCATTCATTATGCAGATTATACCCTATTTATCATCTTTTTTCAACAATAATTGATATTTGGTACTTTTCATTTTATTTCATTTATTGTAAAATCGTAATATATTTTATTTAACGAGGTATTTTATGAAAAATAAAGCCATAGTCGGTAATATTCTTCTCATTATAACCGCGCTTATCTGGGGATGTGCATTTGTTGCTCAAAGCGTTGGAATGGATTATGTTGGTCCTTTTACTTTTAATGGAACTCGCTGTATTATCGGCGGAATCGTCCTTATTATTGCAAACATAATATTTGATGCAGTAAAGAAAAAGAACGGAACATACAGAAAACCAAGCGCAGAAGAAAAGAAAGAACTTGTTAAAGGCGGAATTATCTGCGGAATTATCATTTTTGTAGCTTCAACTGTTCAGCAGTTCGGCATTGCCCAGACCACTGTCGGTAAAGCAGGATTTATTTCCGTTCTTTATATTCTCATTGTTCCTTTTTTTGGACTTTTACTTAAACAAAAGCTTCCGAAAATGATATGGATCTGCTGTGTTCTTGCTCTTGCGGGTCTTTATCTTCTTTGCATGAACGAAAGTTTTACCCTCAGCAAGGGTGATTTTACGGTACTTATAAGTGCTGTTGCTTTTGCGGTTCACATCCTTGCGATTGATCACTTTGCTCCAAAGGTGGACTGCGTTAAGCTTTCATGTATCCAGTTCCTTGTCGGCGGAAGCATCTGCATACTTTGCATGTTTATTTTTGAAAAGCCGAATATCAGCAGTATTCTCAATGCCTGGCTTCCCATTCTCTATGCCGGTGCTCTTTCCGGAGGAGTCGGATATACCCTTCAGACGGTTGCTCAAAAATGGACAAAGCCCAGCGTAGCTTCCCTTTTAATGAGCCTTGAATCTGTTTTTGCCGTTCTTGCCGGTGCTGTTATCCTCCGCCAGATACCGACTCTTCGTGAAACCGCCGGATGCATCCTTATGTTTATTTCCATAATTATTATCCAGCTTCCCGAAAAGAGAAAGGAGAATAAATAAACATGAAATCAGAAATTATTTCTGTATCAGGAAATACAAAATATCATTGCATAAGACTTCATCGCGGCGAAGATCTTCTTAAATCAATAAAACTGCTTTGTTTGGATAAAAATATTAGAGCCGGTACCGTTGTTTCGGCTGTCGGATGTATAAGTGAAGGAAAAATTCGCGATGCTTCAGGTGTTACTATACGTGATATTACCGAGGACTGTGAAATTGTCAGTTTAATAGGAACAGTAAGCAAAGACAGATGCCACCTGCATATTGCCCTTTCAAAAGAAGATATGTCAACCATAGGCGGTCATCTTTGCGAAGGATGCATAATAAACACAACTTGCGAACTAATTATCGCTGAACTTCCTGAAGTGTTTATAGATGTTGAAGACGATCCCGAAACGGGATACGACGAACTGATATTCAGAAAATAAAAAAAGCTCCGTTCAAAAGAACGGAGCTTTTTATTATTTATTTCCGAAAAGATTTTCAAACTGTGCCGGTCTTACATAAGCAGTTTTATAATGTTCATAAATCGCTTTTCCCGGGGCAGCGCCGGAAGGCTTTTTAACATTTTTAATTTCGGTATAATCAACAGGAACAAGAGAAGAATCTCTTCCTTTGGAGTTATATGCTGCAACAACTGCCGCCTGCTGGATAGTAGTTTCAGGAACTTCCTTTCCTTCGGTGATTATTACCGTATGGGAACCGTGTATCTTTTGAGTATGGAGCCAGATATCATATTTTCTGGAATCCTTGAAGGTAAGCTTATCGTTTTGGATATTGTTTCTTCCGCAAAGAATACGGAATCCATCGGAGGAAATATATTCTTTTGGCGCAAGCTTAACAGGCTTTTGGCCGTTTTTTCTGTGGTTCTTTAAATAACCCTCTGCAACAAGTTCCTCTCTTATTGCTATAACTTCATCGTCGGTCCTTGCTCTTGAAAGAAGGTCAGATACAGATTCTATATACGAAAGTTCCGCCTCTCCTTTTTCAATAAACTTTTTAAGCATCTTTTCAGCCGTGTCCGCTTTGCGGTATTCACTGAAATAATGCTGTGCGTTCTGGGTCGGAGTAAGCCTTGGGTCGAGTTTAACTTCAACAGGCTTACAGTTTTCATAATAGTTTTCAAGAACTACCGAGGTCATTCCTTTTTCGAGGTTCCAGAGATTTGCGTGGATAAGCTCGCCCTTGATCTTTAAAATTTCTCTTTCGGTAGAACGCGCAAGTTCCTGGCGCTGAACATCAAGCTTTCTGGATATCCTGTCTGCAAGATTTGTAACGAGCTTAAAAAGATCGTTTGAACGCTGTTTCATTCTGTCAGCGCCGGAGCGCTCGGAATAAAACCTATCAAGCATCATACTAAAACTTTCGCATTTTTTTACTTCCATGGCGCCGCCATACTGGTTGACCGGGATAAAAGTAAAATCAAGAGGATGTCCGTTTTCTTCAATAACTATATATGGAGCAGCTTTATTATTTTTTACTGTGTCGGTGATTTTTTCAATAGCCGATACAAGTTTTCCATATTCATCATTGGAAAGTTCTCCTGCTCTTGTATCAAATCCGCCCGTAACTATGTCCGAAATCTCTCTGCAAACTATCGGTGAAACACCGTCAAGATTTTCCATAAGAGCCTTTGAAAGCGGAATATCCCTTCCGTTTTTAAGCCTTGATACAAGTTCCATACCGTCAATATCAAGGGTATTGAGCTTATTTTGGGCAGGCGGAAAAACATAGGTCATACCGGGCATTACCTGGCGTACACTGGACATATCCGCAGTTACACGTTTTATAGCATCTATAATACGTCCATCCGGACCTATAAGCATAATATTGCTGTGGCGGCCCATGATTTCAACCGCAAGTTTAACAACAATGGGATCTCCGAGTTCATTATAGGTAGCAAAAGAAAGATGTAGTAATCTTTCAAGTCCGAACTGTTCGATTTCAATAAGTTTCGCTCCGCAGAGATGCTTACGCATAAGCATACAGAACATCGGAGGATTTTTCGGGTTATCAACAAAGCTTTCGGTAAAATGTATTCTCGGTGAAGAAGCGGAGGCAGAAATAAGAAGTTTTCCGTTTCCTCCATTCCATCGAAGGGACATAATAAGCTCCTCTTTTGAAGGCTGATGGATTTTATCAACACGCGCTCCGATAAGCTTTTCCGATATTTCGTTTTTGAGCATGCTCAGCATTATTCCGTCAAGTGCCATCCGTGCTCACCTCTTCCAATACATTATTTTGCCCAATAAAGAGCCGGGTCCTCCGATACTTCGGATACAACAATTTCCGTATCGGCAAAGTTTTCGGAAAGTTTTTTTGCAAGGGGTTCAATTACGGTGTTCTCGGTACAGAAATGGCCCGCATCAAGAACACAGAATTTATCTCTTCTCATTTCGATAAAAAGGTTGTGCTTGATATTTGAAGTAACATAAGCATCTGCCCCGGCCGAAATGGCTGCAGTATAAAGATCTCCGCCGCTTCCGCCGCAAACAGCAACGTTTTTTATCATTTTTTCTGTCGGAGTATATTTTATTCCGCCAACGTTAAGTTTTTCTGCAACGTATTTTACAAATTCCTTGTATTCAAGTGGAGTTTCAAGCTCACCCATACGCATAAGACCTTCGCCGTCATCGACTTTGACAACATTTTTAAGTCCGAGCGCCGCAGCAAGACAGTCATTTACTCCTCCGTTTGCAATATCAAGACAGGTATGAGCGCTGATTATGGCTATTCCCTTTTCTGCTGCAAGAAAAGCAATGTTTTTTGGATGGAATTCTTTTAGTGCACCGAAAATAACCGGATGATGGCTTATTATAAGTTCCGCACCGATTTTTTCCGCTTCATTGAGAACCGGTTCTGTAACATCAAGAGCAAGGAGGACCTTGGTAACTTCATTTTCGCCGTTGCCAACAAGAAAACCGGAGTTATCCCAGCTTTCCTGAGTTTCAAAAGGAGCGATGCTGTCAATGTATCTGTAAAAATCAATAACTTTGCTCATCTGTCTTCCTCCGTTTCGTCGGCCATTTCATCTATCATATCCGCAAGCTGGATATGAACAAGCGCATGTTCTTTTTCCTTTTCCGAACGCAAAAGACCAAAGGCGATTCCTCTTTGTATATTTGCCTGCCAGCGAAGATATTTAATCGCATAATCGTCATCCTGGCCCGCAAGTTTACCGGTAAGACAGAAAATATCATCAGGTGATTCGCTTCCACCGATATAATCTGCACTGATCACAGTATAGAGGTGTTTTTCCACTTCTACAGCTTTTTCTGCGTCAATATCCCATCCGTTTTCGCAAAGCCATCTGCGGAGCATATCCGCCCTTGACATGGGCTGAAGAACAAGATGAACTCTTTCGCTTTTTACCCATTTTGCCTTTTCAAGAATACCAATAATGGTTTCTCCGCCCATACCGCAAATAAGGACTTCGTCTATTTCATCTTCAGGAAGACCGACAAGTCCATCGGTAAGAACCGTTTCTATTTCTTCCTCAAGGTCCATTTCTTTAATAAGATTTCTTGCGCTTTCAAGAGGTTTTATATTTATATCTGTTGCAAAACCGTGTTTGCAGATACCTTCGTTAACAAGATAGCAGATGAGATATCCATGGTCGGTACCGACATCTGCGGCAACTGTTCCCTCTTTTACAAATTCAGCCGCAGCAGCAAGCCTTAAATCGAGTTTTTCCAATCTAATTTCCTCGCTTTATAATAAACTTAAGGCAGCCCTCGATAATCGCGGCTGCCGGTTAGTTTTATCAGTTTTCTTTGGAAGTAAAATAATTATTTATTTTAGCAACAATTTCTTCACAGTCAACACCGTGAACTCCGCAGGCTTCCTCAATACTTTCGCCTCTGGACATCGGACATCCAAGACAATGCATACCCATTTCAAGGAAGAAAACTCCGGTATCTTTATCGTAATCAAGAATATCGCCTATGATAGAATCTTTAGTTACCTGATATGCCATTTTAAATTAACTCCTTTTTGAACATATTACTTTAATAGTATAGAACGATAAACATTCTTTTTCAATATGTATTTAAAAATCATTCCTCTGTTTTTCGAGCATGCTCACATATTTCTTTAAGAACGCATTTATCGCACTGTGGTCTTCTTGCAACACAGACAGCTCTTCCGTGAAGGACCATTCTGTGGCAGAAGTTATTGGATTCGTTGGGGTCAAGGATCTCCCTGAGTTCAATTTCGCATTTTGCCGGATCCTTTGATGTTGTAAATCCAAGAAGATTTGTGATCCTTATGCAGTGGGTGTCACAGACAACCGCGGGTTTTCCATAAATATCACCAACAACAAGATTTGCTGTTTTTCTGCCTATCCCCGGAAGCTTGATAAGCTCTTCGACAGTATCCGGAACAACTCCGCCGTATTCATTTACAAGCATTTTTGATGCAAGCGAAATATCATGCGCCTTTGTTTTATAAAATCCGCAGGAACGGATAATATCACTGATATCCTGTTCGTCCGCTTCCGCCAAAGCTTCAAGGGTCGGATATTTAGAATAAAGAACAGGAGTTACCATATTTACCCTTGCATCGGTGCATTGAGCAGCAAGACGCGTTGCAAAAAGAAGTTCATGCGGAACTTTATATTCCAAAGAACAAAGTGCATCCGGATATTCTTTTTTTAAAAGTTCAACAGCCTTTGCGGCAAGTTCTTTTTTATCCAAAAATAAATCCCCCTTTAAAGCGATTTCTTTTAAAAGGATATGATATTTTAGTAATAATGTCAAGTTTAAAAGCCTTGCTTTTTCAGCAAGTTTGGTTTATTATGAGTATATAACCTTGATAAGGAGTGAATCCGATTATGGCAGGTCTTACCGTTAAAATCAGCGATAACCAGAAGGACGCTTATTCCGTTCGTCTTGCTGTTTTTGTTGCAGAACAAAAATTTGAAAACGAGTTTGATGACATAGATAATATCTGTGATTATGTTACCCTTTATGATGGCGAGAAAGTTGTTGCAACCGGAAGATATTTTCCCGATCCCAAAGGCCGAGAGAATTCTTTTGTTTTCGGCCGCATTGCCGTTCTTAAACCCTATCGCGGAAATCATGTAGGTATGTCCGTAATAGCTGCTCTTGAAACCGCCGCTAAGCTTAAAGGCGGCGAAAAAGCCTATCTTCTTGCAAAAGGCAGTGCAGTGGGATTCTATGAAAAATGCGGTTTCAGCAAGTGTGAAGAGCGCACGGTTTACTGCGAAGGTCGTCCCTGCTATTGGATGGAAAAAAATATTTAAGTTTTTTCAAAAAAAAGCTTGCAATTTTTATTTGTTTGTTGTATAATAGTCAAGCACTCAAAAATTGCATATATCGCGGGGTAGAGCAGCTCGGTAGCTCGTCGGGCTCATAACCCGGAGGTCGTTGGTTCAAATCCTTCCCCCGCAACCAGAAAAAATCCCTCGGACAATTGTCCGGGGGATTTTTTGTTGTTATATTCCCTTTTGTTTTATATATTGAAATTTATATAAAAAATGATATTATGTAGATATAAAGCATGGGAGGTGATTTTTTGTCAAAAATGTATTTTCTTCAAAACCGCTGGAAGCTTGAAAATAACAAATTATATTATTACGGTTTAAGATGCGGCGATAATCTTTTTAAAAATACGGTTAAACTTTCTAAAAAGCAAAAAATCATTATCTCTTCCCTGCCTTCAAAACTTTCATCCGATGAAATCAAAGCACTCGATAAACTTATAAATGTTCAGGTCGTAACTGAAAATGAATTAAAACATACTCCGAAATCACTCAGCGAAGCTCATTTTTGCAAAACCTGCTGCGCAAATGATTTTATTATTCCCGGACTTGAGTTTGATGAAAACGGTATCTGTCCGATGTGTAAAAATGCAAAAGATGTAAAAAATCTTAAAAGTGTTGTACCACTTGTTGAAGATATCCCTCACGCAAAAAACTCAAGATTTGACGCAGCTCTTTTCTATACAGGAGGAAAAGATTCCACATTTTTACTTTATTATCTTGCAAAAGTAAAAAAACTTCGTATTCTTGCGCTTACCTGGGAAATCCCGTACATATCCGAAAGCGCAAAAAAGAGCATTGAAAATGCAAAAAAACGTTTTTCAAATGTTGAGTTTATAACCAGAAGCATGAGCAGCAACGATCTTCGTAAAATTTACAGAAAACTTTATGAATTGAGCGGAAATACCTGTGCATGCCCCTCACTTGCCTATGTTCTTTTTTATCCGGAACTTGTTGCAAACCATATTCCATATTTCTTTGCCGGAAACGAGCCGGTTCAGATGCTCGGACTGTATTATAATCATATGTCGCCGAAATTTGTCTATAATCTTAATGAAAACATGACGCTTTCATTTTTAATTAATGCTGGGAGAGTTCTTACGCTTCGTCCTCCGCTAAAAAAAGGACAGCTCCAGACGCTTCTTTCCATGCGTCAGCTTACCAAAAAGAAAAGTACTGTTATGGATTTCTTCGGATACCACAATCCCCTTGTTTCAAATATTGTTACAGCGATACATGAGGTTCCAAAACTTATTTCTCCTCTTAAAAAATCACTTCGTGCTTCTTCAAAAACCGGTAATATTCCTGCCTTTGTTCATCTTGATTTTAATGATATCTGCGGTGGAAAATATGATTGGACCAAAGTAAAGAGTATTCTTGTTGATGAATGCGGTTGGGTCCCTCCGGATGACAGTAAAAAAGCGCTGCACACAAGCTGTAAAATCGAGCGCTGTAAGGACCATTCTCAGTTCCTTAAATTCTATAATTGTGAAAGCAAAATGATTCCTTTCAGTGCGCTTGAAATATCCCTTGCAAGCCAAAACAGCCTTGTCTCCCGAGAAGAAATTATGTATGAAATGGAAAATCTTCTTGGTTTTTCACTTGAGGAACTTCCGGAATGCTCTTTGATGTGTGAATTTATGAAGGAGGATAAATGAACAGAATATATTATTTTTCCGGAAGCGGAAAAAGTATGCGCCTTGCAGAGCACTTTTCAAAAAAACTCGATATTCCTGTTTACGATATAACAAAAGAATTATCTGATAATGAGCTCATATCCGAAACAGCTATCGTTGTTTTTCCTGTTTATTGCCAGAATCTTCCGGATCCTGTCGTTGATTTTCTGCCGAAAATAAAAACAGAACATATTGCTTTTGCGGTGGTTTACGGAAGAAAATCCTACGGAAATGTTATCGAAGATGCTTCAAATCTCATAAATGCTGAATTTATCGGCGGAGTCTGTGTTCCCTGCGGTCACAGCTTTCTTGATGAAAAAGACGGTTTTGATTTCGATGCTCTTTCCCCTTTTATCGAAAGAATAAATAATCCAAAACCTGCAGCAATCGAAAAAGGAAGAAAATCTTTTTATGCCGATTTTGTTCCCGCAAAAAGAACGCAGCTTGGAGTAAAAATAAAGCGTTCCGATAAATGCATCCACTGTGGAAAATGTATTTCCGACTGCCCTATAAAAGCAATGACGGATAATGGTCCTAATGAAAACTGCATTCGCTGTCTGCGCTGTGTAAAAAACTGTCCGGAAGATGCACTTTCTTTTAAAACCCTTTGGTTTATGAAAATTTATCTTAAAAACGGTTTGAAAAATGAATATAAATTTTATTTATAAATACTATTGACAATTTGTCATTTTGCCCATTATAATAGGCATTGTATTAGGCGAAAGCCTTGATCCACGTTTGTTAGGGAAAATTCCTTGGCAAACGTTTTTTTATTCAGAATTTTGAAAGGGTTTGAAAAATGGATAAGTTATTTAAATTTAAGCAGAAATATTTCCCATTTATCTGTATTATTTTCGGAAATATTATTTACGCCCTCACAATCAAACTTTTCGTTCTCTCTTCCGGAATCGCTCTTGGCGGAACGACCGGTATCGCACTTATAGTAGAAAACTTTTTTGGAATTCCTATTTCCGCGTTTGTTCTTTGTTTTAACATATTTATGTTATGCGTCGGATATTTTATTTTAGGAAAAGCTTTTGCTGTCACAACCATTTTAAGTTCTATCTGCTATCCGGTTTTCCTCGAAATCTGCAACCGCATTTTTGGAGACTATGTTCTTACAACCGATGTTTTCCTTTGCTCCGTTCTCGGCGGTATAGGAATCGGCTTTGCTCTCGGTCTTGTAATCCGTTCCGGTGCATCCACCGGAGGAATGGATATCCCTCCCCTTGTTTTAAACAAACTTTTCCATATCCCCGTTTCAACTACCCTTTATGCACTGGATTTTGTCGTTGTTGTTCTTCTTGCAATGTTCAAATCCATGGATCTTATCCTTTACGGTATCGTATTTACTTTTGTATATACTTATGTTCTCGATAAAACCCTTGTTCTCGGTAAATCCAGAACAGAAATCAAAATCGTTACCAGAAAAGCCCAGGAAATCTCCGATGCTATTCTTACACAGATCGACCGCGGCGTAACCCTTCTTCATGCGGAAACCGGATATAAACATTATGAAACCGAAGTTGTTATGTCCATTGTTTCCAACCGAGAGATCGCAAAAGTCGAACGTCTTGCACACAGCATTGACCCCAAATGCTTCATTATTATAAGCCATGTTTCCGAAGTTCGCGGAAGAGGTTTTTCCTCCGCAAGAAAATATAAAAAACGTCCAGAAGAAATGTAATTCAGAAAATTAAAATCCCCTGACCATTTTGGCCAGGGGATTTTTTATAAAGAAAACCACGCGATAGTCGCGTGGTTGAAAAGAGGTTAACCGATGAAAAAGACACCTAATGTGCTAAACTGAAGATAGCCTGCCAGCTACAAAAGAAAAGCACATTAGGAGGACATTAAGATGCGCGAGCAAGATAATGACACAAACAGTTTAGCACATACGAAATGGAATTGTAAATACCATGGTGTTTGCACCGAAGTATAGGAGGAAAGTATTCTACAATGAAAAGCGAGCAGATGTAAGAGAAATACTGAGGACATTATGCCAATGGATCTGACCAGTTAAATCTTTACGATCCGCAAGACCCTTTCAAGGGTGGCCGGTAATCTAATGCATGGCTGGCGGGCCAATAAAAAGCGCACTTATGCGCTGCCTGTATCATTAGGGCTATGCCCGAAAATAAAAAACCACCCGCGTAGCGGGTGGTTTTTTATTTATATTAACTTTGCAGTTTCATATCCCCATCTTTTATGATTCCCATTTTTTTCATTACAAAATAGAAAAGATATGAAAGCACCGCAGGAAGAATGAAGTAGCAAAGAAGCATACCCATCCACATATTTGCTCCTCCGCCCATATCAGTAAGCGTTCCGAGTGGGCCTACAAGGCCGCAGGTTCCCATTCCGGCGGAAACTCCGGTACATTCCAGCTTAAAAACAAGAGTGCTTATAGGTCCGCAGAAAGCCGATGCCAGCGTAGGCGGTATCCATACAAGAGGTTTCTTTATAATATTGCTCATCTGGAGCATGGAAGTTCCAAGTCCCTGTGCAAAAAATCCACCCCAGCCGTTATCCGCAAAACTGATGACTGCAAAACCAATCATCTGAGCACAGCAACCTGCCGTTGCGGCACCTCCGGCAATTCCGCTTATGCCTATCATTGCGCATATTGCCGCAGAAGAAATCGGAAGAGTGAGAATCATACCCACTACAACAGCAATAATTATTCCCATAATAAGAGGCTGCATTTCTGTAGCGGTATTTATAAAATCACCGAGCCAGTACATAATATAAGCGATTGCCGGACAAACAAGTTTAGCGACTGCGTAGCCGGATATAATAGTAACTGTCGGCGTAACAAGAATATCTACTTTTGTTTTTTTTGAAACAAGCATACCTATTTCGCATGCGATTATTGCCGCAACATAAGCTCCGGCCGGACCTGCCGTATATGCGATGGTGCTTCCGTCAGAAAGAGAAATTGTTGCACCGAGGGAATACGAAAGGCTTCCTACCGCTGCGCAGGAAAACATTACAAGAGGATCAACTTTAAGCGAATATGCTATGGCAACTCCTATAGCCATTCCGGACGCGCCCTGTGCAAAAGTTTTCATTTCTGTAAAAAACGTTCCTACTGCATTAACTGTTTCGTTTGAAATGTAATCCGGTCCGAGATATGTTCCTACCGTTCCGAAAATCGTACCGATAAGAAGCGAGGCAAAAAGGCCAAGGGCCATAGCTGACATTGCGTCAATAAAATATTTTTTTGCGTATTTTTTTAATTTTTCCAATACATTCATCTCCCGGAAAAAATTTGCATTATAATTTTAACACTTTTTGTAATCCATTGCAAAATTTTTTTAAAAACTATATAATAATATTATAAATTCATTTAATCGAGGTCAAGCTATGAAACCTGTTATCGGTATATTCCCTTCGTATGATAACGAAAGAAATCAAAATTTCATCGACAGCGTTTATGTTGATGAAATTGTTGATTCTGGCGGTATTCCATTTATAATTCCTCTTTCTTCCGACCCTAAATGTAACCTTGAATTTCTCAGCAATCTTAACGGCCTTATTCTTTCCGGCGGCGTTGATATCGATCCAAAATATTACGGAGAATCAAACACCGGAAAAAGCGTTAATATTTCTTTCGAAATGGACGAAGCAGAAGCTGTTCTTGTTCGTCTTGCTATGGAAGCGGACATTCCCATCCTTGGTATTTGCAGAGGAATGCAGGCGCTAAATGTATTTAGCGGCGGCTCCCTTATCCAGGATATTCCTTCGGAATGCGGTTTTTCTGTTATTCACCGCCTTGAAAAACCCGATGTTGCGTTCCATGACATTACTATTGAAAAGGAATCTCCCCTTTCCGATGCCATTGGATTTGGAAAGCATCATATAAACAGCTATCATCATCAGGCAGTAAAAGCTCTTGCACCCGGTTTTTCTGTTGCTGCTGTTGCAGAAGATGGGGTTATAGAATCGATTTATTGCAAAAACAAAAAGTTTGTCCTCGGAGTACAGTGGCATCCGGAGCGCGATTATCACACCGTTCCAGACAGCAAAAAGATACTTGATAAATTCATTAAAATCTGCTCCGAATAATCTAAAGTTGCTGTAAAAGTATTTTACCTTACACATATAAAAAGCCCGCAATTGCGGGCTTTTTTCATTTATAATTGTTAATCATCAAGAAACTGTTCGCCAAGGCCGTATTTTTCAACAACAAAGTCCATATCTTTATCTCCGCGGCCGGAAAGGTTAACAAGAATGGAACCGCTGTCGTGTTCTCTTGCATATTTCATTGCAAAAGCAACCGCATGAGAACTTTCTACTGCCGGAATAATGCCTTCAAAGCGGCAAAGTTTATAGAATGCTTCCATCGCTTCTTCATCGCTTATGGCAACATAGTTTACCCTGCCCACATCTCTGAGGAATGCATGTTCCGGACCGACTGAGGGATAGTCAAGTCCGCTTGCAATGGAATATACGGGGCTTGCTTCTCCGTTTTCATCCTGAAGAAGATAGCTGTTGAATCCGTGAAGGATACCGGGTTTTCCGTATGCCATGGATGCGGCGTGATCGCCGATCTTATCGCCTTTACCAAGAGGTTCGATTCCGTAGATATCGACCGGATCTCCGAGGAACGGAATAAACATACCGATGGAGTTTGAACCTCCTCCAACGCATGCGGCAACCGCATCAGGCATTATACCGGTCATTTCAAGGAACTGTTCTCTTGCCTCGGTACCTACTATGGACTGGAAATCACGGACCATCTTCGGGAACGGATGAGGACCAACTGCAGAACCGATGCAATATATTGCATCCTGATATTCATTCATATATGCCTCAAATGCGGCGTCAACAGCCTCTTTAAGAGTTTTAAGTCCTTTTGTTACCGGAATTACCCTTGCACCGAGAAGTTTCATTCTGGTGACGTTGGGAGCCTGTTTTTCAATATCGACCTCGCCCATATAAACGTCGCATTCAAGACCAAAGTATGCTGCAGCAGTTGCGATAGCAACGCCATGCTGTCCGGCTCCGGTTTCTGCAATAAGCTTTTTCTTTCCCATATATTTTGCAAGAAGTCCCTCACCCATGCAGTGGTTCAGCTTATGGGCACCTGTATGGTTAAGGTCTTCCCTTTTAAGATATATCTGGCATCTTCCGAGATAGTTGGAAAGTCTTTCACAATGATATACAGGAGTTGCTCTTCCCTGAAATTCTTTTCTGATTCTGCGAAGCTCATTGATAAACTTTGCGCTGTGGCAGATAGTTTCATAGGCATCATCAATTTCTCTGAATGCGGGAACAAGTTCATCTGGAATAAACTGTCCGCCAAAAGTTCCGAAAAAGCCCTCTTTATTTGGATAATCCTTAAGATAACGGTCAAAATCTTTATAGCTCATATACATAGTAATAATTTCCTTTCAAAATAAATTTGTTTTACAGCAAAATTATTTTAAATTACGCCATCGTTTCATAATTATTACCTCCAAAATAAAAACGCCTTTGTCCCCTGTTTTATTTAACAGGACAAAGACGAAAATCTCTGCGGTGCCACCCGAATTGGCCAAAAGCCCACTTATCGAATACATAAATATTCTTCCGGTATGATAACGGCCCGGCGCCGACAGCCATTACTTGCAAAAGCTTTCCTGCTGCCCTCATGAGTCCATTCGCTTTCACTAAAGTTACGGCAATCCCACCGCCTGCCGCTCTCTTTAAACCGCCGCAAAAGTTACTATTCTCAATCATCGGTTTAAAATATTATAAATAATATATACCACCATAATACGCTTTTGTCAAGTAAATCGCTAAAATATTTTGATAAAAAAAGCGGTGCTCATTTTGAGCACCGCTTAAAATATGTATCTTATGCTTTAAGGTCAAGACCGGAAGCTTTTTTGTCATACATCTGTTTGCAGAGTTCTGCGATATATGCACCTGCTTCTACCGGAGGAGTACCTGCCTTATGGATGTTGGAAACAACGGTACGGTTTGCTTCGGGGATGCCGGGATAGCCGCCGTATACGCAGTATGCGGAAAGAGAGCTGGAAGTTGCAAGTCCGGGTCTTTCACCAAGAAGAATAACGGTTACTTTTGCGTTAAGGATCTGTGCAACAGAGTCTTCTGCACCAACACGTCCATATTTTACAAAGAAAGGAGTACCAACTTTAAGGCCGGTTGCTTTAAGACCATTATAGATTGCGGGAAGAACTGCGTCGATGTTCGCTTCAACTGCGGAAGAAGAAAGTCCGTCGGAAACAACGATCTGTACGTCGGGATCTGCAATGCAGTCTGCTTTAATCTTTGCTGCGGTTTCGTCATCGAATACACGGCCAAGGTCAGGTCTGGTAAGATAGGTTTCTTTGCTGTCGCATTTGGTCTGATAGGTTTTGAGGTTGTTTCTTTCAAGATATTCTTCATGAACATCGTTGAAAACTGCGTCCATTGCAGCAGCGTTGTCTGCGCGGACACGAAGAGTAGTTCTGGTAAGAGGACG
>JAFSDS010000035.1 GCA_017436125.1 Oscillospiraceae bacterium | reverse complement strand
ATCAAGAAAAAACTTCTCCGCTGCGGCTTCAGACCGGAAGTTGATTCCCGTTATGAAAAAATCGGCTTCAAGATCCGCGAAGCACAGCTTGAAAAAGTTCCCTATATGCTCGTAGTCGGCGCAAAGGAAATGGAAGAAGGCAAAGTTGCCGTCCGTTCCAGAAAAGAAGGCGACCTCGGCGCTGTTGCTCTTGATGAATTCATCGCAAAACTTCACGAAGAAGTTGACAACAAAGTCTGCAAATAATTTTTAAAAATTTGCAAAAAAGGACGGATTTTATCCGTCCTTTTTTTATTTTTACAAAACATTTTCCCTTTAAAACACACTGATATATTGAAGAAACAAAAAACTGTGGTATGATTGAACCGGAAAAGGAAGTGATTTTTATGATAACAATGATGATTTCCGCCATTGAAAACGATTTTCAGCGGGAATTTATTACTGAAATTTATAAAAAATACTATTCCGCGATGCTTAAAAAAGCCCTGGCGTCCGTTTCGTCAAAAGAGGATGCGGAGGAACTTGTTCAGGACGTCTTTGCAAATCTTATCCAGCGGGTCGATGACGTTATGGCGGTGGATTCCAAAAAGCTTCCGGCATATCTTCTCTCCGCGGTAAAATACAGCGCATATAATTTTAACCGCAATAAAAAGATAAAATCCTCCGTTTTTTCTGCGGATTATGATGAGGACGAAGTTGAGCTTCTCCGGGATGAAAACGCTCTTCCGGAAGATGTTGTCATCCAAAAGGAATCCGCGGCGGAAGTTCGCGCCGCCCTTGAAAAAATCCCGGAAAAATACAGAGATATCCTTGAATTCAAATACATCCTCGGCCTTTCTGATTCCGAAATCGGTGAAAAATTCCGCCTTTCCGAAAGCGGAGTGCGCTCCCTTATTTTCCGAGCAAGAAGAAAGGCCTATTCCGTTATGAAGGAGGGTTTTTGATGTCCGGAAAAGTTTACGGTCTTTCAAAAAAGGCCATGACCGAAAAATATGAGGACCTTGTTTTCACAAGGCTTATGGCGGTTTATGCGGAGGACGAAAGCGCAAGAATCCTTGCGGAAATCGAAAAGGAAAACATAACCGCCAATGCAAGCGGCATCAAAAAGATTTTTGACCGGGAGGAAAGAAAAGAAAATCTTGCAGTTCTCTGGAAGTATTCCAAAAAGGTCATCAATTTTGTCGCAATGGTAGTTTTTGTTGCAATAGTTTCTCTCTCCTCCGTTGTTGTTGCCTCCGCGGATGTAAGAGAAGCGGTTGCGGAAGCCATTTATCATCTTGTTTTGAGAGAAACCGACAGATACACGGAAGTCAGTATCGGAAACAGCAGCGGTTTTATCGACCCGGAGATTTATGATTGGGAAGGCGCTTATGCACCGACCTATATTCCAAATGGTTTTTCTTTTGGCGAGATGCAGGATTTGGATTCTCAAAAAATAGTCACATATTTTTCGGAAACAAATTTTATATCTTTTGTTCAAGCGCAAAATGTAATTCAACAAGCAGACACGGAAAACGCTGATAGGATTGAACAAATTATAATTAATAATAGCGAAGGACTTTTGGTTGTAAAAGGAGAACTGACATCGCTCACTTGGAATATCGGGGATACCCTATTTACAGTTTTGGGTAATTACTATACTGAGGAACTCATAAATATGGCACAAAGTATAAAACCCATCAACAAAACCGAAGAACCGAAACCGGAAGAAGAATACACCTTCGTTGACCCAGAGATTTACACCTGGAACAGAGGTTACGGTCTTACATACGTCACGGAGGGATACAGCCTTTATAGCGCAAAAGATGCGTTTTTAAGCATCGCAATAAACTATAAAAAAGGTGAAAATTACATTGCTTTTGCCCAGCATTTTGAAGGCGGCGGCAATCTTCATCTCGATACCGAAGATGCCGATATAACAAAAGATATCCAAATCGGCGAAAGCAAGGGTTTGCTTGTTATAAAAGATGATTGGTCCTGCGTTTTATGGAGCATTGAAGATGTATTGATACAGGTCAGCGGCACAGCGCCCACCGAAGAAATCATCAGAATCGCCAAAGGCGTAAAACCCCTTGAAAAATCTGCAACCGAAGAATATGAATTTGTTGACCCGGAGATTTACGTTTGGGAAGAAGGTTTTGGGCTCACCTATGTTCCGAAAGATTTTACTTTGTATAATTCCAAGGATCTGGAGCTGTCGCGGATAATCAATTATAAAAAAGGCGAGTATTACATCAGTTTTGTCCAGTATCTTGATGGCAGCGGTTCGGTAAACACCGATACCGAAAATGCGGACCTTGTTGAAACCATAAGGATTGGTGAAAGCGAAGCATTCCATGTAATCAAAAACGACTGGTCCTGCGTTTTATGGAGCATTGAAGATGTATTGATACAGGTCAGCGGCACCGCGCCCACCGAAGAAATCATCAGAATCGCCGAAGGCGTAAAACCCATCAACAAAACCGAAGAGCCGGAGCCGAAAGAAGAATACACCTTTGTTGACCCGGAGATTTATGACTGGGAAGGTGCTTATGCGCCAACATATATTCCGAAGGGATTTGTTTTTTACCAAAAACAAAAATTCGGCTCTCAGTTCTTTGTAGATTACATGCGCGGTGATGAATACATTTCTTTTCTTCAAGCCGGAGATGTAATTTTTCAGGTAGATACAGAAGACGCGGAAATAAACAAAAAAATTGTTATTGGGGAAAGTGAAGGCCTTCTGGTATCTGAAAACGGAAACACATATCTTAACTGGTGCATCGGAAATACAAATTTCCAGATTTATGGAACTTGTGAAATCGACGAAATAATCAAAATCGCCGAAGGCGTAAAGCCCATAAATTAAAATGAGAGGACGGATTTTATCTGTCCTTTTTGTTTTGTGCTTTTGGAGTATTTTATGACCTGCCAAATTTCGGCAGGTTTTTTTGTGCATTTTCCCTCTTGACCTTGTTTTTGGGCTTTGTGCCCCTTTTTCAAAAACTGTAAAAACTATACAAACCGACCCTTTATTATTGATAAAAATCCGTAAAAAACAGTCATTTGGAATCGTTTCCAACAAATTTGCCTATAATATATTATAGTTGACTATCAGATACTTTTAATGTAAAATATAATGGTTGTAAAATGCACCCAAAACCCCCAAGGAGGATATACCCTATGCAAGGTGTAGATTTTTGGAAATCTAAAATCACAGAATCTATTAACACCGCCTACGGCGAAAAACCGGAAGATGCGGATTATTCCCATATTTATGACGCCGCCGCAGAAACCCTTCGCGGAATTCTTGCGGAAAAATATGCTTCTTCCGCCGCAAAACATTCTTCTCGCGGTGAAAAACGCGTTTATTATATGTCCATGGAATTTCTTATGGGCCGCAGCCTTCGCAACAACCTTCATAACCTCGGCATGACCGAAGATTTTGAAAAAGCTGTTGCTTCCTTTGGCGCAGATCCCGAAAAAATTTATGCACAGGAACCGGATGCCGGTCTTGGCAACGGCGGTCTTGGAAGACTTGCCGCCTGCTTCCTTGATGGTCTTGCAACCATCGGAAAACCCGCCATGGGCTATTCCATTTGCTATGAATACGGAATCTTCCGCCAGAAGCTTACCGAAGGCTGGCAGACCGAAAGACCCGATGACTGGCTCCCGGGCGGAAAAGCCTGGCTTGCGGAAAAACGCGAACACGCTGTTGAAGTTCGCTTCGGCGGCGATATCGAGGAATCCTGGTATGACGGATATCACCAGATCCTTCATAAAAACTATGACAGCGTTCTTGCTGTTCCCTTCGATATGTATGTTCCCGGATACGACAGCGAGGATGTTTCACGTCTTCGCCTTTGGCAGGCGGAATCTTCCGGCATTGATATGGAACTTTTTAACCGCGGACTTTATGCCGAGGCCATGAGAAGAAGCTCCGAGGCAAAGGCCATAAGCTCCATTCTCTATCCAAACGATAACCATCCGGACGGCAAAAAACTCCGCCTTAAACAGCAGTACTTCCTCGTCTGCTCCTCCATTGCGGATATTGTTCGCCGCCACCTTGCCGCATACGGCACCCTTGAAAATCTTGCTGAAAAAGCATCCATTCATATCAACGATACCCACCCCACCATGGCTATTCCGGAACTTATGCGCATCCTTCTTGATGAATGCGGATATTCCTGGGATAAATCCGCGGATATCTGCTTCCGCCTTTTCAGCTATACAAACCACACCGTTCTTCCGGAGGCACTTGAGCGCTGGGATGTTGGAATGTTCCGTTTCCTTCTTCCCCGTGTTTATGTTATCATTGCGGAATTTGACCGCCGCCTTCGTATGATCCTTCGTGAAAAAGGCTTTGATGAGGAATCCATCCGCCGCATGGCCATCGTTGAAAACGGCGAAATCAGAATGGCAAACCTTTGCGTTTTTGCAACCCACAGTACAAACGGCGTTTCCGAACATCACCTTACCGTTATGGAAAACAGCGTTTTTGCTGATTTCTATAAGGCATTCCCGGAACGCTTTACAAGTGTTACCAACGGCATCGCCGCAAGAAGATGGCTCTGTTCCGCAAACAAGGAACTTACCGGTTTTGTAAAAAAATATTCCGCAAAGGATTTTGAGAAAAACTATGAAAAAATGGCTCTTCTCGAAAAACACGCCAATGACAAAGCCGCCCTTGAGGAACTCGGCAAGGTAAAACTTATAAGAAAAGAACTTTTTGCCGCAGAGAACAAGGACGTTGTGGGAAACTCCCTCGATCCTTCTTCCCTTTTCGATGTTCAGGCAAAACGCCTTCACGAATACAAGCGCCAGCACCTTAACGCTCTTCGCATAATCTCCCTTCTTAACGAGATCGAAGCAAACCCCAATGCGGATATCGACCCGAAAACCTTTATTTTCGGTGCAAAGGCCGCTCCCGGTTATTACGTTGCAAAACGCATCATCCGCCTTATCTGGTGCATCGGCAAGGAGCTTTCCGAAAGCAGAGCAAAAGATCTTCTTAAACTTTGCTTCCTTGAAAACTACAGCGTCACCACTTCCGAACTTCTTATGCCCGCGGCGGATATTTCCGAACAGATCTCCCTTGCGGGAACGGAAGCTTCCGGCACCGGCAATATGAAGCTCATGCTTTCCGGCGCGGTAACTCTCGGTACTCTTGACGGCGCAAATGTTGAGATCCTTCGTGAAGTCGGCGAAGAAAACTTCCTTAAATTCGGTATGACCTCCGACGAAGTCGATGCCCTTCGCGAAATCGGATACGATCCCATGGATTACATCGAGAAAAACGATGAACTTAAGGCCGCCCTTGACCGCATGCGTCACGGAATTGCCGGTGAGGACTTCTCTGACCTTGCGGATCTTATCGAAAGCAAGGATTTCTATATGGCCGCCGCAGATTATCAGAGCTATATGGATATCCAGAAAAAAGCGCAGGAACTCTTCCGCGACAAATATACCTGGAACCGCATGTCCCTTATGAACATCGCAAAATCCCCTGTTTTCTTTGTTGACAGAACCGTTCAGGAATACTGCGACAGAATCTGGAATATGTAAAAAAACAAAGCCAAACTGTAAAATACAGTTTGGCTTTTATTTTCGTATTATTTGTCCGCTATTTTATCTTTTGTTTTCTTTTTTCATAAATAATTATATTTACAAAAGAAAGCACGGCATTTGCAACCGCTAAAATGCAATATATGACATCAAGCCAGATTATGGCCTGGATAAGCCACACGGCAGCGCTGAGCAGCCATAAAACCGAAGCAACAAGATACAGCTTTGCATAACGTGCTTTTTGTGAATCCAGCTCACTGCATACTTCTTTTACATAAGGGATATCGTTGTCGCTGCAATAATCTTCGTTCAGCAAATAATCCGCTGTTACGCCAAACAGCTTGCTCAACTGTAAAATATTATTCGCATCCGGAAATGCCGTTCCGTTTTCCCAACGGCTGATTGCTTGTCTTGATACATTCATTTTTTCAGCAAAATCTTCTTGTGACCAACCGTTTTCTTTTCTGAGTTTTATTATTTTATCTGACAGCTTCATCACAAAAACCTCCTTCGTTTTGCTGATTTTATTGTATCAAAAAGTTTTTTCGGTTCCACCGCATCGACTTTACAATTCCGCAACATAAGTTTACATTACGATGAACTCCCGCACGACAATCCGCCTATTCAAAGAATATCATATATACTTTATTTATACAAGAACAGGCACCAAGGATAAATCTTCCCGCTATTCAAAAAAATCCCCCCGGAAATTCCGGAGGGATTTTTTGTTTTATACAAGCTGCTGTTCGTTTATCATCAATTTGAATTCAAGGCCAAGCTTTTCCGCCGCGGTTTTGCAAAGGACCATGCGGTCCATAAAAATGCGGAAATAATCCATAACGGAACCGTAACGGGTATCAACGGAAAGTTTAAGTTTGATAAGGGTCTTGCTTTCGTTGATTTTAAGTTCCGCTTTCTTTACGGAATAGTTCACCTTGTCATGGGCATCAAAGGTTTCCTCGTCGTCATTCTGAACGCGGCTTCTTCTAACGTCGGATTTATCCGCAATGATAAGAGCCGCCGCCATGGGGCTAATTGGCTTGCCGGTTCCTTCGTCGTGGTTTCCGATAGCCATAACGATATCGGAAATTTCCGCCGGATCCATGCCCATTCTATCAAGGATACGGAACGCCATGATCGCGCCGCTTTGGGAATGGTCGCTTCTGTTAACAACATTTCCGATATCGTGAAGATATCCCGCGATTTTTACGAGTTCAACTTCCCTTTCGGAATATCCGAGGGTTTCCATTATGTATGCTGCTTTTTCCGCAACAAGACAAACATGGGCAAAGCTGTGTTCGGAAAAACCAATTGCTTTAAGAGCTTCATCGGCTTTTTGGATATAGACTTTTACTGCCGGGTCATTTTTTACTGTTTCATAAGTTACCAGATGTAACACCTTCTTTCATAAAGTAGTAAAGCACCGATTATAATTATATACCTTCTTTGTTGCATTGATGCTTATATTTTTTAAAAATTTTATGAATTTTTTTACAAAAGTCCTTGACCATTACGTTACGTAATAGTGTAATATATAGTCGCAGGGAGATGATTTTTATGTTTACAGTAAACGAAGTAAGCAAGATTGCCGGAATAAGCGTCCGCACTTTGCAATATTACGATAAAATCGGTCTTTTGCCGCCAAGCGGTTTTACAGATTCCGGCTATCGCCTTTATAGCGAAGATTCTCTTGAACGTTTGCAAACTATTCTTCTTTTCCGTGAACTTGAATTTCCGCTTAAGGAAATAAAAAAAATTATAAATAACCCGCATTTTGACCGAAAAGAAGCGCTTTCGGAACAGATTGAGCTTCTTAAACTTCGCCGGGAACAAATCGATTCTCTTATCTCCCTTGCCGAAAAACTTATTACCAAGGAGGAAAAATTTTTGGATTATTCTGCATTTGATAAAACAAAACTTAAAAAATATGAAGCCGAAGCAAAGGAAAAATGGGGCAAAACTTCCGCCTTCGGGGAATATGAAGCAAAATCCGAAGGACGTTCCGATGAAAATAACGCTTCAATTGCGGCTGAAATGATGGAAATTTTTAAAGAATTCGGAAAAATTTCCGGCAGTTCGCCAAAATCCGAAGAGACACAGAGCCTTGTTAAAAAGCTTCAGAGCTTCATCACAGAAAATTATTACACCTGCACCGACGAAATTCTTTCCGGTCTCGGCCAAATGTACGTTCTTGATGAACGCTTTACCGAAAATATCGATAAATCCGGAGGAAAAGGCACCGCGGAATTTGTTTCAAAAGCAATTGCATTTTACTGCGGCAAATAAATTAAAAAAAGACGGCAGAAGCCGTCTTTTTTTATTAAAGCATTTCTGCCGCTTTTGAAAGGATAACTTTTGCAAGTTCCTCCTTGCTCATAAGTCCGGTTTCGTGCTCACCGGTTTTCGTTATGAGCACGGCGGCATTGGTATCAACGCCAAAACCGGTGTTTTCACTTGCAATGGAGTTTGCAACGATCATATCGGCGTTTTTTGAAAGCAGCTTTTTGCGGCTGTTTTCAAGAAGATTCTCCGTTTCCATAGAAAATCCTACCACCACCTGGCCGGAGGGTTTTGTCCTTCCGATGCTCGCAAGGATATCTTTGGTGCGCTTGAGCACAAGGGTGTTGTCCCCTTCGGATTTTTTGATCTTCTGCTCTGCATATTCCGCGGGAGTATAATCCGCAACAGCCGCCGCCATGATGATGATATCGGCACATGCGGCCCTTTCTGTAACGGCATTATACATATCCTCCGCAGATTCGATATAAACGGTGCTCACGCCGTGGGGCGGCTTTATTTCTGTCTTTCCGCTGATGAGAGTTACCTCTGCGCCCATGGTTTTTGCCATTTTTGCAACTGCATATCCCATTTTTCCGCTGGAGCGGTTAGTTATAAAACGCACCGGGTCAAGACTTTCTCTTGTTGCTCCTGCGGTTACGAGCACGCGTTTTCCCAAAAGCTGCTCATCCGCAAAAAGCGCTTCCTCAACGGAGGAAATAAGCTTTGGAATATCCGCAAGTCTTCCGCTTCCAACTGCTCCGCAGGCAAGACGGCCGCTTTCGGATTCGATAATTTCCCATCCATCCGCTTTAAGCTGCTCAAGGTTACGCTGTGTCGCTGCGTTTTCGAGCATGCCGGTAAACATGGCCGGTGCTATTATCTTTTTGCAGTTTGCCGCAAGAACTGTGGTGGAAACCATGTCGTCGGCAATTCCGTTCGCAATCTTTGCGATAATATTGGCGGTTGCCGGAGCAATAAGGACTGCATCGGCGGTTCTTCCAAGGTTTACATGGGCAACGGGATCCGGACCTTTTCCGTCAAAAAGAGAGGTGTAGACATGGTTTTTGGTAAGCGCCTCAAAAGTAAGCGGCGCAACAAATTCGGCGGCATGTTCCGTCATAACAACGTTTACGTTGACGCCCTTTTTGGTAAAATATGAAGCGATCTCGCAGACTTTATAGGCAGCGATCCCGCCGGAAACCCCCAGAAGAAGATTCTTCTTTTCGGGCATATCAGTCTTCCTCCACGTTTACCTTATTTACGCGATATTTGTCGCCGATAAATTCGGCAATGGCGATTTTAAGAGGTTTTTCGGAGATGATTTCGTGGTTTGCTTCTGCGTCTTCGCTGATCTGGCGTGCGCGTTTTGCAATTGCAACAACGTTTGCATAGGGGCTGTTGAGCTGGTTAAGATTGTAAGTGTCGTTCGGGTTAAGCAAGGTTTTCTGCCTCCTCTAAAATTTGTTTAAGGACTTCCTGCATTGCTGATTTGCTGCAGCGTTCGCCCTCAAGAATATCTTCTATTTTGATGGCGGCATTTTCCACCATATCATTAACTATAAAATAATCATAAATTTCCGGTGCTTCATGAAGCTCGGTATAAGCTGTCTTGAATCTTTTTTCAAGAGCTTCTTCCGTTTCTGTGTTCCTGCCTATAAGGCGGCGTTTAAGTTCTTCAATGCTCGGAGGAAGAATATAAACAAGAACTGCCTCAGGCATAAGACGTTTTACGTTTCTTGCGCCCTGTATCTCGATATCAAGAACAACGTCCTTTCCCTGTGAAAGCTTTTTTTCAACAGCGCTGCGGGGAGTTCCGTAATAGTTTCCGCTGAACTGGGCATACTCAAGCATTTCACCGGTTTCGATATCTTTTTCAAATTCTTCTTTTGTTTTAAAAGTATAATGGACTCCGTTAACTTCGCCCGGTCTTGGCTGACGGGTCGTTGCGGAAACGGAAAAATAAAGGTTATCGTCCATATCGAAAAGTTTGCTGATTACTGTGCCTTTTCCAACGCCCGAAGGGCCGGAAATAACAAGCAAAACGCCTCTTTTATTCATCTTCACCCTCCGCAGTCATTCTTGCGCCGACTGTTTCCGGCTGGATACCGGAAAGGATAACATGTCCGGAATCCATAACAAGAACGGTTTTTGTCTTTCTTCCAAAAGAAGCATCAATAAGCGTTCCCTTATCCCTTGCTTCTGTGATAATACGTTTTATCGGTGCGGAATCCGGTGCAACCATTGCGATAACGCGGTTTGCGTTTATCAGGTTTCCGAATCCGATATTGACAAGCTTCATGCAAAAGCCTCCGTTTTATTCGATATTCTGAATCTGTTCGCGGATCTTTTCGATTTCGGATTTAACGTCAACAACGATCTGGGCGATCTCAACATCGGAGCATTTGCTGCCGGTGGTATTGATTTCGCGGTTGACTTCCTGGATAAGAAAGTCGAGTTTTCTGCCAACGGGCTCATCAAGTTCAAGGATCTCACGGAGCTGGCCGATATGACTGCGAAGACGAACGGTTTCTTCATCAACGGCAACTTTATCACTGTAGATGGCAGCCTCCTGAACGATCCTTGCCTCATCTATCTGTTTGCCTTCAAGAACCTCAAGCATCTTGTTATAAAGGCGCTCGCGGTATTCTTTAACGGTTTCGGGACTGCGTTTTTCAATGATTCCGACTTTTTCTTCGATGAATGCGGCTCTGTTAAGAACATCGGCTTT
>JAFSDS010000034.1 GCA_017436125.1 Oscillospiraceae bacterium | reverse complement strand
CTGGTCTGGATGGAACCTTCGATGACGATGGGAGAACCTTTCTGGAAGTATTTGCAGACGAACTCGGCGGTGTTTCTCCATGCAACGATGTCGATCCAGTCGGTCTGGCGGTCAGAACCCTTGGAATAGGGTCTGTCAACAGCGATGGTGAAGCTTGTTACGGCGATTCCGCTGCCGGTCTGACGAAGTTCAGGGTCGGCGGCAAGTCTGCCAATAAGGAACGCTTTGTTCATAGGAATTCCTCCTTATTCTGCTTTTGCAACGATCAGGGAACGGATAACGCCGTCAGTGATGTTGTAGTGACGATCGAGCTCTGCGGGGAAGGAAGGAGCACTGGTGAAGTTTACAAGCACATAATAACCTTCGGTCTCGTAGTTAATGGGATAAGCAAGTCTCTTTTTTCCCCATTCTTCAACACCGTCAACAGTTGCGTTTTCGGAGATAAGAGTGGTGAATTTTTCAACGAGAGCAGGGATTGCTTCCTCATTCTTGCAGCTGAAAACCATAACGGTTTCATAGCTCTGGGAAAGTTTTGCCATCTTTGATACACCTCCTTTTGGACTTTGGCCCCGCCATGCGGAGCAAGGATGTTCGCTTTAGGTCATAAAGCAACATTGTTTATTATAACAGCCGAAAACCGGCTTGTCAACAGGAAAAATCGCTGTTTTTAAAGAAAATTTGTGATTTCCGGCATGATGAAAAATTCGGAAGAAACAATGGCTCCCGCAAGGACAAAACTTACGGAAAAAGTAAGAACAGCGATGATTATCGGAAGGGCCATTTCTGTGCCGCCTTTTCTGCGGAAAAAGTCGGAAATAACTTTTTCGCTTTCGTTTAAAAGACTGTCGCGGGTATTTTTTATGGTAGAAATGACCTTTGAATAGTAAAGGCGGTTAAAGAACATCATAAGTGCAATACGCATGATCCAGATGAGAAGGTTTGCGATTATGGCATAGATCGCAAGGGTCTCCTGATGGGGAATCTCCCAGATGACCTGGGAAAGCATGCCCATTTCCACATACTGAGCCTGGATGGCAGCAAGGTCAAGAAGCATTCCGGGAATGCTGAGAATGAGGCTTGCTATAAGAACAGCAAAGCCAAGGCCGTACATCTTGCGATAGAAAAGATAAAAATAGGAGAAAATAAAGGCGGAAAAGTTTGTATCGAATTTTGCGCCTTTGGAAAATGCCGCAAAACGGGGAAGAAAATATTCTATGTTGCTGCGGACAAAAAGAGCGGCCTCTTTTGGAGAAACACCCTCAAAACCGCCGCCGAAGGCTTCGGTGAATATGCGGAATCTTTCTCTGTGAAATTCCTCTGCGGAATCAAATCTGTGAACCTCACGGCGGGGAACTTCCTCGTTCATGGGTGCGCCGCATTTATGGCAGTACATGGAGCCGAGAGGGGTTTCGCTTCCGCAGTATTTACAGAAAACGGTTTCGCCTTCCTCGGTGTGTTTTTCTTCATGATGTTTATGGGGAATGGAAGAAGCAAAAGCGGATTTCCATTCATAGTTTTCGCCGTGCTTTGCTTCGTTAGCGCAGGCGGAATGTTCTTTATAGCAATCCCTGTGGTGCGGAGTTCCGCATTCGGGACACACAACAATATCATCGCCCTCGGCAAATTTTTTGCCGCAATAGGGGCAGGGGGAACCGAAATAGCTTTGCATAGTGAATCCTTTCGTCAAAAAAGCATAAATTTCTTTATTATATTATAAAATTTTTAAATCGCAAAAGCAAATGTTTTTGAAAAAGTTAATAAATGTTTTACATAAATGATACCCTTTATACCTATCGGAGGAAACAAAAAATAATTGACTATTTGATATAAATAATATATAATAAACTGTTGTATAATGTAAAATTGCGCCCGAAAGGGCTTTACCGATCCGGAGGAATAAATAATGCTTGAATTTGAAGAACTTAAACTCAGACTGGTTGCTCTTGAACCGCAGATAGAGGATCTTAAAGATGCTCTCGGCCTTGAGCAGTGCCGCGCGGAAGTAAGAAGACTTGAAGCACAGCAGGAGGACCCCAACTTCTGGAACGATGTTGAAACTTCCACCAAGGTACAGCGTAAGCTCAGCCAGCTTAACGGAAAAATCAATTCTCATAAAAATCTTGAAACCCGCTATGAAGATGCTATGACCCTCATCGAGATCGCCCTTGAGGAAAATGATCCTTCCCTTTATGACGAGGCTCTTCCTGAAGTTGAAAAGCTTGAACAGGATATCGATGAACTCAAGCTCACAACCCTTCTTACCGGTGAATATGACGACAACAACGCCATCATCACTTTCCATGCAGGTGCCGGCGGCACCGAGGCGCAGGACTGGTGCCAGATGCTTTACAGAATGTACACCTGCTGGTGCAATAAACACCCCGAGTTTAAATATACCCTTGTTGACTGGCTCGACGGCGATGAAGCAGGTGTTAAATCTGCAACCATCATTATCGAAGGTCCCAACGCATACGGCTTCCTTAAATCCGAAAACGGTGTTCACCGCCTTGTAAGGGTTTCTCCTTTCGATGCATCCGGAAGACGCCAGACCTCTTTTGCCTCCCTTGAAGTTATGCCCGAAATCGAGGATGACAAATCCATCGAGATCAAAGAGGACGACATTAAAATGGAAGTTTACCGTGCATCCGGCGCGGGCGGCCAGAAAGTTAACAAAACTTCCTCCGCAGTTCGCCTTATCCATATTCCCACCGGTATCACCGTTTGCTCCCAGATCGAGCGTTCCCAGTATCAGAACCGCGAAGTATGTATGAACATGCTCCGTTCCAAGCTCGTTGAGATCAAAGAACGTGAACACCTTGAAAAAATCGAGGATATCAAGGGCGTACAGAAGGAAATCACCTGGGGAAGCCAGATCCGTTCCTATGTATTCATGCCCTACACCATGGTAAAAGACCACAGAACCGGTTTTGAAACCGGTAACGTTCAGGCGGTTATGGACGGCGAGATCGACGGATTTATCAACGCATATCTCAAACAGATGAACAAAGGTCAGTTTGATGGCGGAAACGACGATATAGTATAAAAAATACGGGCAGCATAAGCTGCCCGTTTCCTATAGGAGAAAGTATGATTAAAGCTGTTTTTCTTGATATTGATGGGACTCTTCTTGATTTTGAGGCCTGTGTTGAAGAATCTATGCGACTTGGACTTATCGAAAGAGGCATAGATTATAATCCGGAGATGCTCGATACATTCCACCGGATAAATAACGGACTTTGGCACGACCTTGAACAGGGAAAGCTTACCTTTGAAAAACTTCTGGAAATTCGCTGGGCAACGGTTTTTACGGAGCTCGGTATTGACCTTGACGGTCCGGAATTTGAAAAATATTTCCGTGCAAGACTTCACGAAAGCGCAATACCCATGGCTGGTGCTTATGAAATGCTGGAATATCTTTCCGGAAAATACCGACTTTTTGCCGCAAGCAACGGTCCACATGAACAGCAGACAGAAAGACTTCGCAAAGCGGATATGCTCAAATATTTCGAAGAGGTTTTCACTTCCGGAAAAATCGGAGCGGAAAAACCAGGCAGCGAATTTTTTACATACTGCTTTGACAAAGTTACTGACATAAAACCGGAAGAAAGCGTTATGCTCGGGGATTCCCTCACTTCCGATATGAAGGGCGGAAATGCCTTTGGAATGAAGACCGTATGGCTCAATCCTAACGGAAAAGAAAAGCCGGAATGGGTGGATTTTGAGATAAAATCCCTTGATGAAATTAAAAATATCATATAAAACAAAACCCTGCGGAAATTCCGCAGGGTTTTTATTTTTATCAAAGAACTTTTTCGTATGCGACTCTGGGGTCGCCGTTTTCAAGATGGATGATTCCGCATCTTTCAAAGCCGCATTTTTCGAGGAGCTTTTGCATTGCGATATTGTCCTCATGGGTATCAACGCGGATGGAAGGGATCTTTTTAACTTCGCAGATTTTATCCGCAAGACCCATAAGAGCGGTGCCAAAGCCCATTCCGTGCCAGTCCGGGTTGATTCCGAAGCGGTGAACAACAAGATATTTTTCGCCGTCGGTTTTCCATTTTCCTTCAATTTCGGAATAGGTGGGTTCATTTTCGCAAAGGAAGGAGCCGAATCCAACAAGAACTTCGCCCATATACATTACATAAAGAGCTTTTTTATCAACATCTGCTCCGAAAATTTCGCGGGAAGGATAACCCTCTCCCCACTGATTTATGTTGTTTGCTTCAAAATATTCGTTTTTGATTCTGCGGACACAGCCGAGAACGGTAAGAACATCGGGTTTTGTTGCGGGACGGACTTTCATTATATTACTTCCTTTCGGTCAACGGTTTTTAAGAAAACGGATATCTTCGCCGACAAAAAACAGCTTTTTGTATTCGCCGAGGATCCTGCTGGCGGTTCTTTCGGAATATCTTTCCGCAAGTTCCTTGCTGCTGAGGTTGGTGCTTATAATTGTCGGAAGGTTTTCATAAAGCCTTTCATTGATAAGGCTTCCGATGGCGGCGGTGGTAAAAGAAGAAGGGAACTCCGCTCCAAGGTCGTCGATTATAAGCAGTTCGCAGCGGGAATATTTCTTTATTGAGGAATCACTTCCGGAAAAAGAAAAATGTTCGCGCTCAAGCTCGGAAACAAGCTTCTGCGCCGGGGCGTAAACAACGCCGGCGCCCCTTTCTACAGCAATTTTTGCGATGGAAAGGGAAAGATGGGTTTTTCCAAGGCCGGTTCTTCCCATCATAACGATGCTCGGAGAATCAGAGGAAAAATCATTTGCATAGTTTATGCAGAAATTATAATAATTTTGCATTTTTCTTCTGGGGTTCGTTCCGTCGGAAGCACCGTTATCCGGATAATAGGAAAGATCAAAATTATCGAATGAGCACGAGGCGGAACCGGAACTTGCAGCGAGCTCTTTAAGAGCCTCTGCCTTGCATACTTCCTTATAGCACGAGCACAGAATGCCGTTTTTTCTGCCGAGGTCGCTGCATTTTTTGCAGGTGTAGTGCGGTTCAAGATAATCTGCCGGAAGGTTGTTTGCGGTGAGGATACGGGCTTTTTCGGCGCTGATTTCTTCGTTTTTTTTCATCATTTCCGCAAGAGCACAGTTGAGGTCTTTTCCGCCGCGAAGCATGAGCACGGAAAGATCTGCCATATCGCGAGAAAGATCGGAATCTATCTTGTAGATTTCCGGATATTTCGCATAAACATCAGCTTTTTTTAGGCTGGCTTCCCGTTCCGCAAGGCGTCTTCTTTCTTCAAGAACACGGCTTGCTGCGGCGTAAACTTCGGAAGAATAAGCCATATTCTGCAAACGTCCTTTCTATGGATTTTATAATAAAATTACTTCATTTTAAAAAGAAAAACAATGAGGTGCTCAGATTACGGAATCTTCGAGCATCATGCGGCGCTCAAGCTCATCAAGATCGAAGGAGGGCTTTTTGTTTTCGTCCTTCGGCTTGTTTTCTGCGGCGGCTTCCGCAGGGGTTTTAAAGCCTTTCTGGTGCCAGCTGATCAAAAGCTTGTTTATGTAAGGGAACGAAAGCTTTGCCGTTTTTTCAATACATTTTTCGTATGCAAAATGTATAAGTTCCGGAGAGATTCCGTAAAGTCTCCAGCTTTCGCAATACTCTTTTTCCTTGGTAACAAGGTTTCTTCCGTATATCTCGAGGCAGCGTTTTACTTCGCCTTCCCAGCTTCTTGCCTCCTCAAGAACGCGCATGCGCTCTTCTGCGGCCTCAATGGTGTCTATTCCGTTTTCAAGCCAGTCCAGTGCAACTTTTCTAATGAAAAAGAAATTTCTCTTTTCAATGCTTGCGCAGTAGGCGATAACGGTGATAAGGACCTCCGGTGCGATACCTGCATAATTGATGAGCCAGACGATGGTTTCGCTGTCTGAAGAGGTGAAGGTCTTTCCAAGAAGGCGCTCCGCCTCGGAGAAAACATGGGCAATGGCCGGATCTTCTTCCTTAAAGCGAAGAACTTCGCTCATCTGGAGTTTTGTTTCCGGCGGTTTGGGTGCGGCAGCCTTTGGAGCGGATATTTCCGGAGCAGGGGAGGATGCAGGAAGAGAAACGGCGGAAACAACGCCGTCGCCCTCAAGGATACCTCTTGCTACCCAGTAATCCAGAAGATCTTTTGCATCGTCGGAAGATATTCCGAGTTCTGCGGAAACAGCTTCGGGAGTTATCTCGGCAAAACCGCGGCTTAAAGTAAGAAGAAGGACGCGAAGCTGGGCGGCGGTGCAGAGTTTTAAATTTTCGGCGGCTTCGTTGGGAACAAAAAATGCTCCTCCGCCGCATTTTACAACAACACGGTATGCCAAAGCGGATATCCTCCTTCCGATAAGTTTCGTAAATCTCATTATAACACGCCGGAAACGGTTTTGCACTACAAAACAAAAAATATTTTGAATAAAATGTTCCGGATAAACAAAAAAGCTCATTCCGAAGAATGAGCTTTTTTCTGGAGCGGGTTACGAGGCTCGAACTCGCTACCTCGACCTTGGCAAGGTCGCGCTCTACCAGATGAGCTAAACCCGCATGTCATTTTTGACTGCTTGACTATTATAGCGAATAAAAACCGGTTTGTCAACACTGTTTTGAAAAATTTTTAATATTTTTTCTTTGCTTTTTTCTTGCCCTGCTCTTGAATAAAAATTGTTGCGGGTGTATAATAACCATGTGAAAATACGTAAAAAGGAGGGCTTCGCGTTATGATAGGCGATATGCATTGCCATACCACTATGTCCGACGGTTCAACTTCGCCGGAAATGCTTGTTCAATATGCGCTTGATGCGGGGCTCGATTTTATTGCGGTAACCGATCACGATACAATGGCCGGTGCCCAGACTGCTGTTAATATCGGAAAGCGCAAAGGTTTAAAGGTCATCCCCGGCGTTGAAGTTTCCACCTATGACGCCAAAACAGGCAGAAACGTTCATCTTCTTTGCTATATGCCGAGAAAGACCGAAAAGCTTGAAAAACTTATCAACAACACTCTTAAAGAGCGCAACGAGGCTATCAAAAAAGTTGTTGAGGAAATTTCAAAAGAATATCCCATCACTTTTGAGGACGTGAAAAAAGCCGCGGGCGATGCCCAGTGTATCTATCGCCAGCATGTTGCAAGAGCTCTTATGGAAAGAGGATATACATATTCCGTATTTTCCGATCTTAACGGAAAATTCTTCGGAAATATCCCTTATCAGGTAAACTTCCCCGAAGTTTGGGAAGCGGCCGAAATCATCAACCAGACCGGCGGCGTTTGCTGCCTTGCTCATCCGGGAAGATATGATTCCCTTGAGCTTGCCTGGGAGCTTGCAAAAGCCGGCAAGATTCAGGCGATCGAACTTTCCCATCCCGCCAACAGCGAAAGCGACCGTGCGGAAATCGAAAAAATCATTAAGGAGTATTGGCTTGTTCCCCTTGGCGGAAGCGATTATCACGGATACTATATCAGCTATCCTCATCCGCTCGGAACCTGCACCACTCCCGGCGAGGCTCTTGATGCTTTGCTGAAAGTAAGAGAAGAGCTGAATAAATAATTTTCCGGGACAGGGTGTTTTAAAAAACGCTTTGTCCCGTTTTGCTTATTTTGAAAAAAGAGGAGGCGATAAACTATGTACGGAACGGACGACAGCGATATGAAGATCGTTGGAAAAAGACTTCAGCCTATCGACGAAAGTGATATGGAGGCAAAACTCTATAACCACGAACGCGAAAACGGAAACCTTGAAAAAGCGCATAATATAGGCAAGTTTTTTGCGGATGCTCTTATGAACATTGATGGTTTTGCCTATGAAAAAAACCGTGCTTCCGATTTTGAAGCCCGCAACCGCAGCATACTTTTTGCCTTTACTGCAGACAGGGTTTTGAGCACATTTATGCCGAATCATATCATCGCAAGATCCGCTCAGAACGAGTTTTTTGACGAGATCCGCCGCAGAGATATTGGCCTTTATGAATCTATTTCGCGCTCCGGAGCATTTTCGATGTATCTTCTTTGCAGAAGAAGGGGAGACGGAAGATATACCGGAGTTGGAAAGGTGTATGCCGGGGTTGTCCGCAGACCGGACGATGAAGCAGAAGCTGCAAAAGGCGACGTAATTTATGAAAAATATTTCGATTTCTGCATTGAGCATATCAAAAATATAGAATTTGCTTTTTGAGCACTGCAGCAAAAATTGCAAAAAACAGGGAAGGGGACCGTAAAGGTCCCTTTTTTATATTCGCAATTATATTCCGTGCTCAAAAATTAACAAAAAGTTTACAATTTAAAACCTGGTGCTCACGAATGGGATAATCATGCTCACAAAAAAGCAAAAGCGCTTTATCTAACTAAAATGTCAATAGAAAAACGCAAAAAAAACTTTGTTTTATTTAATTATTTTTCCTATAATAGACTTTACAAAACGGGCTGTTCTTTGTATAATAGTAACTGTGTAAGACTTGAAGTGTGTCTATAGGTGCGCCCTTGGACCGAACTTCAGATTTTTGGAACAGGAGGAAGTATCAAATGTCGCAGAACACTGAATACTCTTTGCCGCCTCGCTCGATACAGGAGTACGTTCCCGGAAAGCAGGTCACTCTTGCCCATAGAATTTCCAAGCCGGACAGAATGATCTACAAAAAACTCGGCCTCACAGATGAATTCACCGAGGCTATCGGCATCATCACCATCACACCCTCCGAAAGCGCTATCATCGCTGCGGATATCTGCACCAAAGCCGCGAGAATCAAGCTCGGTTTTGTTGACCGTTTCTCCGGCGCAGTTGTTTTCGTCGGCGAGATCGGCGCAGTTGATTCGGCACTCAACGCTGTAATCGACCGCTTCGAGGATATGAAATATTCCACGGTAAAGATTACCAGAAGCTGATGTCCGAAGAACAGAAAAAACCAAGAAAGATAATCCTCATGGGCCGCTCGAGGGTCGGTAAAACGACCTTGCTCCAGGCCATGCACAATGAGGTTATTGAATATAAAAAGACCCAGGAGATCATCGTACATGATGATGCTATCGATACTCCCGGCGAATATATAGATCAAAGCAGTCTTTGGCGCGCATGCATTATTGCAGCTTGCGACGCGGATATCGTTGTTCTTGTTCACGATGCGGGAAACACCATGGGAAGACTTCCGCAGATGTTCAGCATGACATTTGCAAAGCCGACCATCGGAGTTATAACAAAGATCGACGGTAAAACCGAAGAGGAAATTGAAATTGCGGAAAACTTCCTCAAAATGTCCGGCGCAAGCAAGATAGTAAGAACAAGCGCCTATGACCACGAAGGAATTCAGGAACTTATCGATCTTATCGAAAACCTGGATCTTTCGGATTATTGATAACGGCAAGTTGTGCTTAGCATTTAGATAGAATGACAAGTCAAAGGAGAATGAAGTATGAAAGAGAAGATACTCAGCGCAGGTATTGATATCGGTACTTCCACAACACAGGTAATTTTCAGCCGATTCACTATCGAAAACACTTCCGGCGAATACATGGTCCCGAGAATCGAGATCACCAACAAAGAGGTAGTTTACGAAAGTAAGATTTACACCACTCCTCTTCTTGATGAAAGAACCATCGATGAAGACGCAGTACATAAAATCATCGTCGGCGAATATGCCGCAGCAGGCCTCAAAGCAGAGGATATCGACACCGGTGCAGTAATTATTACCGGTGAAACCGCAAGAAAAGAAAACGCAAGAACTGTTCTTAACTTTATGTCCGGCATGGCGGGCGACTTCGTTGTTGCAACCGCAGGTAACGACCTTGAAGGCGTTATTGCAGGACGCGGCGCAGGAACTTCGGCAATGTCCCTTAAACAGCATGTCGTAACCGCAAACTGCGATATCGGCGGCGGTACTTCCAACATTGCGGTATTTAAAGAAAACCGCCCGGTAGATACCGGATGCTTTGATATCGGCGGACGCCTTATCAAACTTGATCCCAACGGAAAAATCCTTTACATTTCCGACCATCTCGGCAAACTTTGTGCAAAACACAACATCAACCTCAAGGTCGGAAATAAAATTGAATATAAAGAAATCTATAAGGCATGCGTTCTTATGGCACAGGTTCTTGCAACCACCCTTGGTTTCAAAACCTTTGACATGGATGACCTTAAGATCATGACCACCGACCATCCGCTTCATGACCTTGAAGAAATCAAGTTCGTAACTTTCTCCGGCGGTGTTGGTAACCTCATCTATCATCCTTATGAAGGAAAAGATGACTTCCCCTATAACGACATCGGCGTCGTTCTTGCAAGAGCCATCAACGAAGTATTTGCTCCGTTTATGGATAAAGTTGTTGAACCGGCAGAAACCATCCGTGCAACCGTTATCGGTGCAGGTACCCAGACTATGGAGCTTTCCGGTTCCACTATCGCATTCTCCCAGAACACCAAGCTTCCTATCAAGACCATTCCGGTAATTAAACTTGCAGAGGAAGCCGAACAGTTTACCCCTGAAGAATTTGCAAAACATCTCGAGCCTATGCTTGAATGGTACAATGACCCCGATGAAGGTCAGGAACTTGTTGCACTTTCTCTTAAAGGCGCCAACTGCCCGCTGTTCAAAGAGAT
>JAFSDS010000033.1 GCA_017436125.1 Oscillospiraceae bacterium | reverse complement strand
ATAAGATAGTTTGCAAAGCTTCCGCCTTTAACTTCAAGGAAGTTGGTCATATAAAGGCTGAAAAAGGTGTGACGGCGTTGTATCCGAAGAAGAAGAAAGCAACGGTTCCAAGCATGAAGATAAGGCTTTTAAGGATATCTTTCGGCATTTTTTTGCCTTTTGAAAGTTCCTGGTTAAGTTCGGCTTCGGTGCTTTCATAGCCGCCGGTTTCTTCCATTTCCTTAACAAGTTTATTTTCGCGGACGGTGAGAACAAGGATGACAACCGCGCCGATCATGATTCCGGCAATTATTGCAAAAATAGGGAAAAAGTTTGGTTTTCCTTCCTTTGGAACAAGAAGGCTGATGAGAGCAAGGGAGATAACGCCGCCAACTGCGCCCATAAGGTTGATAACTGCGTTGCCCTTGCTGCGGAGCTTTTTGGGGGTTACGTCCGGCATAAGGGAAACAGCCGGAGAACGATAGGTTGCCATGGCAAGAAGGGTAAGACCAAGGCAGAGAGCAAAGCCAAGAAGGTTTTCGGTGTTGTCAAAATAGGGGAGGAACAGCATGCTGACTACAGCAACAATGGTTCCGAAGATAATATAAGGGGTACGCTTGCCGATGGGGGTATGGGTCTTATCGGAAAGGGAACCGAAAAGAGGAAGCATAACAAGAGCAAGCATGTTGTCGATAGCCATGATTTGGCCGGTGGCACTTTCGCCGATTCCAAAGGTATTTTTAAGTATCAGCGGAATAATTCCGTCATATGCCTGCCAGAAAGTGCAGATGGAAAGGAAGGCAAGTCCAACGAGAAGGGTGCGTTTATAGTTAAGTTTCATGAAAATAATACCTCCTTGTTTTTATCAGTCAACATCTTGAATGATCTGTTCGGGTTTTTCATCAAGACAATCCGGATGACGGAGTATCCAGTCAAGCTGTTTGAATGCGGTGGCGTAATAATGTCCGTCGGTAATGCGTTCGTCGCTTACAACGGTAAAATCAACGTATTTGTGTTTTTCAACGCTGCCGTCTTTCTGAACTTCAAGTTCGGTCCTCTTTGCGCCAAAGGTGAGGAAAATGGGGCAGGTTCCAAAGTTATAAAGATGGTGATATATCGGAGCAATGCCGAGGGAACCAAGGTTGGAAACAAAAAGGCTGCAGTGGAAAGGCGAAGCCTTGTGGATGATTTTCGGCATGATTCCGAAATAATCAAGGAAGTTTATAAACGCAACAAAAGCCCTGAGAATAAGAGCGGGCATAAAGTTTATAACTTTTGCAACCTTATCAAAAAGATTGGAATCTCCTGCGCGTTTTGCCTCTTCAACAGCGGCATCCATCTTGCGGTAAATGTCCTCCGCGGTATCGCCGGGGTTAAAAACAACCTTGATGGCAGATTCCTGGGCGTTAAGCTCCATGCTCTTTTTTACCATCATGCTTACGGAGATATCTTCTCCGTGCTGATAAATTCTCTGGCCAGCAACAAAGCGGTTCATGGCAGGTTTTTGAGAAACAAGGCGGACATAGGCAGCAATAACAACATGGAGAAAACCAAAACCGGAAAGTCCGTCTTCTCGGCGTTTTTTCTTTATGTAATTTTCGATTCGTCCAAGCTCAATGGAGCCGGAAAAAAGGTTTGATGCATCGTTCCTTGTCTTCATAATAAACGGAACGATATAAGTCATCGGCGACAAAGATCGGACACGATATCCGTCATAGCGATCGCCAAAGCGTTTTTTTCTCTTTTCCATAAAAAAATTCCTTTCTGCCGAAAAATAGGCATAATATTACATACATTATAACAGAAAGGATTTAATAAATCTACAATATAGGGCAATAATGCTGTTTTATTTTATTGAAAAAAACCAATAATATTTGGAAAAAGAATAAAAGATATGTTGATTATATACCCATATTTTGTTATAATATATCTTTAAACAGGGAGGCGATTATTATGAAAAAGAAAACAGTCCTTGTGGTAATATCTCTCATCGTTTTGTCTGCGCTTCTTCTTTGCGGCGCTGCTTTGAATAACGGCGAAGAAAAAGAGGAAAATGCAGCCGCTTCTGTAACCGAACAGGAAAACAAGGCGGAAAAAAGCGAACCGAAATATGAATATTCCTATCTTAAAGGCACAAGATATAAAAATCTTCTTGCAACAAAATATCCTAACCTTATGGAAACCATGAAGAAGGAAGAACCTGTTGCAGAACAGTCCGGAACTTCCGGCGGTACAGCAGGCGGTTCCGTTGGCGGAAACCAGCAGCAGAATATCGGCAGCGCTCAGAACCCGGGATATGTTGGCGGCGCAGGAAAATATTCCCTCCAGGATAAGACCGTTGCGGCACATCTTACCGTTCAGGGCACCAACGTTCAGAACAGAGCTGTTTGGCAGGCTGACGGAAATACCAACTATTTTACCAACGGAAGCTATACCTGGGCGGCTGGATCGGCTCACCTTCGCAGCGGATCTCTTTCCCAGAACACCGTTATTTATGGCCACAACTGGAACAACTGCTTTGTTCCGTTTAAACGCGGCGGCGGCGAGTTTGAATCCCTTATGTCTTTTGTTTATGAAGACTTTGTTGCACAGAACCAGTACATCTATCTTACCACCAACGGCGGCACCCATACCTTCCAGGTTTTTGCTGTTTGCTTTACTACAGACCTTAACTTCTATATCAACTGCAACAACATTAACGTTGCATCCGTTGCGGCAAGAGCAAAGAGCATGAGCCTTTATGACTTTGGCGTAAATGTCGACGGCGGAGATAAGCTTATCACCCTTTCCACCTGCACCCGTTATTACAAAGGCCTTGGCGCAAACCAGCGCTTTATCATCATGGGTAAGCTTATCAGCACAAGCTGAAAAAATTGAAAATTTTTTAAAAAACTATGGACAGAAAATCTTTTCTGTGCTATAATGATTTCCGCTGATAAAACGGCGGAACATCCGGGGGTGTAGCTCACTTGGGAGAGCGCTTGAATGGCATTCAAGAGGTAGAGAGTTCGATCCTCTTCATCTCCACCAATCAAAAACGGCTTAACTAAAAGGTTAAGCCGTTTTTTGTTATCGGATATTAAAAAAACACTTTTTAAAAGAATATGAGGAACACGGATATTTTGATTCAATAAGAAAAAATTTTTGTTCTCTTTTAAATTTGCGGAAAAGTTTTGATATAGAGATGACCAGTATCTCAAATGGGCAAAAGTTGGATTTTTACCAAAAAAGGAATCGTTTTTTTGGCATACGTGCAATTGACTGTTTTGAAATATTGTGCTATTATATAGATAATTAAAATTATGTATAAGCGAAGGTATGCCTTTGCTTTGGCATAGATTGGTTTTTGGTTTTTATTAACGAAAAATCAGGAGGAAAAAGATTTTATGAGCGACACCCATGAACAGATAAGAATAGTTCAGGAAACCGTTGCGGGTAAGGAAATAACCTTTGCGCACGTAATCGGCGGCCCTGCGCCTATCATATATCAGAAACTGGGTCTTAACCCCTCCATAGATTACACCTCCAACGCTATCGGAATT
>JAFSDS010000032.1 GCA_017436125.1 Oscillospiraceae bacterium | reverse complement strand
GGGTTGCGCTTATATGCCATCGCAGAAGAACCGATCTGATTTTTTTCAAAGGGTTCTTCTACCTGACGGTCATGTTGCAAAAGGCGAATGTCGTTTGCCATGCGGTAACAGCTTTGTGCCAAAGAGGAAAGCGCGTTCAGAATTCGGCTGTCAACCTTGCGCGGGTATGTCTGACCCACCACGTCGAAACATTCGTCAAAGCCGAAGTCTGCGGCGATCATGCGGTTTAGTTCATCTGTTTTTTTCGTATCGCCATCAAACAGATCCACAAAGCTTGCTTCGGTTCCGGTGGTGCCGCGGCAGCCGAGAAACCTGATATTTTCAATGGCAAAATCGATTTCCTTCAGGTCGGAAAGGAAGTCCTGCATCCAGAGTGCCGCACGCTTCCCTACCGTTACAAGCTGGGCAGGCTGATAGTGTGTATAGCCAAGGGTCGGCAGATCCTTATATTTTTCGGCGAATTCCGAAAGGTTCGCCAAAACGCCCAGAAGCTCTGAACGCAAATATTTCAGAGCATCCCGATAAATTATAAGATCGGCATTATCGGTTACATAACAGCTTGTTGCACCCAGATGGATAATACCGGCAGCTGTCGGAGCAGCCTTACCATAGGCATAAATATGTGCCATAACGTCGTGGCGCACCTCTTTTTCCCGCCTGCTTACGCATTCATAATCTATATCCGTGATATGTGCTGAAAGCTCATCAACCTGCGCCTGTGTGATAGGAAGCCCAAGCTTCATTTCTGCCTTTGCAAGAGAAACCCAAAGCCTGCGCCAGGTCTGATATCTTGTGTCGGATGAAAAGAGTTCAAGCATATAATCGGAAGCATAACGCGATGATAGCGGGGATTCATATTTGTTGTTCATATCCGTATTCTCCTTGTCACCTGATAACGATGTTGTCCCTCTCCGGTCCAACCGAAACGTATTTGATGGGACATCCGATTTGTTTTTCAATATATGTCACATATTCCTGCGCCGCTTTTGGAAGATCCTCCCAGCGGCGGACACCTGAGATATCGCATTTCCAGCCGTCAAAAAATTCGATGACCGGTTCTGCATTTTTAAGCGCGAACGGAAACGGAAAACTGTCGGTCTGTTCACCGTTCAGCATATAGTGAGTGCAGACCGGAATCTTATCCATATAACTGAGCACGTCAAGCTTTGTAAGCGCGATAGCTGTCGCTGCCTGGACCTCAACGCCGTACCGCGTTGCCACAATGTCTATGGGTCCGACTCTGCGTGGTCTTCCGGTCTTGGCTCCGTATTCAAATCCCGCTCTGCGAAGTTTTTCAGCCTCTTCGCCGAACATTTCGCATACAAAAGGTCCTTCGCCCACACAGGTGGAATAGGCTTTTACCACCCCCACCACATCGTCAATCTTTGCATTCGCAAGTCCGGAACCTATGGGCGCATAGGCTGCGGTTGTATTGGAAGAGGTCGTGTAAGGATAAATACCGTAATCCAGATCTCTCAGCGAGCCAAGCTGTGTTTCAAAAAGAATATTTTTACCATCCGCCTTTGCTTCTTTCAAAAATTTTCCGGTATCACAAATATAGGGCATGATTTTTTTGCAGTAAGTTTCAAGCCATTCTTCAAGCATTTCCATCGTATATGGCTTTGCGCCATATACCTTTGTCAGCGTCAGGTTCTTCCATTCCATAAGGTCCGCAAGATGAGTTTTCAGTTCTTCCGGATAGAACAGTTCCCCGGCAAGAATGGTCTTTTTCTGATATTTATCCGAATAAAACGGTGCTATCCCCTGTTTTGTGGAACCGTATTTCTTATCGGCAAGGCGCATCTCTTCAAATTCATCCATATCTCTGTGCCACGGAAGCAAAAGAGAAGCCCGGTCACTGATCCTGAGGTTATCGGTAGTGATTTCAACGCCTTTTGACATCACTTCCTGGATCTCTTTCCACAGATTTTCCGGATCCACCGCAACCCCGTTGCCCAGAACGTTGACAACGCCGCTTCTGAAAATTCCCGAAGGCAGAAGATGAAGCGCAAACTTTCCTTTTTCGTTGACTACCGTATGTCCGGCGTTGCCGCCACCCTGAAAACGCACAACCACGTCATAATTTTCAGTGAGCAGATCCACCATCCGGCCTTTTCCTTCGTCGCCCCAATTTATACCTACTATCGCACAGTCTGACATAATCATACCTCCATTATATATCCGGTAAGATGTTTAACTATTTTTGAATAATCATCTTCCGCTCCGCTTATACTGCGGTGAAAAGTTTTTCTCCGTATAATTGTTCATTTTTGAATGCTCCGCACCTTTACTTTTTTGTCATTTATTTTATGCCGAACAGCAGATCGGCATAGGTTGGCATCGGCCAGTAATTCTTTGCCGTAATGGTTTCGGCTTCGTCACATGGGATTCTGAGCTCGCTCATCAAACAAAGCACCGTATCGCGGATCATAACGGATTTTGCTCCGATATCTTCCGCCTTATCAAGAGAAATAAGAGCAGTTTCCAGCTCTTCAGCTTTTGAAGCAATCAGGTCAGCCAGAGCAGAAAGCTTTCTTACAACGCCGGTTTCATATCCGCAAACAAGCGTGGAGTCCAGCGTCTTCTTTGAGGCAGCCGCCTTTGCAGTATCCGCAGCATAGGCTTCGATTGCCGGAACAATCTGCGTCTTCGCCATATTGACCATTGTGTTTGCTTCGATCACTATGGTTTTGCAGTAATTTTCAAGCATGATTTCATATCTGGATTTCAGTTCCGCTTCGGTGAACACACCTTGAGAAATAAGCATATCCATATTCTTTTTATCAAGAAGATGAGGCATGCAGTCGGCGGTGGTGCGAAAATTGAGAAGGCCTCGCTTTTCCGTCGCTTCCTTTATCCAGTTTTCGTCATAGCCGTTGCCGTTGAATATGATGCGTTTATGATCTTTTATAGTATTCCGAATCATACTGTGCAGCGCGGTCTCGAAATCTTCCTCACCTTCCAGTCTGTCTGCATAAATCCTGAGAGTTTCGGCAACTGCGCTGTTCAGCATGATATTCGCGCAGGCGATACTGTTGGAGGAACCGAGCATACGGAATTCAAACTTATTGCCGGTAAAAGCAAATGGAGAAGTTCTGTTGCGGTCTGTGGTATCACGGTTGAACCCGGGCAGAACGTCAACCCCAAGCTTCATCCGGGTCTTTTCGGCACCTTTATAAGGCGTATCGGTTTCGATAGCTTCAAGAACCGTATTCAGTTCATCGCCGAGAAAAACGGACACAACCGCGGGCGGTGCTTCGCTTGCACCGAGGCGGCAATCATTTCCTGCAGTCGCAACCGAAATTCGGAGCAGATCCTGATAATCGTCCACCGCTTTTATAACAGCGCAAAGGAACAGCAAAAACTGTGCGTTTTCATAGGGCGTTGCACCCGGAGAAAGCAGATTTTGTCCCGTATCGGTGGCAATGGACCAGTTATTGTGTTTTCCGCTGCCGTTTATGCCGGCAAAGGGTTTTTCGTGGAGCAGACACACAAGACCATGTTTTGCCGCCACCTTCTGCATTATCTCCATCGTAAGCTGGTTATGGTCGGTTGCAATATTTGCGGTAGTATAAATCGGTGCCAGTTCATACTGAGCCGGAGCAACCTCGTTATGCTCCGTCTTGGCAAGTATTCCCAGTTTCCAGAGTTCCTCATCGAGTTCTTCCATAAAAGCGGCAACTTTCGGTTTGATCACGCCAAAATAGTGGTCGCCCATTTCCTGCCCTTTCGGAGGTTTTGCTCCAAATAAAGTACGTCCGGTAAAGCAAAGGTCCGGACGCTTTTCATACATTTCTTTGGTGATAAGAAAATATTCCTGTTCGGGACCAACATAGCCGGTCACTCTTTTTACGCTGTTGTTTCCGAACAATCTGAGGATTCGGAGCGCCTGTTTGTTGAGCGCCGCCATTGAACGCAAAAGAGGAGTTTTTTTGTCCAAAGCATGGCCGCTGTAAGAACAGAACGCAGTGGGAATGCATAAGGTTTTATCCTTAATAAACGCATAAGACGTCGGATCCCATGCAGTATAGCCTCTTGCCTCGAAAGTAGTCCGAAGGCCTCCATTAGGGAAAGAAGAAGCGTCCGGTTCGCCTTTAATAAGTTCTTTCCCGGAAAATTCCATAATCACACCGCCATCAGTAGAAGGAGAAATGAAACTGTCATGCTTTTCGGCGGTGATTCCGGTAAGAGGCTGGAACCAGTGGGTATAATGTGTTGCGCCTTTGGAAACCGCCCAATCCTTCATGGCCGCAGCAACTGCGTTGGCAACGCCTATATCAAGTTCCGAGCCTTCTTCTATCGTTTTTTTGAGTGAATTATATATTTCATCCGAAAGGGTGGATTTCATAACTCTGTCATCAAAAACCAGACTTGCAAAATAATCCGTTACCGTGCCCATAATTATTCTCCTTTAAAATTTCTACAAAAATTGCAAAAACAGATAAAGGCGCCTTTAATGTAAAAAACATTAAAGACGCCTTTGCCTTTTTCACATATGAATTTTTTAATTTCTGAAAGCAAGATTACAATTCTGAACTCTTAAATCCAAAAGCTTCGCTTTTACGCTCTGCATTTTACACCCGCAAAAAAACTTTGTCAATATTTTTGAAGTTATTTTGTGCAATTCCTGCAAAAACAATCCTTTTTACACAATTAACTATGGAAAAATGATAAAAATTGCAGTTCACGTTTTGTTTTCTCCCAGATTACATGGTATAATAAATATAATCTGATATCAGAATTTTATCGTAAAGCGAAAGAAAGTGAGCAGGATACTATGAATTATTCAAAGGAAGAGGTAATGCAGTACGTCCGCGAGGAAGACGTTAAATTTATCCGTCTTGCCTTTTGTGATGTATTCGGAAAACAAAAAAATATTTCTATTATGCCGGAAGAGCTGCCTCGTGCCTTTGAATACGGCATCGCCTTCGATGCTTCGGCAATTGCAGGCTTTGGCGATGAAACAAGGTGCGACCTTCTGCTCCACCCCGATCCCGAAACGCTGATGCTGCTTCCCTGGAGACCGGAGCACGGCAAAGTTGTGCGTATGTTTACCCATATTACATATCCTGACGGCACACCGTTTGAATGCGACACCCGCAGTCTTCTCAAAAAGGCAGTCGAAGACGCAAAGAAAGCAGGTTACACCTTTGCCTTCGGTTCAGAGCAGGAATTCTATCTGTTTGAGCTTGATGAAAATAACAAACCGACAAAAATTCCTTATGATGAAGCCGGATACATGGATCTTGCCCCCGATGACAGAGGTGAAAACATCCGCCGCGAGATATGTCTTACTCTGGAACAGATGGGCATCCGTCCCGAAAGTTCACACCACGAAGAAGGTCCCGGACAAAACGAGATAGATTTCCGTTATTCCGACCCGCTTACCGTGGCAGACGATACAATGACTTTTCAGACGATTGTTAAAATAGTTGCCCGCCGCAACGGTGTTTTTGTTGATTTCGGCCCGAAACCTCTTAAGCACAAACCCGGCAACGGATTCCATATCAATATGTCTGTCCAGTCAAATGACGGTTCCGAAAATCTTTGCCATATGATTGCGGGCGTTCTTGATAAAGTTGTGGAAATGACCGTATTTCTCAACCCTACGGAGGATTCCTATAAACGTTTCGGAATGGATAAAGCTCCCGGTTACGTTTCCTGGTCAAACGAAAACCGTTCCCAGCTTGTCCGTATTCCTGCTGCGGTCGGTGAATACCGCCGTGCGGAGCTTCGTTCACCCGATCCAACAGCAAATCCGTATCTTGCATTTACGCTTTTGATTTATGCGGCCCTTATAGGTCTTGAAAAAAAACTTGACCTGCCCGAAGCCGCCAATATTAATTTATACAAAGCTGATGCTGAAACTTTGGCAAAGTTTAAAAAACTGCCCGGAAGTTTATGCGATGCTCGCAAGGC
>JAFSDS010000031.1 GCA_017436125.1 Oscillospiraceae bacterium | reverse complement strand
TTTCGATGATATCCCGCCGTTTTTTTTAAATGAACGTTTTCGGTAAAGGGATACCTCCACCGTGCCATACGGCAACGGTCCCCCTCCCTTTAGGCAAGGGAGGCAATTTTATTTTTCACCGCCGGGAATATATTTTCTTACGGCTTCGGGAATTTTTTCAACAGGAATGATTTCCGGTTCCGGATCGGGACCGATTTCACCGTTTATTGCTTCCTCAATGGTTGCGGAAAGAGTAAGACCATCAACCGCAAGGCCCTGATAAACCATGGGAAGAATGAGATTTGCCTGGAAGCAAAGCTTGAAAAGATAAGTGATATTATCTGCCTGACTTTTGGCTTCGGAATAGTTTTCTTCCTTTACTGCTTTTGCAAGCTTTGCTGCCCTGTCGCGAAGTTCAACGGAATATTCGCGTTCCTGCAAATCAAAGAAAAGCTTGCGGTAAATATTAAGGGTTCTTGCCTGAAAACGGAGAGTAAGGTCGGAAATTTCTTTTTTGCTGGTCATTTTCGAACTCTCCCCTCAATTAAAACTGGTCAAGGAAGCGAAGATCGTTTTCATAAAGAAGACGAAGGTCGTTTATGGCAAATCTTCTCATAACGATACGCTCAAGGCCGATACCGAAAGCAAAACCACTGTATTCTTCGGGGTCGATGTTGCAGTTGGAAAGAACTTTCGGATGTACCATGCCGCAGCCGAGAATCTCGATCCAGCCTTCGTTTTTACACATGGGGCAGCCTTCGCCGTGGCAGTTGAAGCACTGGATATCCATCTCTGCGGAAGGTTCGGTAAAGGGGAAGTGATGGGGACGGAAACGAACTACGGAATCTTCGCCGTAAAGACGTTTGATAAAGATCTCAAGGGTGCCTTTAAGGTCAGCCATGGTGATGCCTTTATCAACAACAAGTCCCTCGATCTGATGGAAAAGAGGAGAATGGGTTGCGTCAACAGCATCGCTGCGGTAAACTCTGCCCGGTGCAATAATGCGGATGGGGGGCTGCTGTTTTTCCATAACACGAACCTGAACAGGGGAGGTCTGGGTTCTTAAAAGAACGTTTTCGGTGATATAGAAAGTATCCTGGGTATCTCTTGCGGGATGATCCTTAGGAAGGTTAAGGGCTTCAAAGTTGTAATAATCGGTTTCAACTTCGGGGCCTTCGGCGATGGAAAAGCCCATGCCGAGGAAGATATCTTCAACCTCGTTAAGAACGATGTTGAGCGGGTGTTCCTTACCGGTGGGGCAGGGAATTCCCGGAAGGGTAACGTCGATGGTTTCGGAAGCAAGCTTCTTTTCAAGAAGATGCTGATGGATCTTTTCGGCTGCTTCGCTCAAATCGTTTTCGATTTCGGCACGTACCTGGTTTGCAAGCTGGCCGATTACGGGACGTTCCTCTGCGGAAAGCTTGCCCATCTGTTTGAGGATGGCGGTAAGCTCGCCTTTTTTGCCAAGATAGCGGATACGAAGTTCTTCAAGAACTTTGGGATCTTCACAAAGTTCAAGAGCCTCTTTTGCGCTCTGGCGGATCTGTTCAAGCTGATCTTTCAATTTTTTCAACTCCGTTTATAAAAAATTTCTTTTGTTTATGAGGTTTTGCGTGTTGCGTTGCGGAAAAAAGGGTATAAAAAAATCCTCGCCCCAGCCGCAAATTGGGACGAAGACTCATAAACAAAAATTCTCCGCGGTACCACCCGCATTCCCGGCGAAAATCCGTCGGGCACTTAATAAAGCGTATAACGGCGCAGCCCGTTCCCGCCTAATCGAAAACTTTCAGCAGGACCGCTCGCGGGTGAACTTCAGAATTTTTATCCGCGGAAAAGCTTTCAGCCGGCGGCTTTTCCTCTCTTTTCGGAAAAAATAATTCCTACTCTCCCGGTCAATGCGTTATATATATTAACAACAAAAGAGATAATAACATAATTAAAAGCATTTTTCAAGCCCTTTTCGATTGAAAAAAATAAAGGCAGTGGTATAATGGAGAAAAAGCCCGATGCTTTTCGGTATAAAGCATTTTTTGTGGAAAATAACTTTAGTAAGGAGGAAGATATATGAAGATCCTTACAGTTGAACAGATGAAAAAAGAAGAACGCCTTTCGGACGAAATGGGCGTTACCTATCAGCGTCTTATGGAGAATGCCGGCTGCGCCGCGGCGGCATTTATCCGAAAAACCGTATCCAACGTTTCCGGGCGGAACTTTATGATTTTCTGCGGAAGCGGAAACAACGGCGGCGACGGTTTTGTTGTTGCAAGAAAACTTTTTGAAGAAAAAGCAAATGTGATCGTCGTTCTCTGCGGCGGAATCCCCAGAAGCGACGAAGCAAAATATATGTATGACTGCGTCATCCGCGCAGGAATAACCATGCTGGATTTTGACATGGACAGAAAAAAGGTGGATGAGTTTCTCGGCGGCGCGGATATAATCATCGACGCCCTTTTTGGAACAGGCTTTGCCGGAGAGTTCCGCGCGCCCTATGATGAAATCGCAGAAATGATAAATTCCGCCCTGGCGGTAAAAATTTCTCTCGATATCGCAAGCGGAGTTAATGCAGAAACCGGCCTTGCGGCAAAAAACTCCGTAAGAGCAAACTTTACCGTTGCTTTTGAAGCGGCAAAACCCGGCCACCTTCTTCTTCCCGGAAGGGATTTTTGCGGAAAGACCGAGGTCGTTGATATCGGAATTCCCCATGAAGTAAGAGCGCAGGTTGAACAGACCTGTTTTGCAACCGGGGAGGACATGGTTTTTTCATCCATTCGCAGAAGACCGAGATTCAGCAACAAAGGCACCTTCGGAAAACTTCTCTGCATAACCGGTTCAAGAAACTTTCCCGGTGCGGCGGCACTTTCCGCTATGGGCGCCATGAGAGCCGGAGCTGGCATAACGACTGTTGCATCAACGGAAAAAGTTGTTTCCATGATAGCTTCGCGCATTCCGGAGGCAACATTCCTTCCTCTTTTGGAAAATGAAGAAGGAACCATTTCCAAAGAGGCAAAAGAAAAGCTTCTTCCGTATATCGAAAAAGTTGACGCGATACTCATAGGATGCGGACTTGGAAGAAGCGAGGACATTGAAGATATAGTTGATTTTGTTTTTGAAAACGCAAGCTGCACCATAGTTCTCGATGCGGACGGAATAAACTGCATTGCGGATAAACCGGAAATACTCAAAAAAGCAAAAGAAATACCGATCATAACTCCCCATATAGGAGAAATGGCCCGTTTTTGCAAGAAAACCATTCCGGAAACCGTTGATGAAAGAGTAGAAACCGCCCTTGATGCGGCAAAGGAATATGGCTGCATCGTTGTTTTGAAAGATGCTTCCACTGTTATTGCGGAGCCGAACGGGGATGTTTATTTCAACACCACCGGAAATCCGGGCCTTTCAAAAGGCGGAAGCGGCGATTGCCTTGCAGGCATGATAGCTTCCTTTGCGGCCCAGGGATATATCGAAACTTCCTGCGCCGTATGCGGAGTTTACCTTCACGGTCTTGCGGCGGATAACGCCGCAAAGGAGCTTTCGGAATACGGCATGCTCCCCAGCGATATTCCGAATTATCTTTGCAAAATTTTTGCGGAAAAAGGCCTTTGATGAATAAAAACCTCCCTTGGCGGATATAATTTTTTATCCGAAGAGGGAGGCTTTTTTATGAAAAAAATAATTTTTATTTTAGTGTTTATATTATCCTTTGCCGGATGCTCAAATGCTTCCGAGGCAACGGGTGCTGATGTTGCGGTGGCTTATGCGAATGATTTTTCTGCATCGGCAAAGGCCGTTTTCGGCGAAAACGAAGCGACTGTTGAAATAGCAAAAAATCCCATGAGCATCAGCTTTTTTGTAAAATCACCCAAAGAACTTGAAGGACTTTTGGCGGAAGTTTTTGATGAGCACGCAAAGATAAGCTATCAGGGAATGGAACAGGAAATCAAAAAAGATAACCTTCCGGACGGGGCGGTTTTTCTTCTTTTGGAAGAGCTTTTTGAAGATCTCGGAAAAGGCGAAGATCTTGTTTTGAGCACAAAGGACGGAAAGGTGAATGTCGAGGAAGAAGATTTTTTTGCAGTGCTTTCAGAAGAGGACCTTTCGCTTATAAGCGCGGATTTTCCAAAATACAAAACCTCTTTTGAATTTTCGGAATTTGCATTTGCTCCGTCGGAATAAAATTTTTTGATAAAAATTTAAAAAAAGACTTGCATTTTTGTTTTTGTTATGATATCATATCCCTTGCTCGAGTTATGGACGGTTAGCTCAGCTGGTAGAGCTTCCGCTTGACGTGCGGAAGGTCACAGGTTCGAGTCCTGTACCGTCCACCATAAAAAAACAGGTCGGCAAAAGCCGACCTGTTTTTTTATTTTGAAATAGCAAGGACGAGAACGAAGTTCGATAAGTGACGACCCGCAAAAACAAGCCATTGGCGCAGTTTGAGCGGCTGACGGAACTTATGCAGGGAGCGAAGCGAGTCGCTGTCCTGTACCGTCCACCATAAAAACGCATCGGCGACGGCCGGTGCGTTTTTTGTTTTTTATGTTTACAAAATCGCTCTTTCGTGCCATAATTGTCTTATAAATTAAGAAAACGAATGGGGGATAATTATGAAAAAACGTGTTTTGTTCGGTATTGCTTTGGGAATCGCCGCAGTTTCTGCAGTGGCCGTTGCCGTAAGCAAAATTTCAAACGAAATGAAAAACGGATTTGACGAAGAAGAATTTGATTCTCCCTTCGGAAACAACTGGGTAAAAGTTTCATTCGGTTCTTCAAAAACCGCAAAAGGTCTTGCCTGCATTAAAATCCAGGCTGAAACGGATTCCAACGAGGACGTTTGCAGGCTTGTTATGCTTGCGGAAAAAGATGCGGCTCTTTCCTATGAATGGGAAGATAATGAACATTTTAAACTTTTTGTCGGAAAAGGAAAAATCAAACAATGCTGCGACGTTGTTTTCGATATCGATAAAATAACAGCAAGATATTACATGGTGAAAAAATGAAATATAAAAACGGCGGAAGATTTCTTCCGCCGTTTTTTTTTGTTTTTAATCGCAGACATAAAGCCCGAAAAGGGCAAGAGTTTTGTTTCCGTCATACTCCATTCCGGCGCTTTCCGCAAGCTTTCTTGCGTGGATACAGAAAGCGGAAATACAGGAAAACTGAAGATCCGGAAACTTACAGGGTTTTCCTTCGGTAATGGCGCATGGATTGCAAAGGCTGCATCCGCTGGAACCTATCATAAAGCCCTGATGTCCATCTTCACGAAGGCGCTTCATAAGCCGAAGGCCGGCGGCGTTATGCAGACCTTTTGCTTTTTTTATGGCTTCTCCGTCTTTATAGTCGCTTATTGGCCAGATACTTTGAAGAACAAGGGCGTGTTTATGTTTAAGAACGCGGTTTTTCATGGCTTCGGGGCTTCCGCAATCCGGAGGGCAGGCGTAGTTTACGCCGTATTTTCCGCAAAGGTTTTCCGCGCAATAAGGACGAAAAGCTTCGTCAAAAACTATTTTTGAAGTTTCGATAACGGCGGCGTTGGTAAAGCCTTCCTCTTTTGCAAGCTGAACAAGCATCTCATCTGTCATGGTAAAAACTCCTTTTTATCATATTCCACACAATATTTTACAGCAGAAAAAAGGTTTTGTCCATATCGAAAATTGCTTTGCTTAATTTACAAAAAATTAATTGCCTTAAATATATATGTATGATATAATAAAATGTCAAAGTGGGCGAGTATGCAAAAAAAGAAGGTGGGACCGTGCGAATAATCGGAATAGACCCGGGCTATGCAATAGTGGGGGTCGGCGTTGTTGACTATGTTAAAAACAAGTTCTATCCGGTAAAATTCGGTGCGGTCGATACCCCTGCGGGAACACCTTTTGAAGAAAGGCTTCGAACGATCTATGATACGGTAAAAGAGGTTATTGCGGAAACAAAGCCGGAATGCATGAGTATTGAGCGGCTTTATTTTAACAGCAACCAAAAAACCGCCATCGACGTTGCGGAAGCAAGGGGAGTTATCCTTCTTGCGGCTATTCAGGCAGGCATACCCATATATGAATATACCCCGCTTCAGATAAAACAGTCCCTTGTTGGCTACGGAAGAGCGGAAAAACACCAGGTACAGATAATGGTAAGGGATACCCTTCGGCTTGACGCTGTTCCTAAACCTGACGATACAGCGGATGCCCTTGCGGCGGCAATCTGTCACGGATACAGCAACGGTTCGCGTCTTTCAAAAGCGATAAAAGAGATGTAAAAGCTTCTTTTTGAAGGGAAGATGATTTTTTATGATATACAGTCTTAACGGAAAATTAACACATATTGAGGACAGTTTTTTTGTTGTTGAATGCGGCGGAGTCGGATATCTCTGCAAGGCATCCGCAACGACCATTTCCTGCCTTCCCCCAACAGGAAGTGAGGTTTTTGTTTATACAACAATGACCTATAATCAGGAAACGGGCTCGGATCTTTACGGATTTTATGACAGAGCGGAACAGGATTGCTTCCGTATGCTGACATCCATTTCGGGAATTGGTCCAAAGGCGGCCCTCTCCGTACTTTCGGAGTTTACTCCGGATTCCTTTGCTCTTGCGGTTGCTTCCGGTGATGCAAAAACCATAACAAGGGCAAAGGGCATCGGCCCCAAAGCTGCCCAGAGAATAATTCTTGAACTTCGTGACAAAATTTCCAATGATTCCGTTTCCAAAGGTTTTTCCGCACCGACAGTATCCGTCGGAAAGATAAGTGGAAACGCCGGCGAAGCCATTGCCGCAATGGTAAGCCTCGGATATACAAATTCCGAAGCTGCCGCAGTTATCGGCAAGCTTGACCAGAGCCTTCCTGTTGATGAGATGATAAAAGCGGCCCTTAAAGCCATAGCCATGAAAAGATAAGGAGTGATTTTTTAATGCTTTCCAATCAGATGGATTTCGAAAACAGAATAGTCGCTCCCGAAATGGAGGAAATGGACAGAGAAAACGATCTTTCTCTCCGCCCAAAAACTCTTGATGAATATATTGGCCAGACAAAGGCAAAAGAGAATATGGCGGTTTATATCGAAGCGGCAAAACGCCGCGGAGAGGCCCTTGACCATGTTCTTCTCTATGGCCCTCCCGGCCTTGGAAAAACAACTCTTTCCGAGATCATTGCAAACGAAATGGGCGTAAGTTTCAGGATAACAAGCGGTCCGGCTATTGAAAGACCCGGCGACCTTGCGGCTCTTTTAACCAACCTTAACGAAAACGATATACTTTTTATCGACGAGATTCATAGAATGAACAGAAGCGTTGAGGAAGTTCTTTATCCCGCCATGGAGGACTATGCTCTCGATATCATCGTCGGAAAAGGACCTTCCGCAAGAAGCATCCGCGTTGATCTTCCTCATTTTACTCTTGTTGGCGCAACAACAAGAGCCGGCCAGCTTTCTGCGCCCCTTCGCGACCGTTTTGGCGTTGTTGCAAGGCTCGAACTTTATTCCCCTTCGGAGCTTTGCAAAATCGTTGAGCGAAGCGCCGGGATCCTCAATATCGAAGTTGAACACGAAGGCGCCATGGAACTTGCAAGAAGAAGCCGCGGAACGCCCAGAATCGCAAACCGTTTTCTTAAAAGGGTCCGCGATTTTGCGGAAGTTATCGGCAACGGTGTTATAACAAAAGAAATCGCCGCGGAGGCCCTTTCCCGCCTTGAGGTTGATGGACTCGGTCTTGATGCAATAGACCGCAGAATACTTTTGATGATGATACAAAACTATAACGGAGGCCCCGTTGGACTTGAAACCCTTGCGGCAGCCACCGGAGAAGAAGCTGTTACCATTGAGGATGTTTATGAACCCTATCTTATGCAGATAGGATTTCTTACCAGAACGCCCAGGGGCCGCTGTGCAACAGCCCTTGCCTATGAACATCTCGGCCTTACAATGCCGGCTGTTCCCTGCGGCGAATGTGAACAAATGAGAATAGGAGAGTGATTTGATGGGAAGAATTTTCGGAACGGACGGCGTCCGCGGCATTGCAAACAAAAAACTTGATGTTGAGCTTGCTCTTGCGATATCCCGAGCGGCGGGAATCATCATAAAAACCGAAAGCGAAAATAAACCGAAAGTGATAGTCGGAAGAGATACCCGACTTTCCGGAACCATGCTTGAAGCTGCTGTTGCGGCAGGACTTTCCTCCGTCGGGTGCGACGTTGAACTTCTCGGAGTTGTTCCGACCCCGGCTGTTGCCTATCTTGTAAATGAACTCGGTGTTGACGGCGGCGTTATGATAACCGCAAGCCATAACCCTTATGAATATAACGGAATAAAATATTTTGGTTCCACCGGTTTTAAGCTTACCGATGAACAGGAAGAACGCATTGAGAGAATCGTTCTTGACGGAAGCGAACCCATCGAACTTGCCGAAACAGGAGATATAGGAAGAGTAACACAGAATTACGAAGCGGTTGAATATTATGTTGATCATATTTCCGGAACTGTCGGCGATCTTTCCGGAATAAAGATCGCTGTTGACTGCGCAAACGGCGCATCCTATGCTACCGCAAAAAAGATTTTTGCAAAAGCAAAAGCAGATGCGGTTTTTCTTAACTGTGAACCAAACGGAACAAACGTAAACCTTGAATGCGGCTCTCTTTTTACTGACGGCCTTGGAAAATACGTAAAAGAAAACGGCTTTGATATCGGCGTTGCCTTTGATGGCGACGCGGACCGCTGTCTTGCGGTTGACGAAAACGGCGAACTTATCGACGGCGATATGTTTATGGCCATCCTTGCAAAAAGGTTCAGCAAAGAGGGAAGACTCAACAAGGGTATGCTTATCCCGACAATTATGAGCAACATGGGACTTTTTAAGTTTGCGGAAGAAAACGGAATTTCCTGCTATCCCACCAAAGTCGGCGACAGATATGTTCTTGAATCCCTGCTTAAACTGGGCGCTTCTCTTGGCGGCGAACAGAGCGGACATATCATCATTCCGGAATATATGACCACCGGCGACGGCGAACTTTCCGCCCTTATGCTTATCGAAACCATGAAGCTTTCCGGCAAGAAAGCATCGGAACTCAAGAGTATTATGAGTGTATATCCTCAGGTAATGGTAAATATAGATGCAACTCCCGAGATGAAGGAAAAACTCAGCGATCCGGAGGTTAAAAGCTATCTTGATATTGAAAGCGCACGTCTTGACGGCGACGGAAGGATACTTGTTCGTCCTTCCGGAACGGAGCCTTTCATCCGCATCATGATAGAGGGAAAAGATAACGAAAAAATAAACGCACTTGTTCTTGAATGCGCTGAAACACTGAAAAATCTTTTGAGCTGAGGGGTTTAAATGAGATATACAAAGGATTGGAAAGATTATGAACTTCTGGATTGTTCCGAGGGCGAAAGACTTGAACGCTGGGGCAAGGTCATTCTTATAAGACCGGACCCCCAGATAATCTGGAGCACCCCTAAGGAACACCCCATGTGGAAACATGCGGACGCAAGATATGTCCGATCTTCCGCAGGAGGCGGCCATTGGGAATACCGCAGGGAACTTCCGGAATTCTGGAAAATAAATTATAAGGACCTTACGTTCAAAATCAGTCCCACCGGCTTTAAGCATACCGGACTTTTTCCGGAACAGGCCGTAAACTGGGATATGATGCGTGAAAAAATAAAAGAAGCAAAGGAACAGGGAAGAGAGATCCGTGTTCTTAACCTTTTTGCATACACCGGCGGCGCAACCGTTGCGGCGGCTTCTGCGGAAGCTTCCGTCTGCCATGTTGACGCGGCAAAAGGCATGGTGCATTGGGCAAGAGAAAATGCGGAACTTTCCGGCCTTGCGGAAAAACCGGTTCGCTGGATCGTTGACGACTGTAAAAAATTTGTAGAGCGAGAGATCCGCCGCGGAAACAAATATGACGCAGTCATCCTTGATCCGCCCTCCTATGGAAGAGGCCCCGGCGGCGAAGTATGGAAGCTTGAGGAACATGTATATGAACTCGTAAGCCTTTGTGCCGGAGTTCTTTCCGATGATCCTCTCTTCGTTCTTCTCAACTCCTATACCACCGGACTTTCCGCATCAACCATGGCATACGTCCTTGGTTCCGCAATGAAAAAATTCGGCGGAAAAGTATCTGCGGAAGAGATCGGCCTTCCCGTAACCGCCAGCGGAATGGCACTGCCCTGCGGCTCCTCCGCAATCTGGATGAAAGAATAAAGGTAATAAAAAATGCTTGATCCAAGACCCTATCTTGAAAAAGATTTTGCCTATCATGCGGATATGCTTGATGCGCTTTTAAACGAAAAAACAAAGGTTCTCTATTCCGAAGAGGACGGAGTTCTTCTCCGCATCGGCGGAAAAGGCCCCTATGCCATATCCGCATCCACAGCAGAAGCCATGACGAAAATGGCAAAGCTTATTGAGGAAGAACGCTATATGGCGGTGGTCCGCCCCTTCCGTTTTATTCCGGAGCTTTTTGCCGCAAAAGGAAAAGCCGCGGAGATGATGCCCTGCTATCAGGCGGCGTATCATTCAAAAGAACCGGTTCCGGAATATGAGGTTCCCGGCATTGAAATAAAACCGCTTACGGAAGAAAATCTTCGGTTTGTCTGCGATAACTATGAAGATGACGAGGATTACATAAAAAGCCGCATAGAATACGGAATGCTCGGCGCTTTTGACGAAGAGGGAAAATGCGCCGGTTTTGTGGGATTTCATGGAGAAGGCTCCATGGGACTTTTAAAAGTCCTTCCGGAATACCGCAGAAGAGGAATAGGCATTGCCCTTGAGGCAAAAAATCTTAATATCCGCCTTAAAAGCGGAAGGATACCTTTCGGCCACGTGGTGGTTGGAAACGAAAAATCCATGGGACTTCAGAGAAAAATCGGAATGGAATTTTCAAAAAACATAGTCACATGGGTTTTCAGCGATATGGAATAAATGCCTTTAAAAAGGCTTAAATTTGATAAAAAAGGATTTAAAATGGCAAAAAAGAGTTTTATTGAAGCAAACAGCATAAGTTTCAGCTATCCGAGCTATGACGGAGTTATTCCGCCTCTCGTTCTGGACGGTGTTTCCGTTTCTGTCGATGAGAGAGAATTTGTTGCCGTTCTCGGCCATAACGGCTCGGGAAAATCCACCCTTGCAAAACATTTTAATGCAATACTTGTTCCAACGGAGGGAAATGTTTCCGTAAGCGGAATTTCCACCGCGGAGGAGGCAAAGCTTTTTGAGATCCGTCAGGAGGTCGGAATGGTTTTCCAGAATCCGGATAACCAGATAGTTGCGACCATTATTGAGGAAGACGTTGCCTTCGCCCTTGAAAACCTTGGCGTTCCGCCCATGGAAATCAGAGAAAGAGTTGATGACGCCCTCAAAAAGGTCGAAATGTATGACTATCGTCTCCATTCTCCGAACCAGCTTTCCGGAGGACAGAAGCAGCGCATAGCCATTGCGGGCATTGTTGCAATGCGCCCTAAATGCGTTGTTCTTGATGAACCCACCGCAATGCTCGATCCGAGAGGCCGCCGCGAAGTTATGAAGACCATCCGCCAGCTCAACAAGGAACTTGGCATAACCGTAATAATTATCACTCACTACATGGACGAGGCGGCCATGTGTGACCGCGTCGTTGTTGTTGATGACGGAAAGGTTATTATGGATTCCACCCCGAGAGAGGTTTTCGGAAGCGTTGAACTCATCAAAGAGAGGGGCCTTGATGTCCCCCAGGTTACTGAACTTTGCTATGAACTTAAAAAAGAGGGCTTTGATCTTCCGGAATGTGTTCTTGATGAAGACGAATGTGTTGCCGCCCTTGAAAAGCTTTTGAAAGGCGGTGAAAACAATGGCTGAAAGCATTATTAAAACCGAAGGCCTCAGCTATGTTTATTCCGCCGGAACTCCCTATGAGCACCGCGCCATAGACGACATAAACATAGATATCGAAAAAGGTTCCTTTGTGGGCCTTATAGGCCATACCGGAAGCGGAAAATCAACTCTTATCCAGCATCTTAACGGCCTTATAAAACCCACCGCGGGCAAGGTATATGTCGGCGGAGAGGATATTTGGGAAAATCCGAAGGATATCAGAAAATTCCGTTTTAAAGTTGGCCTTGTTTTCCAGTATCCCGAGCACCAGCTTTTTGAGGAAACCGTTTATAAGGATATCGCCTTTGGCCCCAAGAACATGGGACTTTCCGAAAACGATATAAACAGAAGGGTCCGCGAGGCGGCAAAACATACCGGCCTTACGGAAGAATATCTTGAAAAATCGCCCTTTGAACTTTCCGGCGGCGAAAAAAGAAGAGTTGCTATTGCGGGCGTGCTCGCAATGCAGCCGGAGGTGCTCATCCTTGATGAACCCACCGCAGGCCTTGACCCCAAAGGACGCGAATTCATCCTTTCTGAAATAAAAACCTATCACGAAAGGACCGGCGCGACCATTATTCTTGTTTCTCACAGCATGGAGGATGTTGCCCGCTTTGCAAGCCACGTGCTCATTATGAACCATTCAAAGGTCGCTATGTACGGAGAAACCAGAGAAGTGTTCAAACGCGTTGATGAACTTTGTGAAATGGGCCTCGAAGTTCCCCAGATAAGCCGCGTTTTTGCAAAACTTCGTGAAAAGGGAATAGACGTTCCCGAAAGCGTGCTCACTGTTGCGGAAGCAAAAGAAGCGGTGCTCAAACTCCTTGAAAAAGGGGGCGAAGCCAATGCTTAAAGATATAACTTTCGGCCAGTATTTTCCCGGGGATTCGATAATCCATAAACTTGACCCGAGAATGAAGCTCATTCTCATCATTGCATACATCGTTCTTCTCTTTGTTGCGGACGGGCTTTTCTCTCTTCTTATCGGCGCTTCGATGGTAGTGGTGTTCTATGCGCTTTCAAAACTTCCCTGGAAGCTTGTTATAAAGTGCATAAAGCCCATCATGCCCATCATTTTGTTTACCGCCGTGCTCAACATTTTCTTTGTTGAGGGCGACCCGATTTTTGAATGGTGGATAATTTCGATTTCCGGAAAAGGCGTGCTCACGGCGGTGCTTATGTGCATCCGCATCATCTGCCTTATTGCGGGCAGCAGCCTTCTTACCTATACCACCACCCCCATTGCGCTTACTGACGGCCTTGAACGCCTTATGAAACCCCTCCAGAAAATAAAAGTTCCCGTTCATGAACTTTCTATGATGATGACCATCGCCCTTCGCTTTATCCCGACCCTTATTGATGAAACCCAGAAGATAATGGCTGCCCAAAAGGCAAGGGGCGCGGATATGGAAAGCGGAAACGTTATTGAAAAAGCAAAAGCCCTTATCCCGATACTCATCCCGCTTTTTGTTTCCGCATTCAGAAGAGCGGACGAGCTTGCCCTTGCAATGGAATGCCGCTGCTATCACGGCGGCGAAGGCAGGACCCGCATGAAGCAGCTTAAGCTTACCGCAAAAGACTGGGCAGCGGCCCTCTTTGTTCTTTGCGGATATGCCGCTGTTATCCTTATGAACGTTTACGGGCCGGAGGTGTTCAGACTTTGAGAAATCTTCTTCTGACCATTTCCTATAAAGGCACCGGATATCACGGATTCCAGGTTCAGAAAAACGCAAAAACCGTTTGCGAAACTCTTCAGGACGCCATGCAGGTTCTTTTTCAGGGCGAACGCCCGGACGTAAAGGGCTGTTCAAGAACGGATGCCGGCGTTCATGCAAATATGTTCTGCGTAAGCTTTAAGACCGAAAGCGACTATACCTGTGAACATATCCGAAGAAGCCTTGATGCGATTCTTCCGGACGATATCGCGGCTATTGACTGCGAAGAGGTTTCCGATAATTTTCATGCGCGCTATTCCTGCAAAGGAAAAAGATACGTCTATAAAATCTGGAACGCATCATATATGAGCCCTTTTTGGCAGGGGCTTGCGCTCCATTATCCAAAGCCCATTGACGAAAACTTTCTTGATGCGGTCTGCACCGATTTTATCGGTACCTATGATTTTTCCGCTTTTTGCGGAGCGAAAAACGAACAGGAAGACTGCACAAGAACCGTTTTTGACTGCCAGATCGAGCGCGAAGGCGAACTTGTTACCTTCTCCGTAACCGGCGACGGATTTCTTTATAACATGGTGCGTATCATGGTCGGCACCCTTCTTGAAATAAACGAAGGAAAAATCGATCCTGACGAGATAATCGATATAATCGAATCCAAAGACCGCACCAGAGCCGGAAGGACCGCAAAACCCGAAGGACTTTATCTTGACTACGTTATTTATGAAGAGGATGAATGACAGCATGGAGTTTATAACAACAGAATCTCCGAAAAACGATACCGCCGTTGCCCTTGGCGTTTTTGACGGTGTCCATAGAGGCCACAGGGAAGTTTTGCGCCGCGCGGCCATTTCAAAAGGTCTTGAACCCTGGGTTTTCACCTTTCCCGAAAAGAGCCTTCCAACAGGAAAACAGGGCGCAAAACGCCTTGAACCGCCGGAAATAAAGTTTGGCATTATGAAGGCCTGCGGTATTGTTCATGTTTACGCTCCGGATTTCGGCGACGTTAAAGATCTTTCCGGCGAGGAATTTGTAAAAAATATCCTTGTTGAAAAGCTTCGCTGCAAAAAAGTTGTTTGCGGAACAGACTATCGCTTTGGCCACAGGGCTTCCTGCGGAGCAAAGGAAATGGCGGAATTCTGTGAAAAATACGGTATGGAATTCTGTGCCGTTGATAAAGTTTTTGATAAAGGCGAGGCCATAAGTTCCACAAGGATAAGAGCCGCCGCAGAAAAAGGCGATATGCCGGAAGCGGAGCTTCTTACCGGCTATCCTTTTTGTATAGAAACAACCGTTGTTAAAGGAAAAAGCCTTGGAAGACAATTCGGCCTTCCCACCATAAACCAGCCCCTTGAAGAAGGATATATAGTTCCGAAATTCGGAGTCTATGTTTCTGCGTCCTATATCGGCGGGGAATTTTATCCCTCTGTTACAAATGTTGGGGTAAAACCCACCGTTTCTGATGAGAACATACCCGCGGCGGAAACAAACATAATCGGCATCGACCGTGACCTTTACGGCGAAAAGATCCCGGTTTTTCTCATCGATTACATCCGCGGCGAGATGGTTTTTGAAAACAAGGAAGCGCTTTTTGCAAGAATTGCGACCGACCGCAGCAACGCGGAGCGCGTTGCAAAACGCTGGATAAGAACCGGCGGAGAAAAAACAAAAGAACTTTTGGGTATTTAAAAAAACAAAAACCCTGCTTTTTTAAAAAAGCAGGGTTTTTTTGTTTTTTTCTGAAAATAATGCAACAAAAAGCTTTTATTTACACACTATTATATTAGACGAATGTAAAGGGAGGCTTTTAAAAATGTTTAGAAAAGTATTTGTGCTAATTATGGCGGCGGTTATGCTGTTTTCGCTTTCTGCATGCGAAAACGAAAAACAAAAACAGGAAGAAAAACTTAAAAACCCGGTAACTGAAAAAACGGCGGAAGATGTTTTGAAACAAGACCGTTCAAAAGCGGTTTCTTTCCGGCTCGGGACTGAAGGTGAACCGGGAGAACTGTCAATCGGTGATAAAATAGGCAACTGGGTTCTCGAAAGCTTTGAGAAATATGAAGATGACGGAATAGAAGCGGTTTTTAAGGGCAGGGAGGAAATTGAATGCCTTGTAAGAAAAAGTCCGATGGCTTCCGATGTTCCGATTTATGTTTTCGAGGTTGCGAAAAAAGATATAAATAAATTTCCGGTTTATTGTGAGGATGAAAGATACGGAATATCTTTTATGTCTGTTCCGGAATCTGCCATGGATGAAAGCTTTGCGGACCAAATCGGAAGTGATACAAAAATGTGCTGCAAAGTTGTTATAACGGAATATAGATATAATTATCTGCCTATGTCCGTTCATTCTCAGGCGGTGATAGAATCCGCGGAGCTTTTTGTGGATATAGAAACCGAGGAACCGGAACTTATTGCAGAAAATATTGCCGTTTTAAATGAACTTGTTAAAGATACCTACGGAATAGATGCCGATTGGGGAAACGATTACTGCCGCATGTATAAAACAAAGCCGAACGGTGCGGATTTTGACAGAAGTTCGGTTCCGGATGCTCTTGAACCATGGGAAGTATTTGAAGGAATCGCTCTTTCCGCAGATACGAAATATAATGGAATGTATATAGATATGTCCTGTGAAGGGGCTTATAAAGCCATGAATTTTTCTTCAAAAACGGAGGTTTTTGAAAACCTTTGCCGCTTTATTGTGCCGGATTTAGTTAGGGATTCGGAATTTGAAGAACATGTTATGGATTTTGAAGGGAAAGTTTATCTTCTGCGTTTTTCAAGGGGATACGGGGCAAAAAGCTACGGAAACACGGAGATAGTCTGGAAGACGGAAACGAAAATAATAGCAGAATCCATGATATATTACATGGGATGCGAGGAAGCGGGAACCGCGGAAATAAAGCTTGAAAAATTCCCCGAAGGCTGGAAGATAGTTTCTGTGGAAGATAATTATTACAGAAAATAAAACAAAAAAGGCACCGTTAAAAAACGGTGCCTTTTGTTTTTTTATTTGGTTGTTATTGCAACGGGGCAATGGTCACTTCCAAGATACTGGGGATAGATCATGCTGTCCTCAAGGTTTTCACAAAAGCGTTTTGAACAAAGAAAGTAGTCGATTCTCCATCCGGTGTTCTTTTCCCTTGCGTGGAACATATAGCTCCACCAGGAATATGCTCCGGTAAGGTCGGGATAGAAATAGCGGAAGGTATCCGCAAAACCCGCTTCGAGAAGCTCGGTCATCTTTGCTCTTTCCTCATCGGTAAAGCCGGCGTTTCCGCGGTTGGTCTTATAGTTTTTAAGGTCGATCTCTTCATGGGCAACGTTCATATCGCCGCAGACAATGACAGGCTTATGCTTATCGAGGGAAACAAGATAATCGCGGAAGCAGTCCTCCCAGTCCATGCGGTATTCAAGGCGTTCCAGTTCACGGCGAACGTTGGGAACATATACATCAACAAGATAAAAATCCGGGTATTCAAGGGTGATGACGCGGCCTTCATGGTCGTGGCGCTCAACATCAATGCCGTAATTTACGGAAAGGGGTTCGTGCTTTGTAAAAATGGCGGTGCCGGAATATCCTTTTTTCTCCGCGCTGTTCCAGAACTGGTAATATCCGGGAAGGTCAAGGCTTATCTGGTCCGGTTGGAGCTTTGTTTCCTGAAGGCAGAAAAAATCCGCATCCATTTCATTAAAGCTTTCCATAAAGCCCTTGCCCATACAGGCGCGCAGTCCGTTTACGTTCCAGGATACAAATTTCATAAGGGGGATTCTCCTTTATGCGTGATAAAGTTTTTTGTTACGGTATTTGGGTTCACAGGTGAGGTTAAGCCCAAGCTTTTTGAAAGTAAGGGTATCTACCTGTGAAAGAATAACGGTGGAATGGCATTCGCATCCGCGAAGTTCGTTAAGGCATGCAAGGGCTTTTGCCGCATCGGGGTTCTTCGGTGCGCTTACCGCAAGAGCAAGAAGAACTTCGTCAAGATGAAGTCTTGCGTTGTTGTGGCCAAGATGGTTTTTCTTAAGCTCCTCAACAGGGTTCATAACAAGAGGGTCGATAATATCAACGGAATCGTCGATTCCGGCTATTTCTTTAAGTGCATTAAGAAGCATAGCGGCGGAGGAACCGAGCAAAGAGCTGGTTTTTCCAACGATTATCTTTCCGTTTTTAAGTTCAATGGCAGTTGCGGGAAGCTGGGTCTCTTCTTCTTTTGCAATGGACGCCGCAACAACGGGGCGATTCTCTATGCCGACTCCGGCACGCTCCATAAGAAGCTCAACTTTAAGCATGGGATTTTCGTCGCATTTGCCCTGGCGGTATTCGCATGCGGCTTCATAGAAGCGGCGGATGATCTCCTGTTTGGCTGCTTCGCATACAACTTCGTCGTCGCTGATGCAGTTTCCGACCATGTTAACGCCCATATCCGTAGGGGATTTATAGGGGCTTTCGCCAAGGATGGTTTCAAAAATGCGGTTGAGAACGGGGAAAACTTCGATATCGCGGTTATAGTTTACGGTCGTTTCGCCATAGGCCGCAAGATGATAGTGGTCTATCATGTTTACGTCGTCAAGATCTGCGGTGGCGGCTTCATAAGCAAGGTTGACAGGGTGAGTAAGGGGAAGGTTCCAGATGGGGAAAGTTTCGAATTTAGCGTAGCCGGCTTTAACGCCGCGTTTGTTTTCATGGAAAAGCTGGGAAAGACAGGTTGCCATTTTGCCGCTTCCGGGGCCGGGTGCGGTTACAACAACAAGAGGCCTTGTGGTTTCAACATAATCGTTGCGGCCAAAGCCTTCGTCGCTTACAACAAAGTTTACGTCCATGGGATATCCCTCGATGGGATAATGGATATAGCTTTTTACGCCGAGGGAATCAAGCTTTTTGCGGAAGGCGTCTGCGGCTCTTTGTCCGGAATACTGGGCGATGATAACGCTTCCGACATAAAGACCGAGGGAGGAGAAAGCGTCAATAAGGCGCATTACCTCAAGGTCATAGGTGATGCCGAGGTCGCCGCGAACCTTGTTCTTTTCAATGTCGGTGGCGTTGATTACGATGATGATTTCAGCCTGGTCCTTCATTTCGCAAAGAAGCTTTACCTTTGAGTCATGGGCAAAGCCGGGGAGTACTCTTGAAGCATGAAAATCGTCAAAAAGTTTTCCGCCGAATTCAAGATAAAGCTTTCCGCCAAACTCTTCGATTCGCTCTTTTATTTTTTCGGATTGCATCCTGAAATATTTTGCGCTATCAAAACCTGTTTTCTGCATATTTCCCCCTAAAATATCAAATATAATTTTAAAAAGAATATTAACTTTCCGCAAAAGTGGTGACAAAATAAGCAAAATCCGCTATAATTGTCATATCAAATGTTTTTTAGAAACACTACCTTATAACTATAACCCGAATTGCTTTTTCAGTCAATAAAAGGTTTGATAAAAAGAGTAAAAAATATTACGGGAGGACATAAAATGGCGAAAAAAATTCTTGCCGCGCTGCTTTCTGCGGTAATGCTGCTTTCTTTTTCCGGATGCTCCCCGGCAGAAATAGTCGGCGGCTGGCTTGAGGAAGCAAGCGACCTTATCCCTAATGACGTTGAACTTATCATAGCCCAGATTTTCGGCATGGACGAAGAAAACGAAGACCACCAGATCGTTTTTTCGGAAGGCTATGTAAATATGCTTAAAAATGGAACTTTCTATATGGCATATACCCTTGCGGACGGAACGGAAGTTATGTACGGAAGCAACGGAGTGCGCATTGGAACAAGCTATCCGGAGCCGGCGGAACTTGAAAGCACCGAGCCGGAATATGACGCTGACGGAAACCTTATTGAACCGGAAATCCCCCATGAACATATCGTTCTCTATGAGGGCATCTATTATTACATCGACGATAATCAGGCAAAGATGTTTACCGTAAATCCGGCAAACTATAAGGCCGTTCCTTTTGAAATTTCTGTTGACAATATAAAGCTTGCCGCAGCGGGGGATGAATCCTTTGGCGGAAAAAACTGCCGCTTCGAGCGTTATTCCACCACCGACGGCGATGTTACTTTCTATTTTGACAACACCGTTCTTTGCGGACTGAAAATCGATCAGGGCGAAAGCATCGTTATTGAAAATATCACCGCTTTCAATAAATATCTTAACCCCGCCCTCGTTTCCATGCCGGACAGCTATAAAATAGTTGAATACTGGACCGGAGAATAATAAATTGAAAAACAAAAAACGCACATCCCTTTTTGGGATGTGCGTAATTTTTTTGTTTATCCCCAGATGGGGGAGGGGTATTTTCCTTCTGCGGTAAGTGCTGCAAGAGCATCAATAAGAGCGGGGGTATCCTCTTTATAGGTAACGCCATACCATTTATCCGGACATTCGCAGACTTTTACGGTTGCCTTTCCTTCGGTAAGAAGTTCGCCCACTACGGTGGGGAGATAGCATTCAGCTTTAAGGGGATTTTCGGGAAGTTCATGTTTTTTGAATTCCTCAAGCGCCTTATCAAGGTGATCGAAAATATCGGTGGTGAATCCCCAGAAGTTCATGGAAACGGGAGTTCCTGCCGGAAGCGGGAACCAGTTTTCCCCGTCCTCGGTATATTCCGCGCATTCGCCGCGTTTTTCGATATGAGTACGCTCGTTTATTTCAACGAGCATTCCGTTTTCGGTTTTGCAAACGCCTCTGGAAACATGGCCTTTGTCGGTAACGGTGTTTTCGATGTGATAGCCCATCATGACGTATTCGCCGGTGCCGGTCATATTATCAAGACATTCGCCAAGGAGTTTATAGCAGTGGATGCCGTAATAATCGTCCGCGTTGATAACGGCAAAAGGTCCGTCAACATGTCCGCGGCAGACAGCAATGGCTTCTGCGGTGCCAAAGGGCTTGTTTCTGCCCTTTGCGGCATATTCCTCGTCTATCTCCTGAAAAACATAATCGACTTCCATAAATTTTGAAACCGGGTTGCCGATAACTTCGCGGAAATCTGCTTCAAGGCTTTTGCGGATTATAAAAACAACTTTTTCAAAACCGGCTTTATAGGCGTCATACATTGAAAAATCGATGATTTTTTCTCCGCAGGGACCAACGGGGGTTATCTGTTTTGCGCCGCCGTATCTGTTACCGATACCCGCGGCAAGAATAACAAGAGTTTTTTTCATTTTTTATAAAGTTCTTCTTTCGTTTTTTTTAAATATATGCGCAAGGGTTCAGAAATATCTCTTAACGCCTTTTTCTGCGATATTTTTGAATGCAGCTTTTGGGTCTTCGGATTTGGAAAGAAGGATCATTGCTGCGATAACATAGGGACGCATACCGGCTTCCGCAAGAAGGCAAGGAAGATTTGCGTTATAGACCTGGGCGGTCATTTCGCCGCGGATGCAGCTGATATCGGTGACATCTGCGGGGATATCATGCATAAGAAGGGCCTTGCCGTCCTTTGTTTTTTCCATCATCTCTTCGGTAACTTCCCAGTCGATGAATTCCTTGTTGTTTTCGCGGAGTTCATGCTCAAGAAGGTCGATATAGGTTCCGAGGTTTGCGGCGGAAAGTTCGGTACGTTTTTCAAGGAAAGAATAGGGTGCCCAGTTTATCGGGATAACAATTTCAGCATCGGTAAAAGCCTCTTCCATGGAAGAAACTCTGGAAAAGCTTCCGCCGGAAAGTTCCGCGTTTTTTTCAGCTCTGGTATATGCGTCGGGCATAAGCTCCATGCCTTCCGGTGCTGCAAGAACAACGTTCATGCCAAATCTGGTAACAAGGGAGAGAATTCCCTGGGGAACAGCAAGAGAGCGGGTTCCGTTAGGGGAATATGCCCAAGTGACAGCGATTTTTTTGCCTTTAAGATTTTCGATGCCGCCGAAACGGTCTGCCATATACTGAAGATCGGCAATGGTCTGAACAGGGCTGTCCTCGTCGCTTCCAAGGTTAAGAACGCAGGGTTTTTGAGCAATAACGCCGTTTTTCTGGCTCTCTTCAACGGAATCGGAAATTCTTTTTATATATCTTGCGCTTTTTTCAACAAAATCGCTTTCACAAACACCAAGGGCATCGGCCATATAGGAAGCCATGGTTGCGGTTTCGCTGATGGCATTGTTGCCGAGTTTTCTGTCCATATCAATAATGGTAAGACCGAGAAGGTCACAGCCGGAAGCAAAAGCAAGGCCCATGCCCATATCTTTTTTGCTGAACATGGAAACGGCGATCCCGGATTCAAAATATTTCGGAGAAATGTTTTCATCGCGAAGAGCTTTAAGAATTCCCGCACCGGAGGCAACGGCTTTTATGTCGCTGTCGGTCATATCCCAGCTGCGAAGAAAGCTTTTTCCATAAAGGCCGTTTTCGCTTTTTTCGGGAAGAGTGTTTATAATTTCATTAGGGTCCATTTATAATGTCCTCCGATTTTAAGTTAAAATAAGTCACTTTAATAATAATACCAAGCCTTTTGATGCAAGTCAACAAGGATATTGTTAATTTTGCGTCATATTTTTGTGGATAATAAACTTTTTTGTGTTAATATTTTTATATAACATCCCAAGTTGACACAAAACCATCACATAAGTTACAATAATATTATACAAATTTATTGTTTATTTAAAACAGAAGGGGCGGGATCCCTCCTTGACCAAAGAACTTTTATCGAAATTTAAAGAAACAGCAGTAGCCGTGCTTCCGGTAGCCGGCATTGTTTTGCTGCTTCATTTAACAATAGCACCGATGCCGCTTGGCGTCCTGGCGCTTTTTTTATCGGGAACATTTTTGCTTATAGTAGGTATGACCCTTTTCCAGCTGGGTTCCGAAGTAGGTATGACCTCGATAGGCAATCAGATAGGCGGAAAACTTGTTGAGCTTAAAAACCTTAAAATATTCCTTATAACCGCGTTTCTTCTTGGATTTCTTGTTACCATTGCGGAGCCGGACCTTCAGGTTCTTGGAAAGCAGATGCCGGATCAGACAATGTTCAGCCTTTTGGGCATGGATATGAGTGTCGGCCAGGTGCTCATTTATATGGTGGCCATCGGCGTTGCGATTTTCCTTACCATTGCGGTAATCAGGGTTGTTTTTGGTTTTGATCTTTCAAAACTTTTCTTTGTACTTTATATAATCGTATTTGTTCTTGCTTATTTTACAAAACCGGAATATCTTGCGGTTTCCTTCGATTCCGGCGGCGTTACCACCGGCCCCATCACTGTTCCGTTTATTCTTGCGCTCGGTGTCGGTATTGCATCCGTTAAAAAAGGCAAGGATTCCGAAACGGACAGCTTTGGTTTTGTAGGTCTTTGCTCCGTAGGTCCCATCATAGCGGTTGCCATCATGGGTATGCTTGCAAAGGGTGATGCAAGTTATGATCCAACCGTTATTCCGGAAATCAAAAGCGTTGGCGACGTTATTGCGGTATATCTTAAAGCGTTTCCGGCATTCTTTGAGGAAGTTGCCCTTGCCCTTTCGCCGATCATCGCTGTTTATTTCTTCTTCCAGATAGTTTATCTTAAACTTCCGAAAATCTCGGTTATAAAAACCCTTATCGGTGTTCTTTATACATATATCGGACTTGTAATTTTCCTTACCGCAGCAAACGTTGGCTTTATGCCCGCGGGCAGCTTTATGGGCGGCGCTCTTGCAATGCTCCCCTATAACTGGGTTATAATCCCCATAGGTATGCTGGTCGGATTCTTCATCCTTCTTGCGGAGCCGGCAGTTTACGTCCTTACCGTTCAGGTAGAGGAGGTAACAGGAGGTTCCATCACCAGAAAGATGATGATGACTGCTCTTATGATAGGTATGAGTATTTCCGTAGGTATGGCAATGACCCGTGTTATAACCGGCCTTTCCATCTGGTATCTTCTTATCCCCGGTTATGCAATTGCACTTGGACTTTTGTTCTTTGTTCCAAAAGTATTCACCGCCATTGCGTTTGACTCCGGCGGTGTTGCCTCCGGCCCTATGACGGCCACATTCCTTCTTCCTTTTGCAATAGGCGCATGTTCCGCCGTTGGCGGAAATGTCCTTATGGACGGTTTTGGCGTTGTTGCAATGGTCGCTATGACCCCTCTTGTTGCCATCCAGATCCTCGGCGCGGTTTATGCCATTAAAGAAAAACGCGCAAAGACCGAAAAAGCAGAGGAACTTGCGGAAATTTATGAGGATATTGAAGAAGAGATCGAAAGCTATCAGCTTGACCTTAAATATTCGATTATCGAACTTGAACACGATGAATAAAAAGGGAGGTGTTCCGTTTGTCATCATATGAAAAAATATCAACCATAAACAGCAGTGAACGCCTTGACGCAGTCATTACAATAGTTTCAAGAGGAAAAGGCGAAACTGTTGTGGATCTTGCCCGTGAAAACGGTGTTATCAATAACCTTTTGAGTCAGGGACGCGGAACCGCCCCTTCAAGCATGCTTGAGATGCTTGGACTTGGCGCAACGGAAAAAGACGTTGTTTTCAGTTTTGTCCGCGATGAGCAGAGCAGGGATATTGTTGATAAGATAGCCAAAAAGCTCGATTTTTCAAAACCCGGAAACGGAATTTCATTTACTGTTCCGCTTCAAAGTGTTGCCGGAATTATGGCATTTAAATTTCTCACCACCGACGGTTTGGAGGAGGATTAATCAATGGAAGACAAAAAATGCGTATATTCTCTTATAATGACTATAGTAAACCGCGGATATTCCGATGAAGTTATGGATGCGGCAAGAGATGCCGGCGCAAAGGGCGGCACTATTATGTATGCCCACGGCGCAGGCATCCGCGATACAGAAACTTTCTTCGGTATTGCGATCCATCCGGAAAAGGAACTTGTTCTTATCCTTGCAACCAACGAAAGCCGCCCCGCTATCATGCGTAATATCGTTGAAAGGGTCGGCCTTGAAAGTGAGGGTGCAGGAATAACCTTCTCCCTTCCCGTAACGGACGTTGAAGGAATTGCCCGCCTTACAAATCCCGAAAAAAAAGAAGAATAAAACAAAAAAAGCCGCCTTTCAAAGGCGGCTTTTAAATTAAAAAAACGGCGGAAATTCCGCCGTTTTTTTAATTCATACTATAAGTGTTTATGATATTTCCGTCAAAATCTTTCCAGATAAAAATTCCGCAGTCAAAAAGCATATAACCGTGATGACTGTTTTCTTTGGGAATGGAAACGGAACCGGGGTTCATATAAAGAACGCCGTCCTTTTTCTCGCATTTCGGTATATGGGTATGACCGGAAAGGATAACGGTGCCGTTTTTTACTGAGGGGAAAGGTTTGTGGCCGTGAACGGCGAGCATCTCAGTTTTGTCGATGCTCAAAAGAGCCTGCTCACTGAGCACCGGGAACTCAAGGACCATCTGATCCACCTCGGTATCACAGTTTCCGCGGACGCAAAGGATATATTCTTTTATACCGTTGAGCATGGAGATAACTTCCTTTGGCGCATATCCCTCCGGAAGATCATTTCTCGGGCCGTGGTAAAGAATATCCCCCAGGAGCAAAAGCCTTTCGGCGTGCTCGTTTTTAAAAGCTTCCAGGAGTTTTTTGCAGTAGAATGCGCTGCCGTGGATATCGGAAGCAATCATAATTTTCATAAAAAGGCTCCTTTTTATCACATTTCGTTCCAGCCGCGGCTGATAACTTCTGTTTCCGCCTTTGCGGAGGTAAGTTCAACTATGTCGTGCTCAAAACCGGGAACATCCTCGGTTCTAAGACGAACAGTAACGGCAACGTCGGCGCCGAATTCGCTGTTCACAACAAAGATGCCGTGCTCGTTGATAAAATGTTCGATTTTTCCGTAAAGACCGTAGTCACAGCGAACGCGGATATCCGCGCTTTCCGCCATGGTTTTTATTTCCCCTGCGGCAACGGCGATTTTTGCGCCTTCGGTATATGCTCTGACAAGTCCGCCGACACCCAGAAGAGTGCCGCCGAAATAGCGGGTCACAACACAGCAAACGTCAACAAGCTCGTTGCCGTTGAGAACGTTAAGCATGGGAACACCGCCGGTGCCCTGGGGTTCTCCGTCGTCGCTGGCACGTTTTATCTGGCCTGCACGAAGGGAATAGGCATAGACGTTATGGGTGGCATCACGATGCTTTGTGCGGATCTCATTAATAAAAGCGATGGCCTCGTCCTCGGTTTCTACTGGGGCTATGTATCCGATAAAGCGGGACTTTTTTTCAACAAATTCGTCGCTTGCCCGCTGTTTTATGGTTTTATATTCAGCCAAAAAGCCCGCTCCTTTCATAAACGGATAGAAAAAAAGCCCGGAATAACCGGGCTTGGTGTTCTGGAATTATTCCATACCGAAACGTTTTTTGAATCTGTCAACACGACCGCCGGTGTCAACGAGTTTCTGACGACCAGTGTAGAAAGGATGGCATTTGGAGCAAACCTCTACGTGGATGTCTTCTTTGGTGGAACCGGTTTCCCAAACAGCGCCGCAAGCGCAGGTAATGGTGGTGGGTTTGTAATTAGGATGAAGACCTTCTTTCATCTATGTCACCTCTTTCTCTACAGAGCTTATATTACAAGTCCTTTTTTTACATCAGTATTGATATCATATCACAATC
>JAFSDS010000030.1 GCA_017436125.1 Oscillospiraceae bacterium | reverse complement strand
GGTGCAAAGGGTAAGCGTTATGCACTTCCCAACAGTGAAATCATGATCCACCAGCCCCTTGGCGGAATGCAGGGCCAGGCATCCGATATCAAGATCCATGCAGACCGCATCATCGCCATTAAGGAAAGACTTAATAAGATCCTTTCTGAACAGACCGGTCAGCCTCTTGATGTTATTACCCGCGATACCGACAGAGATAATTTTATGACCGCACAGCAGGCCATGGAATACGGCCTTGTTGACAACGTTCTTGACCACAGAGAATAATCAAGCATAATTCGGAGGCTTTTGACCATGCCTAATAAAGATGATCACAAAATGCGCTGTTCCTTTTGCGGAAAACCGCAGGATATGGTATATAAACTTATAACCGGTCCCGGCGTTTGCATTTGTGACGAATGCGTTGAACTTTGCAACTCCATTCTCTATGATGAAGATGATCTTGATCCCATAGAGAAAACAAAGCGCAAAAAACAGGAGAAGAATAAACCTGTAATCGACCCGAAAACTCTTCTTAAACCCGCAGAACTTAAAGCGGTTCTCGATAAATACGTTATCGGTCAGGACGACGCAAAAACCACCCTTTGCGTTGCTGTTTATAACCATTATAAACGTATCCTCAGCAAGCTTGATACCGAAGATGTTGAGCTCCAGAAGAGCAACGTGCTCCTTCTTGGACCCACCGGTACAGGTAAGACCCTTCTGGCCCAGACTCTTGCAAGAGTTCTCGGAGTTCCGTTTGCTATTGCCGATGCGACCACAATTACCGAAGCAGGCTATGTTGGTGAGGACGCAGAAAACGTTCTTCTTCGCCTTATCCAGGCTGCGGATTTTGATGTAGAAGCCGCCCAGCGCGGAATCATCTATGTTGATGAGATAGATAAGATCACAAGAAAATCCGAAAACCCGTCCATTACAAGGGACGTCGGCGGCGAGGGCGTTCAGCAGGCTCTTCTCAAAATGCTCGAGGGAACTGTTTCAAACGTTCCTCCCCAGGGCGGAAGAAAACACCCCCAACAGGAATTTATCCAGATAGACACTACCAACATTCTGTTTATCTGCGGAGGTTCCTTTGACGGAATCGAGCCTATTATCGAAAAGAGAATTTCCAGCTCCGCCATGGGATTCGGCGCAAATGTTCTCAGCCAGAAATCCAAGGAGAGTACAGAACTTCTTAAGAAAGTAACTCCTCATGACCTTGTTAAATTCGGAATTATTCCCGAAATGGTCGGCCGTCTTCCGGTTATCACGACCCTTGATAACCTTGATAAACCCGCTCTTGTAAGAATTCTTACAGAGCCGAAAAACAGCCTTGTAAAACAGTATCAGAAGCTTTTCAGCCTTGACGGAGTAAGTCTTCAGTTTACTGACGGTGCTCTTGATGCCATTGCACAGAAGGCAATCGACAGAAAAACCGGCGCAAGAGGACTTCGTTCCATTATGGAAGAGACCCTTGGAAAGCTGATGTTCGAGCTTCCTTCCGATGAAACTGCGGAAGCTGTTGTTATCGGCGAAGCATGCGTTACCGAAGGCGCAGAGCCACAGATTGAACACAATCCTTTCAAGAAAAAACTTCCGCTTGAAATTGCGGCGGGAGCTGAAAGAAAATAATAAAATCATAAAGCGGCAGCCGCTTTTCGGGGTGGTTGCCGCTTCCGATATTTTTATACCGGAGGTGAAAAATATGCCCGAGAAAAAAGAACCTATGGAAATAATAACCATGCCGATGATAGCTATGAGGGGAATCGTTCTTTTCCCAAACATGATCTTTCATTTTGACGTCGGCAGAAAGAAATCTATAGCGGCTCTTGAAGAAGCCATGAAAGGAAACAGAACCATTTTCCTTTCTTCCCAGATAAACGTTGAAGAAGACGAGATAAATCTCGATAATGTAAATAAAATCGGCGTTGTTGCCGAAGTTCGCCAGGTTCTTAAAAATAACGGCGGAACAACAAGAATTCTTGTTGAGGGAAAATACCGTGCAAAACTTATCGACATTTTAAGCGAAGAACCTTTTCTTCTTGCTGATGTTCAGGAAATGCCCCTCAAGGAACTCCGCCCGAAGCGTTCTATACTCTGCGACGCTCTTGTAAGAACTGTTAAGGACCTTTTCAACGAATATACATATCTCGTTCCTAAGATGCCGAAGGAGCTTGTGGTAAAAGCTTTCAGCATTGATGATCCGGCCCAGCTGGGCGAATTTCTTGCGGGCAATCTCAACATCGATATCGAGGATAAACAGCGCATCCTTGAGGAATCTAACTATGTAAAACGTCTTGAAATGCTTGCTGGTGTTCTTGAAAACGAAAATAACATCCTCGGCGTTGAAAAGGATATTTATGAAAAGGTAAAGGAACAGATCGACCAGAACCAGCGCGAATATTATCTTCGTGAACAGCTTAAAGCTATCAATGAGGAACTCGGCGAAACGGATAATCCCATGGATGAAACCGATTCCTATAAAAAGAAGATAGAATCTCTTGGTCTTGAAGGAGAAGTTAAGGAAAAACTTCTCGGTGAAGTTGATAAGCTTCTTAAAATGCCTTTCAACAGCCAGGAAGCAAGCGTTATTCGCGGATATCTTGATACCTGCCTTGCGCTTCCGTGGAATGTAAAAACCGAAGAGAAGATAGATATCGCCAAAGCGAAAAAACAGCTTGATAAGAACCACTACGGCCTTGAAAAAGTAAAGGAACGTATCCTTGAACTTCTTGCGGTAAGAAAACTCCAGCCGGATATAAAAGGCCAGATAATCTGTCTTGTCGGTCCTCCCGGTGTTGGTAAAACTTCTATTGCAAAAGATATTGCAGCAGCCATGGGAAGAAAATATACAAGGATATCTCTTGGCGGTATGAAGGATGAATCCGATATCCGCGGTCACAGAAAAACTTATGTCGGCGCAATGCCCGGACGCATTATGAATGCGGTAAAACTTGCCGGAAGCAAAAATGCTCTTATCCTTCTTGATGAGATAGATAAAATGGGAAACGACTTCCGCGGCGACCCTGCATCCGCAATGCTCGAAGTTCTTGACCCGGAACAGAATGTTGCTTTCCGCGACCATTATATTGAAGTTCCTTTTGATCTTTCTGATATCCTTTTTATAACCACTGCAAACGATGCAAGCACCATTCCCGGTCCGCTTTATGACCGAATGGAAGTTATCGAACTTTCTTCTTATACAAGGGAAGAAAAATTCCAGATAGCCAAAAAGCATCTTGTTAAAAAGGAAATGAAGCGTCACGGACTTACATCCAAGACCATGAAAATAACCGACGATGCCCTTTATGCCATTGCGGATTATTACACAAGAGAAGCCGGTGTTCGTAATTTTGAAAGAATTATCGGCAGCCTTTGCAGAAAAGCCGCAAAGAAAATAGTAGGGGAAGAGGCCGAAAAAGTTATCGTTAACGGAAGCAACATCACCGATTTTCTTGGAGTTAAAAAGTTCCGTCCGGAAACTATTGAAGCAAAAGACAGCGTTGGCCTTGTAAACGGTCTTGCGTGGACTTCCGTTGGCGGAGATATGCTCCAGGTAGAAGTTGCGATTCTTGACGGCAGCGGAAAAATCGAGCTTACCGGTAACCTCGGCGACGTTATGAAGGAATCTGCAAGAACAGCCATCAGCTATGTCCGTTCCTGTACCGAAAAATACGGAATCGAACACGATTTTTATAAAACAAAGGATATCCATATCCACGTTCCCGAGGGCGCTGTTCCTAAGGATGGTCCTTCCGCGGGTGTAACTCTTACAACTGCGATCATTTCTGCTCTTTCCGGAATTCCGGTAAGAAGGGATGTTGCCATGACCGGAGAGATAACTCTTCGCGGAAGAGTTCTTGCTATAGGAGGCCTTCGTGAAAAAACAATGGCCGCATACAGGGCGGGTGTAAAAACCGTGCTCATCCCGGAAGATAACCTTCCTGATCTTGAGGAAGTTGATCCCGTCGTTAAGGCTGCGATAACTTTTGTACCCGCATCCGAAGTTGAAACCGTTCTTGAAACAGCTCTTTTAAGACCGGCGGAAAGCATTCCGGTGCATGAAAACTATATTGAAGAAATCTCAATGCTCAACCTTGAGCATGAGAAGAAACCCATAAAAATCCAGTAAAAGAGGATAACATGAATTATAATCATGCAGTTTTTGAAGCTGCTTACGGAACCTCGAAGCAGCTTCCCAAAGCGGAACATATTGAATTTGCCTTTGCGGGGCATTCAAACGTTGGAAAATCTTCACTTATGAACGCGATTTTCGGAAGAAAAGCTCTTGCAAGAGTTTCCAGCCAGCCCGGAAAGACCGTTACCGTAAACTTTTACGATGTTGATGGTGTAAAGTTTGTTGACTTGCCGGGCTATGGATATGCAAAAGTATCTCAAAGCGATAAAAAACGCTGGGCAGATCTTGTTGAAGGCTATCTTATGAGCGACAGGGATATCCGCCTTATCGTTCAGCTTGTTGACAGCCGCCATGCTCCGACAAAAGACGACGTTCAGATGATCGATTTTATGATCGATAACGAAGTTCCGTTCATCATCGCTCTTACAAAATGCGATAAACTCAATAAAACCGAGCGCAAAAAGCGCGAGGAGGCATTTATGACCGAGATTCCGTGTTTTGACCAGATAACTTCTATTTGGACCAGCACCACAACCTTTGAGGGCATAAATGACCTTAAAGAAATATTCGAAGACCTTTCTTCCGATGATTATGAATTTGAGGAAGAAGAGGAATTTGAAGAAGAATAAAATTAAAGGGCGCTTCGGTTTGAAGTGCCTTTTTTGACCCGAATGGAGTGAAATATGGATATTTCTTTTGGAATTGAAAACAAAAAATTCAATTATCGTGTCTGTGCGATTATTATAAACAATGGAAAAATTCTTGCGATGAAAGATGGGAATTCGCCATATTTTTATCTTCCTGGCGGAAGAGTAAAGATTGGCGAAACTGCTGAATATGCACTTTTAAGAGAATGCCGCGAAGAACTTGGCGCAGAGCCTGAAATTACTCGTCCTCTTTGGCTAAATCAGGCATTTTTTTCGGAAGATGTTGAAAAAATCAGATTCCATGAGATTTGTATTTATTTTCTTATGGATATTTCAAAAACTGATATCCTTTCAAGAGGAAACACATTTGTTTCATTTGAGGGCAAAAGAAAAAACTGTTTTGAATGGCTTTCCTTTGAAAGGCTTAAAGATGAATATTTTTATCCTACTTTTCTTAAAAAGGATATTCATAATCTTCCGGAAGTTTTTACTATCAGAACAGAAATTGAAGAGAAACTCATTGATGAAGTTAAAGAATGGATTTATTCTATTTAATAAAAAAGGCCGCCTTCGGGGCGGTCCAATAAAACAGTATAATAATGTTTTCGGGAAGCGGCATGAGTAATCATGCCGCTTTTCCGTTCATAACTTCATAGAGTAAATTGGCGGGAAGTATGCCGATATAGTTGTAGCTGATTGTCACATCCTGCACTCGGTGTCCGCTGGACTTGTCCGGTGCATGAACATATACGGCGTTAACCATATCGTTCAAAATAGTGGGTGTCAGCTTCTCCAAATACAGGTACTTCTTTGCCTGTCGAATAAACCTATCAACATTCTCCGCTTGATCTTCTTGATTCTGTATTTCGTTTTCAAGCATTTCAATCTTGGCTCTCAAGTCTGCCTGCTCCTGCTCATAATCATCGGATAACATCTG
>JAFSDS010000004.1 GCA_017436125.1 Oscillospiraceae bacterium | reverse complement strand
TACCGTAAGGCTGTGTCCGCCGTCTGCGGATATCTGTCTTGCCGCTCCAAGATCGAGAAGTGTCACCTTCCCATCCGGTCCCACCATGATATTATCCGGACTGATATCTCTGTGGATAAGGTTATGAGCATGGATCTGTTCGAGTGCATTCATTACCGGTTCGAGCAATTTGAGCACCGTGCTCATCGGGAGTTTGTTGCCATTTCCTTTGACATATTCTTTAAGTGTCTTTCCTTCAACATATTCCATTACTATGTAAACGGTATTGTTTTCCGCAAAAACATCTTTCATCTCAACAATGCCTTCCACTTTGTTAAGGCTTTGCATCGTCTTCGCTTCTCTGATAAATCCGTCTTTCGATTTTTCTGTAAAAGATTCTTGTCCTACATAAGACATAACTGTAGAATTGACAGTCGTATCCCTTCCGACAAATCCATGTGGATAGAATTCTTTTATTGCAACTTTTTCCTGTAAAAGAAGATTAAATCCGAGATATGTTATTCCAAATCCGCCTTCACCAAGGACTTTGCCTACAAGATACTTTCCCTGCAAAACTGTACCACACTTAAGCTGATGAGGACTGTTCTCATCGGCTTCACTATTCCATCCGCAGATTTTGCATATTTTGTTTTCTTCTTCAAGTTCATTCATGCATCCAAGGCATAAACGGTTTGGATCTATCATTTTGTCACTTCCTCAAGATTTCGGTTTATAGCGGTAAACTGTTTTAGTTCTGACATCAAGATATTCACTTGGCGTAATCGGATTCTCTGAATAATCCGACCATTCTGTCCACCTTCTAAAATAATATGTTTTCTTCATCACGCGGTCTCTATATCTGTAATATGTAGCACTTTCGACTTCTCTGCTATTTGAAGTTTGATATTTTGTTGTACTCCATTCAGACCACGATCCCCAACGATAAAAATGATATACAGGAATCTGTTCTCTCTCACAATACCTATACACAGTTCTTGTCTGAACTTCTCTATCTTCAGATGGGGTATAGACAGTATCGCTATAGGAAGACCATTCGTCCCATTTATAATAATGATCAACTTTATAAACATGTCTCCATCTATATTGTTTTTGTTTGCTTACAAATGATTCTAAAATAAAATACTGCCCATATCCATTTGAACAAGTTCCCAAACTATTTAAATCCAAGTGTTTTAATTCCTCTTCTGTGTAAGAACCTTTATAGTGTTTAAAACAAGTCACAGATCCAAAATATTCACCAGGTGGATTAGGACTACTTCCACAATAATTGATATCATTGCTACACCAATGGCCAACCTCATACTTTATTTCTCCGTCAATTTCACGTTCTTCTGTCTCATATGAATTTGAAGGAATCGACATTCCTCCATCAGTATTTATCCACTCTGACCATTCTCCGTAAGATGTAACTGTTTTATAATAAGTCCATCCTGTTGTATCTAATAAATAATACCCACCATCTATTGCTTCTACCGGTCCTCTACAACCATAAAGCTTCTCTCTATAACTATATTGAGTTTTTGTTTCTACTTTTCTGTCATCGTTAGAAGAAACGCTTGTTGTATCCCATTCGCTCCAATTACCGTAATCTCCGTATTCGTATGTTGTATCATAGTGAGTCCAACCCGCCAAAACGGAAGATGAATCAATAGTAGTTTCTTTATCTCTGTAACGATATCTTGCTTCTGTTTCAACTTCACGATTATCTGTCGCAGAAATTACATTTTGACTCCAATCATTCCATGGACCATATCCTCCACCTTCCGCTTCGTCAAACAATTCCCATCCAATCATTACTTTGCTGTTTGATGTTGTCGTTTCAAGTTTTCTACTACTATATAATATTTTCTCTTCAATATCATATTTTGATTCATCGACCTTTTTAGGCAGTTTTTCGCTCCATTCACTCCAATCTTGCTTTTCAAGAACACTACTTTTATTGCTTTCAACATCGTTTTTTTCGACATCAATGCTGCTCATCTCATCCGGTCTAAGCACATCTGTTTTTTCCATATTTCCCGATATTACAGTAAATAAAACGCCAAAAGCCAGCAATGATGCTATAATTGCAATGCCAATTTTTAAATGTTTTCTGTTTTTACAATTATTCTCCGGGAGGTCCTCTGCTATAATATCTTTTTTATCCTCGTTATCCTCTGTTGCAACAATCGGTAACGCAGGCACTGTATCTTCACTTTTCCCGTAAAATGCTTCTCTGAGTTCGGAAACATTAAGATACCTGTCTTGTATATTGGGTGAAAGACCTTTCATAAGAATTTTTTCTTGTTCTTCCGTTATATCCGCACTAAGAACTCTAGGTAAAGTCAATGTATCTTCAACAATTCTATCTACAGCACTGACAGGTACTTTACCGGTAATCAATCGATATATTGTTGCACAAAGAGCGTAAACATCCGTCCATGGGCCCTGTTTTCCGTGAGTTTGATATTGCTCTACCGGAGCATAACCGTGTTTAAGATTTACAGTAAGACTATGCCCCCCATCCTCGGAAATTTGTCTTGCTGCACCAAAATCAACAAGAGTAACTTTTCCGTCTGATCCTATCATAATATTGTCCGGGCTAATATCTCTGTGAATAAGTCCTTGAGCATGTACTTGTTCAAGCGCATACATTACAGGTGCAAGAAGTTCCAGTACTTTGCTCATCGACAACTTATTTCCAATTTCTCTTGTGTATTCTTTTAGAGTTTCACCTTCAATAAAACTCATAACAATATATACAGTCTGGTTTTCGCTGAAAATATCTTTTACTTCTACAACACCTTGGATACTGTTCAAATTAAAAAGTGTTTTAGCTTCTTTTACAAAACTTTCTTTTGCCTTTTCAGCAGTGCTTTCATGCCCCACATATGGTAAAACTGTTGATTTTATTGTTGAATCTCTTCCTACAAAACCATGAGGATAAAATTCTTTTATAGCAATTTTATCTTCCGCAAAAAGATTCCATCCAAGATAAGTTATACCAAAACCGCCTTCACCAAGGACTTTTCCTACAAGATATTTCCCTTGTAAAACAGTACCACACTTAAGCTGATGCGAATTGTTCTCATCAGCTTCGTTATTCCAACCGCAGATTTTACATGTTTTGTTTTCTTCTTCAAGTTCATTCATGCATCCAAGGCAAAGTTTATTTGGATCTATCATTTTTTCACTCCTTAAATAAAAAAATCAGATTCTTTAAGGATCTCAACTTGTGTTCGTTTTAAGCTATAATAAGGTCAAATAATCGCATTTTATTAATAAATTATTAAATTTTATTATAATACTAATTATGACAAAAAACAACACTTTAAGTGAATAATATAGCCACCCATAGCGTATAGTTTTTATTTACAATTAGCGTTAAGAGGTGATAATATTGATAAGCGGATTGGCTGAAAGGCTGAAAGAAGAAAGAATAAAATGTGGATATTCTCAGGTTTCTGTTTCCAAACGATTAGGTATCTCAACATCTATTATTTCTGGTTATGAAACCGGTGAAAGAACACCTAGTGTGGAAATATTACTTTCCCTTTCATATTTATATGGTTGCAGCGTAGATTATTTATTAGGAAGACAACAGTACAACGTAAATAATTTAATAAGCTTAGATGGTTTAACAAAAGAACAAATAAGCGCAATCATTTCTCTTGTTAATACTCTTCGTTAGTTTTCGTTTAAGAACAGCATAAAATGCTGTTCTTTTTGTTTTTCTATATATTTGATCAAAATATCGACTTGATTCGATTATCTGACATGTTATACTTGTTTTCCCACAAAAAATAAGGAGGTACAACATGTTCAGATTTTTTTATTACTATTCTGCCACCTATCTAATGACCAAACCGAACAACAACCGACAAAATAATCTGTATCTATATGAAACAATCGAATGTCTGAATGAGTTCCTCTGGTTCCCCGGAGGAATGCTTTTCTGTGGTAAAAATAAAGTAATTTTATAATTTTTGTTTGATGGCAAATGTCCCCATTGTTCTTCAAAAGGGAGACAAAAAATGCATAAAAATCGAACAAAACCCAAAATTTTATACGAAATAGCAAAAGACCCTTGCATTGGCAAAAATGCCTATGCTTGGGTCTTTTTATTTATTTTTTCAATTCATCTTCCAAGAAGTCCTCCGTTTCGTTTTCGTTCGACAGCATGAAACGACAAAATGGAGGACGTAAAAATGAATATTAATCAAAAAGAAATTGGGCAAAGAATTGCAAAAATTCGTACTGATTACAGTCTTACCCAAGAACAATTTGCAAATATACTAAACACTAGCTGTTCTCATATAAGTAAAATTGAAATTGGTGCTCATGGAATGTCGCTTGATTTAATTGCTGACATTTCTGTTCAATTTAATGTTTCAACCGATTACATACTTCTAGGAAAAGACACTCACTCTTACGACACAAAGATTAAACTAAAATTCGCAATTGACCAACTTAATGATCTTATGAAAGCATTATGATCATTAACTTGCCGTAATACGGAAACTAACTTGCCGTACTACGCCATAAACTTTTCTGTCCCCATAACTTATAATTTATTTGTAGCCGGAGAACGGTTACACAAATTAAAAACACATTCATCTTACACAGATAATGAAACTCCTGTCCAGTCACAGTCCGAGCGTTAGAAGCGTCGCAGGCAATGAGGGCAGCCGGCAGAGAACCTGCCGGGGGTGTGATTCCCGTGGAGCTGTTTTAAGCCGTTTGATGATTTCCCTAAACCGGGGTGCCAAGGACAAATAGGTTTAAAAAAATAGAACCAGACAGGCCATTAAAATCTTTATTTTCCAAGGTCCTGTCTTACCTTAATAATACAATTAAATAAAGGGGGTGAATACCTTTGATTAAGACATGCTCACGTGGCGAAATTTATTATGCCGACCTGGGTGACGGAATAGGTTCCGAACAAAAAGGTATTCGCCCCGTTGTTATTTTGCAAAACAACACTGGTAATAAATATAGTCCAACCGTAATTGTCGCTCCAGCAACGACAAAAACAAACAAAAAAGAACATCTTCCTACACATTTCAATGTATGTAATGTTGATGGACTTTACAGACATTCTGTAATAATGCTCGAACAAATTCGCACAATTGATAAACAAAGATTACATAGATATATTGGCTCACTATCTGAAAAACAACTCGAAGAGCTTAAAATACCGTTAGAAATCAGCGTTGGTCTAAGAGAATAATGCAAATAAAGGAGTGAAAATAATGAGTTGTTCAGAAAAATATGAAGTACCCATTTGGCACAAGCCAACTTTGACTTTAGAAGAAGCTTCCGCTTATTCAGGAATAGGCGTAAATAAACTCCGTACTCTTTGCGATAATCCCAAAAACAAATTTGTTGTTTGGAATGGTACTAAAAGAATGATTAAAAGAGAAGCTTTTGAGACTTATCTCAATTCAGCATATTCGTTTTAAGGTACAATTTATGAATGTACGAATTTGCACATTTGAGATAAAAAATATAATTTTGTATATTTACATTAACAAAGCGCTTTGATTTTATCGTAAATAATTGTTAAAGGAGTTCACTATGGCAAAGAATGCAAACTTAAGGACAGACGAAAATCGCGTGGTCCTTCGTCCCGGTGAAAGTCAACGCCCGAACGGAAAATACGATTACCGTTGGACTGATAATTATGGCAAACGTCGCTCTATTTATGCTAATACCCTTGAAGAATTGAGAGAAAAAGAATTTGACATCCTAAAAGATGAAGTACATCAATTGAAACCCGAAGGAAGACAATTGACTGTTAATGACGTTTTTGATATGTGGAAGGAAACCAAACGAGGATTAAAAGATAACACATTTCAAAATTATTGTTACATGTACAGAACTTTTGTAGAACATACCGTTGGACAATACAAAATATGCGATGTAACAAAGACCGATATTAGAAAATATTATATCAGCCTAACCGACGTTCAAAATTTTAAGATTTCAACTGTTGAAGTAATTCATGGCATTCTTCATCAAGTTTTCGACATCGCTATTGATGATGGTTACATCAACCGGAATCCTTGCGAAAATATTATGAAAGATATGAAACGTGTTTCAAATGCGCGCAATTCAAAAAAAGAAGCATTATCCGAATCCGAACAAAAAATCTTTCTTAATTTTTTGCTTAAAGAAGAAAAATACCGGCATTGGTATCCTGTATTTGCAATAATGCTCGGAACAGGACTTCGTGTAGGCGAAGCCGTCGGATTACGATGGTGTGATATAGATCTTGAAAACGATCTAATTTACATTAGCCACACTTTGGTATATTATAACCACGCAACCAATGGATGCTATTGTAATATCAATACTCCTAAAACAAAAAACAGTTTTAGAACTATTCCGATGCTCGGATTTGTTAAAGAAGCTTTCCTCATGGAAAAAGCTTACCAGGAGAAAAATAATATTAAGTGCGCAGAAACCATCGATGGTTACACGGATTTTATTTTTGTAAACAAGTTCGGAGGCACCCAACACCAAGGTACTTTGAACAAAGCTCTTTCAAGAATCATACGTGATTGTAATTATGAAATGCTTGAAAAAAACTCAGATACAAAGATGTTACTTCCCCATTTTAGCTGCCATATTTTGCGGCATACTTTTGCAACAAGAATGTGCGAACAAGGTGTAAATGTTAAAGTAATTCAATCGGTCCTTGGCCATGGAGATATATCAACTACGCTGGATATTTACACTCACGTCAACAACGATTTTAAACGCAAAGAGTTTAAAGGTTTTGAGCACAGTTTTGAAGATTTAAAGATTTTAGGTTCACATACGCCAAAAAATAATAAATCGTACGCCAATGCATGTTGTGAAAAGTACGATGAACCCGCATAAACTGTACGCCAATTGTACGCCAACCGTACGCCAATCAATGCATAAATTAAGTAGATTTATAAAGATTTACGTTAAGGTCTTTCTTTTCAGCAAATCCAAAAAATCGCTTAATAAAGGCTTTTATATGGAATTCGTAGATTTATATTAACTATCCAAAACGATACTTGATTCTTCTCCCCACCATGAAACCCAGAGATTAATGATAATCCGTTTTAAAAAGCACCGCCGTGACGGCGGTGCTTTTTTTCATGATGCAATACAGCATTGCTTTTCTTTTTTATAAAATAAGTGTATAATGTTTTTATAAACTCCCGGAGGTGTGCCATGTTTAAAAAACTTTCCGAACATGTTTATTACAGACCGGCGGAGCATTATACCGACCGCCCAAACATCGGACTTGTTTTCGGTGAAAAATATGCTCTTCTTTTCGATGCGGGAAATTCTGCAGAAAACGCGGAAAAACTGAAAAAAGAACTTTCCATATGCGGCCTTCCGAATCCGGATTTTGTTGCGGTTTCCCACTGGCACTGGGACCACAGCTTTGGGCTTTGCGCCTGGAACTGCGTTACAATAGCAGGCGAAAAAACTAACGAAAAACTTGAGGAAGTATCCAAATGGAAATGGGACGACTCTTCCATGGAAGGACGTATAAAAAGCGGCAAGGACATCGTTTTTTGCAGTGAAATGATAAAACGCGAATATCCTGACAGATCAAAAATCAACGTTATAAAAGCGGATATATCCTTTAAAAACCGCATGAGCATCGACCTTGGCGGCATTACCTGTGAACTTATCCATTGCGGCGGACCGCATGAAGCGGATTCTATAATCTGCTATATTCCTTCCGAAAAAATTGTTTTTCTTGGGGACAGCAACAGCAGGGATTTTTACGGAAAGCCCTGGTTTTTTGATATTGAGCATGAAGAAGATTTCTTCGATAATATTTCAAAAATACCCTATGATAAAAAACTTGTTGCGGATTATCTTTCCCTTATGGAAACCCTCGATTTTGATACCTGTATCAGCGGGCATGCCGAACCCATGACAAAGGCGGAGCTTTTTTCCTCCTTCGGCTGATTTATCTGCAACAAAAACAGCCCAAAATGTTACTGTTATGGTGAGGATAAACGGAGGTATGATATGATAACGATTTTTAACCGAAAAGAACTTTTTATAACTTTCAGCAGCGAAGAACAGCTTCGCATCCGCAATATTCTTCGTGATAACGGCATAGAGCATTATGTAAAATGCCAAAGCAGAAATTTTTGGAACCGAGGCCGCACCGGAAGTTTTGGACTTAACAGCGAATATCTCTATGATTATAAAATCTATGTTCGAAATAAAGATTATGAAAAAGCAATCTATTTAATAAATAAAAGATAAAAAAGTGCCCTTTAAAAAGGGCGCTTTTCTTTTTTACAATGTAGTGATATAATAAATACAGTTTTAAAAATCGGAGGCATTTATGGTACTTAATCTTATAAATTTTATCCAGGCTGGCGTTCTTTGGGCAATAATTATTCCGGAACTTCTTTTTGCGATACATCTTCCTCACAAAAACGAAAAGGCAAAAAATAAAGTTATGAATATTGTGGAACAAATCGGACGCTATGCTTCAATGCTGCTGATGATCCTTCCTCTTGGAATATGGGAATTTGGATTTACATCCTCCGAAGAAATGATAATCTATTTTGCCGCAACGGCCGTTCTTATTGTTTTTTATATTATCGTAAGCTTTCTCTATTATAAAAAACAGGATTTTTCAAAAGCGGTAATCCTTGCAGTTATCCGCATTACCGTTTTTATTATCTGCGGAATCCTTCTTCGTCATTGGCTGCTTGTTGTTTCCTCCGTTATTTTTGCAGTAGGACATATTTATTCGACCTTTTGTCAGAAGGAGGCCTAACATGGAAAGAAAAACCGATTATCCTCTCCTTTGTCAATGCCTTTCAGGCATCACCGAAGGGGTACCTTATGAAACTGCAAATCTTGCAAATGCCTCTGCCCTTCTCTGGGAATATATGCCCGATTTGAACTGGGCCGGATTTTATAAGATGGTTGAAGGAAAACTTGTTCTTGGGCCTTTTCAGGGTAAAACCGCCTGCATTGTTATTGAGGTTGGCCGCGGAGTTTGCGGAACTGCTGTTTTGGAAAATAAAACCCAGCTTGTTTATAATGTGCATGATTTTCCCGGTCATATCGCCTGTGACTGTGCATCAAATTCCGAGATAGTTGTTCCAATCCACGTTAACGGAAAGATCTGGGGTGTCCTTGATATCGACAGCCCCTTAATAGGACGATTTTCTGATGAGGACAAAAACGGCCTTGAGGAATTTGTAAAGATCCTTGAAAAAGTTTTATAAAATATTAAAAACGCTGCGGTTTCCGCGGCGTTTTTTACCGCTTATTTTTTTAAAAATACCGAACAGCGTTTTTTTAACATTTCAATTTTTATTTATGCTATATTATGAGCACAGGAGGTGGAACGATGAAATTTAAGCTCATCATCGATGAAACATCGGAAGAGGAAATTATTGCGACGGTGCACAGCCGCAACGCCCTTACCGATCAAATTGAAACTCTTGTTATGCAGTACAGCAAAGCGGACAGGATTTTGGCATATACCGAGGATGAAATGAAAATGCTCCCATTTTCGGAAATCGAATGTGTTGCTTCCGAAGAGGGAAAAACTTTTGCTATTGATTCTTCCGGAAAAAGATTCCGCATAAAAATGCGGCTTTATGAAATTGAAGAAATTCTTCCGTCCTGCTTTATCCGTATCAATAAATCAGCCATCGCAAACGAAAAACTGCTCGAGCGTTTTTCCGTCGGTTTCAGCGGTGCAGTTGATGCGGTTTTTAAAAGCGGTTACAGAGAATATGTTTCCCGCCGCTGTTTTGCAGAAATAAAAAGGAGGTACTATGAAAAATGAAAATGTTTTTTAAAGAATTTTTTAAACGTGGTTTAATATCAGCCTGGGGCGGACCGTTTATTCTTGCTGTCATTTACTTTATCGTTGGAAAAACCGAAAAAATCAACAGTCTTTCTCCATATGAAGTATCTTTTGGTATCATATCTATAATGCTTATGGCATTTATGGCAGGCGGAATCACCGCGATTTATCAAAGCGAAAAACTTCCAACGGCCTTTTCCGCACTGATCCATGCCGGGGTTCTTTATCTTGATTATCTTTTTATGTATCTTGTTAATGACTGGATCCCGAAAAACTTTAAAGCAATCGGAATCTTTACCATTATCTTTACCCTCGGTTTTGCTCTTGTGTGGCTTATAATATATCTTTGTACTAAAAATAAAGCCGAAGGAATAAACAAATTGCGTAAAGAAAAATCATAAAATAATTATAAAAAATTTGCATTTTTCTATAGACAAACGAAAAAATATAGTATATAATAAAACCATAATAAATGATATCAATTCCTATTTAGTAATTGATGGTTATATTTGAAAGGAGATTATATATTATGAAAGAAAGAATCCTTGAAGTCCTTAAAAATGCAGAAAAACCCCTTCGCCCCGGCGAAATTGCAGCTGCACTCGGTGAAGACAAAGACGCTGTTTCCAAAGCAATCAAAGAGCTTAAAGCAGAAGAAAAAATCTATTCCCCTGTTCGCTGCTGCTACGCAGTTGTTGAATAAGATATAAAACTGCCCTTCGCTTTTGCGAAGGGCTTTTTATTTATAATTAAAGCAAAAACAAGTGACAAGGTTTTAACCTTGTCACTTGTTTTTTGGCTTAAATATAATGTTTTTATTTAACGATAAATGTAAAAACAACGGCAGCAACCAATCCGGCAAAAGTGAGCACTGCGGCCGCAAAAGACGCAATAAGATAAGGATAGCTTGATTTTTCCTTTGCTTTTTTTGCAAGGGCCATTCCAAATGCACCGCAAAGGAAGGATGCGATCATTAAAATAACTTCAATTTCCATGCTCAATCCTCCGAAAGTTCTGCCCATTCATCCATAAGATCGTTCTGGCGGTTTTTGATCTCTTCCATTTCCGCACAAAGGGCGGCCATTTTTTCATAATCGGCACAGGTTGCCGGATCCGCCATATCTGTTTCGATTTCCGCAAGGCGCTCGTCGCAATCAGAAATCTCTTTTTCTACAGCTTTAAGACGGTTACGGCGTTTTGCATCCTCGCTCTTCTGCTGTTTTGAGCGGTAATATACCGTTTCATTTACAGAAGGCTTCTTTTCCTCTTTAACCGGTGCTGCTATCTCCTCTTTAAGGCGCATATAGTCGTCATATCCGCCCTCATAACTGGAAAGATGATCCGGGAACATCTCAATAATTTTGGTTGGAACACGGTTAAGGAGATACCTGTCATGGCTTACCATGATTATGGTTCCTGTATATTCGCGAAGAGCCTCGTCCAGCGCTTCTTTGCAGGCGATATCCATATGGTTTGTCGGTTCGTCAAGAAGAAGAACGTTTGCGTCTTTAAGGGTAAGCGCCGCAAAACTGAGCCTTGCTTTTTCTCCGCCGGAAAGAACATCAATACGCTTGAATACATTATCCCCGGTAAGTCTTGCGCGGCCCAGAGCGGTGCGTAAAGTCAGTTCGTCGGAACGGGGGAACATATCCCACATTTCATCAAGCATCGTTTTGGAGCCTGTGAGATAGCTGTTATGCTGATCATAGTAGCCGGTGCGGACATTGCGGCCCCATTCGATAACTCCACCGTCATGGGGCAGAATTCCGAGAAGGGTTTTAATAAAAGTACTTTTTCCAACTCCGTTCATACCGACGAGGGCGATTTTTTCTCCTCGGCGAACTTCAAGATCAACGGAAGGGTTAAGAAGCTTGCGTTCTCTTCCCTCGCCCACCTCAAGTCGAAGATTTTTTACAAAAAGCACATCTTTGACCGGCTCACGTTCATATCCAAAACGGAACTTTGGCGGCTTTGGCGGCGGAGTAGGACGTTCCTTTATCTCCATATGCTCTATCTCTTTTTCGCGCGCCTGGGCTCTTTTGGTGGTAGATGCGCGGACTTTGTTTCTTGCAATAAAATCCTCCAGTTCGGCGATTTCACGCATCTGGCGGTCATATTCTTTCTGCATTCTTGCAAGTCTGGCCGCTTTTAAATCAAGATATTTTGTATATCCCGCATTATAGCGAACAAGGGTTTTATTTTCGACTTCACAGACGATATTTACAAGTTTATCAAGAAAATATCGGTCATGGGAAACGGTGAGGATTGCGCCTTTATAGGAAGAAAGATAGTCTTCGAGCCATGTAAGAGTTTTAAAATCAAGGTGGTTCGTCGGTTCGTCAAGCATAAGAAGATCCGGATCTTCAAGAAGGAGTTTTGCAAGGGCAAGTCTTGTTCTTTCTCCTCCGGAAAGTCTTTCAACCGGGGTTTCCGGATCGAATGTGCTGAAGCCCATACCGGTAAGAATAGTGTTTATTTTTACGGAAACATTGTATCCGTCGTTTGCTTCAAAAAAGTTTTTTTCCTGCTCATATTCCGCAAGAAGCTCATGGTACTCTTTTGTATCGTGCTCAAGAAGAGCCATACGATGCTCAAGTTCATGCATTTTTTCTTCCGCCTTGAGCACGGAAGAAAAAACAGAACGCATTTCGGAAATAATTGTTCCGCCAAGGGCAAGACCGCTGTCCTGGCGAAGAAAACCTATTCTTTTTCCGGTTCCTTTAGCAAAAGTTCCGGTATCATATTCAAGGTCGCCTATAATTATGTTAAGAAGCGTTGATTTTCCTGCACCGTTTTCGCCGATAAGGCCGATGCGGTCATGGTCTTCTATTTTTAAATTAAGGTCAGTAAGGACAGTTTTTGCCCCAAAGCTTTTTGAAATTCCGTTCATGTCGATGATCATAGCGGGCAAAACCCTCCTTTCTGCAAAAGTCCATAATATTATATATTATTTTTCTGTTTTTTTCAATAGTGAGTACTTTTTTATAAATATATTTACATATTAAAATGCAATTCGATTTATTTTTACAAAAGATGTTGCTTTTTTTCGTACTTAATGTTATAAATATAGAAGCACTTTTTGTTGAACTTAACAAAAGAGTTTTAGGGGGATTATTATAAAATGAAAAAAGACCAACTCAGACTTCAGGGTACTCTTCCGATAATCTTCGGTATGTGCCTTATGCTTGCGCCGCTTGAACTCATTTGGAGCGAAGTCGGCGTTCTTCTTGACTTTGCCGGATTTGTTCTTATCACTGCCGGCCTTTATCTTCTCCACCGTGAAACCGGCGGATTTACCCTTTCAATCATGACTTCCATGGTCTGCACCACTTCCTGCTTTATCATGCTTTGGGCTGAACTGGATCATCTCGTTGAACTTCTTCCTAAAGCAGCTTTCTGCGTTTTGCTTTATCTCATGTGCACCAACTATGCAAAATACGCAAACGAAGCCAGTGACCATCATATGTCCCACCACTTTATCACCCATATGTGGATCGACATTATCGCAACTTCCATCGAACTTCTTTCCCACGCAATGGGCATCCACGGAATCCCTTCCTTTATCTTCCTTGCAATAGACCTTTACTGCGAGGCAATGCTCATGCTCCATATGTGGAGGTTCTATAAAAAGTATAACGGCTTCCATCTTGATAAACCCGTTTACGCAGAATAATTAAAAAAGCAAAAAAGCCGCACGTTTTTCGTGCGGCTTTTTTTATTTTATAATTTTCAAAGCACCTGTGGGACATATATCGGCACATTTATGACAGCCGATGCATTGTTCAATATCCGCTCTGTTTTCAAACTCCGGCTTTATTGCTGTTTTAAAACCTCTTCCCCGAAATCCGAGTAAACCTTTGCCAACATCCTCGTCGCATACCCTTACACAAAGGCCGCAAAGGATGCATTTTCCCTGGTCACGTTCAATTGATACAAGCTCCTTTTCTGTAAAGCTATTATGCTTTATACCTTTGAATTTTCGCATATCTACGCGGTTTTTATTCGCGTAACGTATCAGTTTGCATTCCGGATAATCATGACATCCGCATTCAAGACAGCGTTTTGCCTCATTTCTTGCGTCCTGCTCATCAAAGCCGTTTATCACTTCGTCAAAGCTATTTTTTCTTGCTTCGGGTGATTTTTTCGACATTTTTATGCGCGGTATTCTTTCCTTTTCGGAAAAATCCTTTTCCGTGAGCACCCTTTCGGAATAAACTTTTTCACGGAAATCAAAAGGCACTCCGTTAAGATATGCGTCCATAGCTTTTGCCGCAAGGTTGCCTTCGGCAATGGCTTCAATAGCTATTGATGCGCCTTTGTTTGTTGCATCTCCCGCAGCAAAAACACCTTCAATGTTGGTGGCGCCGCTGTTCCTTTCCGCAAAAACAGTACCTTTAGGCGTAAGTTCGATATCCTCAAAACCGGATATATCACATTTCTGTCCTATGGCAGAAATTATGGAATCCACTTTGAGCATCTCATATTTTCCTTCCACCGGTACGGGTTTTCTTCTTCCGGAAGCATCCGGTTCGCCAAGTTCCATTACCTGAAGCTTTACAGCCGTTACTTTTCCCTCTTCTCCGATTATCTCCGCGGGATTTGTGAGGAATTTAAAAATAACGCCCTCTTCAATGGCTTCTTCGATTTCCGTATCTTCTGCGGGAGCTTCTGCCCTCGTTCTTCTGTAAACAACATAAACTTCCTTTGCGCCGCATCTTACAGCGGTGCGGCAGGCATCCATTGCGGTATTTCCGCCGCCTATTACGGCAACTTTTTCGCCTATTTCCGGAATGATGCCCATATTTACATTACGAAGAAATTCAATTCCGCTCATAACGCCGGAAAGTTTTTCTCCCGGACATCCTATGTTCCAGTCACTCCATGCGCCTATTGCGATAAGCACCGCATCAAATTCTTTTCTGATATCGTCAAGTGTAATGTCTTTTCCGATTTTAACGCCATTTTTCATTGTCACACCGAGTTTTTCGATGTTCTTTATTTCTTTTGCAATAACAGCTTTTGGCAGGCGGTATTCCGGAATGCCGTAACGGAGCATACCTCCCATTTCCGGCATAGCATCAAAAACTGTTACATCATGGCCGGAAAGACAAAGGCGGTATGCCGCCGCAAGCCCGGCAGGGCCTCCGCCGATTATTGCGGCCTTTTTTCCGCTTTTGCTATTGATTTTCGGAACAAAAGGTTCGTTTGAAGCAAGATCATTGTCTGCTGCAAAAGCCTTTAAATAAGCGATTGAAAGCGGTTCTTCAACAAGTTTTCTGCGGCATTTTGCCTCGCATGGATGGGGACATATTCTCCCTATTGATGCGGGAATCGGTATTTTTTCCTTTATTATTTCCACCGCTTTGCTGTAGTTTCCTCCGGCTATTTCTTTAAGATATCCCTGAACATTCGTATGCGCAGGACAGTTAAGAGAGCATGGACCGACACAGTCCCCTTCGTGGTCGCTCATCATAAGCTCAAGAGCTGTTTTTCTTGCTCTTATAACGCGGTTTGTATCGGTACGAATGACCATTCCGTCCTTTGCTAAAGCGGAACAGGTGCGAACAAGTTTTGGATTGCCTTCAACTTCTGCAAGGCATACTCCGCATGCTCCGAAAGGACGAAGTTTTTTGCTGTTGCAAAGATTCGGTATTTCTATCCCGTTTTCGGCGGCGATATTGAGTATCGTTTCTCCGTTTTTGCCGATGATTTCTTTTCCGTCAAGAATTATTTTTATTTCATCCATAGCGCCGCCTCCTTTCTATTCAATGCTCACTGCGCCAAAGCGGCAGACTTTTGAGCACGCACCGCATTTTACGCAGATATTTTGATCTATGATATGCGCTTTTTTGACTTCTCCGGATATTGCTTTTGCAGGACAGTTCTTTGCACAGAGAGTACAGCCCCGGCATTTTTCTGCAATAATTTCGTATTTTATAAGGCTTTGGCATTCCTTTGCGGCACAGCGGTGCTCAAAAATATGTTCTTCGTATTCATTGCGGAAATAGCGCAAAGTTGTGAGCACCGGATTGGGTGCTGTCTGGCCAAGGCCGCAAAGCGCACCGTCTTTTATAGCTTCACAAAGTTTTTCGAGGGCTTCGATATCCTCTTGTTTGCCTGTTCCTTCGGTAATGCGGGTAAGTATCTCCTGCATGCGTTTTGTGCCTATTCGGCAATGAACGCATTTTCCGCAGGATTCCTCCGCGGTAAAATCAAGAAAGAATTTTGCCATTCCTACCATGCAGGTGGTTTCATCCATAACGACCATTCCGCCGGAACCCATTATTGCCCCGGTTGCGGAAAGTTCTTTATAATCTATCACCGTATCAAGCAGTTTTTCCGGAATACATCCGCCGGAAGGGCCGCCGAGCTGAACGGCTTTAAAACCTTTTCCGTTTTTGATACCGCCGCCGATTTTATAAATAACATCCCGAAGGGTCATTCCCATAGGAATTTCCACAAGGCCGCTTCTGTTTACTTTTCCGGTAAGGGCAAAAACTTTTGTGCCTTTACTGTTTTCCGTTCCAAGTTTTGCAAATTCCTCGCCGCCGTTTTTTATTATCCATGCAACGTTTGCAAAAGTTTCGACGTTGTTTATATTTGAAGGTTCATCCTTAAAACCCTTCTGCGCCGGGAACGGAGGTTTTAACTTTGGCATTCCCCTTTCACCTTCAAGAGAAGCAATAAGCGCGGTTTCTTCTCCGCAAACGAATGCGCCGGCACCCATTTTTATCCTAAGGCTGCACGAAAAATCTGTTCCGAGAATGTTTTTACCGAGAAAACCGGCTTTTTCTGCCTGCTTTGCGGCATTTTCTAGCCTTTTTACCGCAAGTGGATATTCCGCACGAACGTATACTATCATTTCCGATGCGCCTATGGCATAAGCACCGATGAGCATTCCTTCGATAAGGGTATGCGGATCGGATTCAATAAGCGCCCTATCCATAAAAGCGCCCGGGTCGCCTTCATCTGCGTTGCAGATGAGGTATTTATTTTTACCTTTGTTTTTTCTTGCGGCGTCCCATTTGAACCAGGTTGGAAAACCTGCGCCTCCCCTTCCGGCAAGTCCGGAAGTTTTTATTTCATCAATAACTTTCTCGGGTTCTATGGAAAGTGCTTTTTTAAGCGCCTCGTAACCTCCGAGCTTTATATAATCTTCAATCGAGGTGGGGTCGGTTTTTCCGCAGTTGCGAAGAGCTATTCTCGTCTGTAAATCAAGAAAATTTTCGTCCTCTTTTGAAACAGAAAGCTTTTCAACAGCGGAAAAATCGCCGCTTTCCGCCGCAGAAACAATGCTTTCCGCATCGTTTTCACTTACTTTTACAAGTCTTTTTAAAAGTTTCTCTCCGCTGTAAATATCAACAATAGGCTCAAGAAAACACATTCCGATGCAACCGGTTATACCGAGTTCGACAGAATTTTTTTCTTTGATAAGTCTTTCAATTGCTTTATGTACCTTGAGCGCTCCGGCGGCTATTCCGCAGGAACCTTCACCGATAACTATCCTCATTTTTCCGCCTCCTTTTTCCGGAGGTTTTCAAGTATCGCAACGGCTTTTTCCTGCGTAAGATTGCCGTATGCTTCACCGTTTATCATAATCACCGGAGCTAGGGAACAGCATCCGAGACAGGCAACTTTTTCAAAAGTAAAAAGTCCGTCAGGTGTGGTCATTCCGCTTTTGATACCGAGATATTCCGAAATTGCGGCTGTTATTTTTTCGCTTCCGTTAACGTGGCATGCAGTTCCGCCGCAGGCCATAACAAGATATTTTCCCATGGGTTCAAGTCTAAACTGGGAATAAAATGTTGCAACGCCCATTACTTTTGCCGGTGTTACGCCGAGTTTTTCTGCAACATGATATATAACATCCCTTGGAAGGAAGCCGTAAATTTCCTGCGATTTTTGAAGAACGGATATAAGGTTTTCGGGCAGATTTTCATATTCCTCAAAAACTTTATCAAGTTTTGAAAGATCACTTATATATTCAGTCATTTTGGAAAAAGCCTCCTTTCCTTTATCATAAAATATATTTTATCATACCGAAACAAATTCTTAAATAACTTTTTATAAAATTTTAAAATAAAAGCGGCGGAAAATTCCGCCGCTTTTTTTGGTTATTCAAGGCTTCCCTGGCCGCCCATCATTTTGGTAAGTTCTTCGATCCTCTCAATGGGGAAAGGAGGATTTGCAAGAGGCTTCATAGCTATGGACATAAGCTTCATTGGATTATCGTCTCCGGCAATACGGTTTGAGCTCATGGCTCCGCAGATACGGCAGCGGTGGATTATTGCCCATTCTCCGTTTTTACGTACCCATACGGCGATAGGTTCCATAAGGCCGCCGCAATCCGCTTCACGGTCGCCGGGCTCGTTATCAAGATGAACGCTGCAAAGACAGTTCGGGCAGTGGTTGCGGTGGTCGCTTCCTGCACCTTCGGGGATAACTTCTCTTCCGCAGTTTTTACATACGAAAGTTTCGTTGCAGGCATGGGTTTTATAGTATCCTTTTTCAAAAGATTTTCTCTTATTTTCTCTGTTCATAAGAGTCCTCCGTTTATCGAAATATTATATTTATAAAATATATCATTATTTTGTTCGTGTCAATAAGAGAATTTTTATAAACTATATCTAATCTTATTTTTTGTTTCCGTTTTTAGCCTTTAACATATCATGGTAATACAATCTTGATAAGGAGGTTGTTTTATGAACAGATATAAATGCTCTGAAAATCAGGATATGGATTTTCAGGGTGGATTTAACCGCTATAGACCATACGCGGCACCATATGTTGCATGCTGCTGCAGTAACGGCGGAAGCGGCGGCGCCACCGGCCCACAGGGGCCTATTGGTCCAAGAGGTCCGCAAGGTATTCCGGGAGCAGTGGGTCCGGAAGGTCCGCAAGGTATTGCCGGTGCTCAGGGTCCGGTCGGACCGCAAGGTCCACAGGGTCCTCAGGGACCTCAAGGCGAACAGGGACCCGCCGGTGCTATTGGTGCAACGGGCGCCACCGGACCCCAGGGTCCCATCGGTTTGACCGGACCCGCAGGACCTCAGGGACCTCAGGGTGAGCAGGGGCCTGCCGGAGCTATCGGCGCAACGGGCGCTACCGGACCCCAGGGTCCCATTGGTTTGACCGGACCGGTTGGTCCGCAGGGACCTGCCGGTGAAACCGGCGCTCAGGGTCCGGTTGGCCCGCAAGGACCGCAGGGACCGGCCGGAACCGTTCTTGGTTTTGCAGATTTTTATGCAATTATGCCCGGCGACAACACTGCACCTATCGCTGCCGGTTCGGATGTTGAATTTCCTCAGGATGGTCCCAACAGCGGAGACGGTATTGTAAGAGCAACTGCTTCTTCGTTCACACTTCCCGATATAGGTGTTTATCAGGTCAGTTTTCAGGCAAGTGCTGATGAAGCCGGTCAGCTCGTTCTTACCCTTAACGGAGCGGAAATCCCATATACCGTAGTCGGCCGTGCAACGGGAACATCCCAGATCGTAGGAACGGCCCTTATTGAAACTTCTGTTGCAGATTCCGTTCTCACGGTACGCAACCCCGAAGGAACAGCCACGGCACTTACTCTTACGCCAAACGCAGGTGGAACTGAACCTGTTTCCGCTCATCTTGTGATAACAAGACTGCAGTAAAAAGTGAATTTTTTATCATTTTTTCGTATTATTTTTATTGACATTATAATACAAAAGTGATAAAGTATTTTGTATATTGTTAAAGGCTTTGACGAAGACGGTCGGAACTGCGGACGCAAAGAGAGCCGGTGGCTGGTGTAAACCGGCGGGCGCTGGACCATTGACTTATCACTTCTGAGCCGGGAGCCCGAAAGGTTGTTTTTTTACTCAGTAGACGTTCCCCGTTTGCCCGCGTTAAGGGATAGGGCTTGCTGGAGCCTGAAGGCGGCAGTATCAACTGCAATTTGAGTGGTACCGCGGATAAAGATTTTGTATTTTTACCCGTCTCAAGATTTTTTCTTGGGACGGGTTTTATTTTTTATAGCAGACCGATTTTTTCGGCCGGAAAGGACAGGACTTTTATGAAAAAACTCACAGAACAATCACTTATGGAGATCACCCAGCGAATTCGTGAAATGCGTGAGATAGTCGGTTACTCCCCCGCCCAGCTTGCTGAACGCACCGATGTTTCGGAGGAAACATATCGAATTTATGAGAGCGGAAAAGTTGATCTTCCTTTCTCTTTCCTTCATAAATGTGCCCTTGCCTTTGGCCTTGAGCTTACCGAGCTTCTTGAGGGACATGCTTCAAACCTTTCTCATTATACCGTAACCAGAAAAGGTGAAGGTCTTGTTACCGCAGAAGAGGACGGCATCAGCATCCAGAACCTTGCTCCTATGTTCCAAAGAAAACTTGGCGCACCCTACTGGGTAACTTATAAATATTCTGAGGATCTTCAGGATAAACCAATTCATACCGCAACCCATGCCGGACAGGAATTTGACCTTGTTATAAAAGGTTCCCTTAAAGTTCAGGTCGGTGAACATACTGAGATTCTTAACGAAGGCGACAGCATCTTCTATAAATCCTCCACTCCTCACGGAATGATTGCCGTCGGCGGAGAGGACTGCACCTTCCTTGCAATGGTAATGGCGGATAAAAAGCCCGAAAAGGCAGATTATATCATCCCAAAAAAGCCCACTCACGAACACGACCTTATTGCAAACTCCTTCGTCAAGGCGGAAACCGACGAAAACGGTTACCCGGTAAAACTCAATTTTACCAATACCGACCAGTTTAACTTTGCATTCGATATAGTCGATGAGCTTGGCCGTCAGCAGCCGGATAAAGTTGCAATGGTACATGTTGCAAACGATCTTACAGAAAACATCTATACCTTCCGCGATATGAAGGAAAAATCCGCACAGGCAGCAAACTATTTTACCTCCCTTGGCATCAAAAAGGGTGATACTGTTATGCTTGTTCTTAAACGCCATGCTGAATTCTGGTTCTCCATTCTCGGACTTCATAAAATCGGCGCTATCGTAATCCCCGCAACGGATCAGCTTCTTCAGCATGACTTTGAATACCGCTATAAAGCCGCGGACGTAAAAGCAATAGTCTGCACCTCCGTCGGTGATACTGCTCATCAGGCAGAACTTGCCTGTGAGGCTTATGATAAACCTATCACGAAGATCATCGTCGGTGATCCCAGAGAAGGATGGCATGACTTCCGCAGCGAATATCCCCTTTTCAGCCGCCGCCTTCACAGAAATGAAGAAACTCCCTGCGGCGACGATCCGATGCTTATGTTCTTTACTTCCGGCACCACCGGATATCCCAAAATCGCAACCCACAGCTTTAAATATCCCCTTGGCCATTATGTTACCGCAAAATACTGGCACTGGGTACGCAGGGACGGTCTTCACTTCACCATCTCCGATACCGGCTGGGGAAAAGCTCTTTGGGGCAAGCTTTACGGACAGTGGCTCTGTGAAAGTGCCGTATTCACCTATGACTTTGACAGATTTGACGCATCGAAGATCCTTCCGATGTTTGCAAAATATCATATCACCACCTTCTGCGCACCGCCCACCATGTACCGCATGCTGATCAAACAGGATCTTTCAAAATACGATCTTTCTTCCATTGAGCATGCAACCACCGCAGGCGAAGCGCTTAACCCCGAGGTTTTCTATCAGTTTGAAAAAGCTACCGGTCTTCGCATTGCAGAGGGCTTTGGCCAGACGGAAACCACCCTTACCCTTGCGAACCTTACCGGCGGACTTCTTAAACCCGGTTCCATGGGAAGACCCACACCCGGATATGATATCGACATTGTTGACGCCGACGGAAATCCCGTTCCCACCGGTGAAAACGGCGAAATCGTTGTTCGTACCGACAAATCCGTTCCCTGCGGACTTTTCCTCGGATATCATAGAGATCAGGAAAAGACCGATGCCGCATGGCATGACGGAATGTATCATACCGGCGACCTTGCATGGCGCGACGAAGACGGATACTTCTGGTATGTCGGCAGAGCTGATGACGTTATCAAGTCCTCCGGCTACCGCATCGGACCGTTTGAAATCGAAAACGTCATCATGGAACTTCCCTACGTTCTCGAATGCGGTGTTTGTGCCGCTCCGGATGAAGTCCGCGGACAGGTCGTTAAAGCCTGCATAGTCCTTGTTAAAGGCACCGAAGGCACCGAAGAACTCAAAAAAGAAATTCAGGATTATGTAAAGAGCCATACCGCACCCTATAAATATCCGAGAATCGTTGAGTTCCGCACCGAGCTTCCCAAAACCATCAGCGGAAAGATTCAGAGAAACAAGCTCTGATATCCGCAGCAGCATAGCTTAAAACATATAAATTTTTGTTTTTTTGCTTGACAATAAAATAATCAAGTGTTATGATTCTTTTATTATAAAAGGCTGTGACGAAGAGTGCATAATGCATTCCTCATCTTAAGAGAGTCGGCGGATGATGCGAGCCGATGATGAGCGTTTTATGCTGTAGCTTCCGAGCCGAAGAGAAGAAAGCGTCTTTCGCAAGTAGAACTCTTCCGTGTCAGCTGCGTTAATGCTTAGGGCTTAATTGAGCCCGATGAGCGGTGTTTTGCAATAGCAAACGCAATTTGAGTGGTACCGCGGGTTTGTTGCTTTTAACAGCTCGTCTCAAAGAATCATTTCTTTGGGACGGGCTTTTTTGTTTTTCCCAAAAGAATCGGAGGACATTTATGCATTCTGAAAAACATATCACCGGACTTGAATTTAAAATCCGCGAAATGGCGGAACGTATCCGTGCTCTTCGCGAGATAACCGGACTTTCCACAGCGGAAATGGCTATGCGCACCGGCGTTTCCGAAGAAGAATATATTCTTTGCGAATCCGGCGAAAGCGACCTTAACTTTGCTTTCCTCTATCGCTGTGCCCTAAGCCTCGGCGTTGATATCACCGATATCATCGAAGGCCAGAGCCCTAAGCTTCGCGGATACACTGTTACAAGAGCGGGTCAGGGCCAGAAAATCGAACAGGCTCACGGAATGGTTTATTACAACATGGCTTCCGACTTCCGCAACCGTATTTCCGAACCGCTTTTCGTTATTAATAAATACAGCGAAGAAGCGGAACACAGCGATATCGCCCTTACCACCCATGACGGTCAGGAATGCGACCTTGTTGTTGAAGGCAGCATGAAGATCCAGATTGGCGAACATACCGAAATCCTTAACAAAGGCGATTGCATTTATTTTGACAGCAGCACCCCACACGGAATGGTTGCCGTTGGCGGAAAAGACTGTATCTTCTATGCCATAGTACTTACTCCCCAGAAGGAAACTTCTACCCATAAGGCACAGATCATGCCAAACGCTCCCCACCGTTCCGACGATACCGAGCGTGTTTATAATAAATTCATCACAACCGAAAAAGATAATAACGGTCTTTGCACCAAAATCTCTTTTAAAGGTGAAGAACATTTCAACTTTGCATACGACGTTGTTGATGCCCTTGGCAGAGAACAGCCGGATAAACTTGCAATGCTCCATGTTTCCAACGACGGAACCGAGCGTCGCTTTACTTTCCAGGATATCAAGAAAGAATCCGGAAGAGCTGCAAACTATTTCAAATCCCTCGGTATCCGCAAAGGCGACAAAGTTATGCTTGTTCTTAAACGTCATTATCAGTTCTGGTTTGCGATCCTTGCGCTTCATAAAATAGGCGCCATCGCCATTCCGGCAACCAACCAGCTTCTTGAGCACGACTTTGAATACCGCTTTAATTCCGCAGGAATCAGCGCAATTATCTGCACTGCTGACGGTGAAACCGCCGAAGCTGTTGACAGAGCCGCCGCAAACAGCCCTTCCCTTAACACCAAGATCATTGTTAACGGAAGCCGCGAAGGATGGTTCAATTTTGACGAAGACTACACCATGTTCTCCAGTTCCTTCCGCAGAAATGAAGAAACTCCCTGCGGAAACGACCCGATGCTCATGTTCTTTACCAGCGGAACTTCCGGATATCCGAAAATCGCCGCGCACAACTATAAATATCCCCTCGGACACTTCATCACCGCAAAATACTGGCACTGTGTTGATCCGGAGGGACTTCATCTTACTATTTCCGACACCGGCTGGGCAAAATCCCTTTGGGGCAAGCTTTACGGTCAATGGCTCTGCGAAGCACCTATCTTCGTCTATGACTTTGATCGTTTTGACGCTGAAAAGATCCTTCCGATGTTTGAAAAATACCATATCACCACTTTCTGCGCTCCGCCCACCATGTACCGCATGCTGATAAAACAGGATCTTAGCAGATTTGACCTTTCTTCCATCAAGCACGCATCCATTGCCGGCGAGGCACTTAACCCGGAAGTTTTCCGCCAGTTTGAAAACGCAACCGGCCTTCAGATAATGGAAGGCTTTGGTCAGAGCGAATCCAGCCTTATCATCGGCAACCTTTCCGGCGGCAGCCATAAGATAGGTTCCATGGGCAAGCCTTCCCCTCTTTATAAGGTTCATCTTCTTGATGCTGACGGAAACGAGGTCGCAGCCGGCGATACCGGTGAAATCTGCATTGATATCAGCCATGGCCTTCCCTGCGGACTCAGCTATCAGTATTACGGAAGCCCTGAAAAAACCGCAGAAACCTGGCACGACGGATTCTATCACACCGGCGACCTTGCATGGAAGGATGAGGACGGATTCTTCTGGTATGTCGGCAGAGCGGATGACCTTATCAAGTCCTCCGGCTACCGCATCGGACCGTTCGAGATCGAAAACGTCATTATGGAACTCCCCTATGTTCTTGAATGCGGCGTTTGCGCTGCTCCGGATGAAGTTCGCGGACAGGTTGTAAAAGCCTGCATCGTTCTTACCAAAGGCACCGAACCCACCGAAGAACTCAAAAAAGAGATTCAGAATTACGTAAAAACCCACACTGCTCCTTATAAATATCCAAGAATTGTTGAGTTCCGTACAGAACTTCCCAAAACAACAAGCGGAAAGATTATAAGAAGCAAACTTTAATATTTAAAGGGAGGTGTTTTCCCTGGATTTTAAAAGACTTACCCTTTTTGCCGGACATTACGGCAGCGGAAAAACAAATATCGCCGTAAACTATGCGCTGCTTTTGCGTGAGCAAGGTTTACCGGTAACGGTTGCGGACCTTGATATCGTAAACCCGTATTTCCGCACCCTTGACAGCGAGGAAGTTTTCCGTGAGCACGGAATAAAGCTTATATGCTCACAGTTTGCGAACAGCAATGTTGATGCTCCCGCAATGCCGAAAGAAGTTTATGAACTTATCGCCAGCCGAAGCGAATACGGCGTTCTTGATATCGGAGGTGACGACCGCGGTGCCCTTGCCCTCGGAAGATACGTTCCTTCGATTATCGAGGAGAATGATTATGAGATGCTTCTTGTTGTCAACAAGGCAAGACCTCTTACAAGAAATGTCCCGGATACGCTTGAAGTTGTTGATGAAATGGTTGCGGCCTGCAAACTTCCGTTCACCGGAATAGTAAACAACACCAACCTTGGACCGGAAACTACTGCTGAAGACGTGCTTTCAAGCATCAGCTATGCCGATGAAGTTTCAAAAGCTCTTGGAATACCGGTCAAGATGACCTGCTGTGACGAAAAACTTTATGAAGAACTGAAAGACAGAGCTAAAAACCTTTTCCCTCTTTCTCTTCAGAAGCTATATTATCATTTGAACACATAAAACGGAGGTGTAATGATTTTGGCAAAACTTACATTCAAAGAAGAAATCTGCAAAGGCTGCGGACTTTGTGTCAACGCCTGCCCCAAAAATCTGCTCCAGCTTTCGAGAGACAGGCTCAATCAGAAAGGCCACTCTCCCGTTGAAATTACTGAACCCGAAAAATGCATCGGATGCGCTTTCTGTGCAACTATGTGCCCGGACTGCGTAATCACCGTTGAAAAATAAAGGAGGCGGAAACATGCAGGAAAAAGTTTTAATGAAGGGTAACGAAGCCCTTGCCGAAGCAGCTATCCTTGCGGGATGCCGCCATTATTTTGGCTATCCCATTACTCCCCAAACCGAAGTTGCGGCCTATATGTCCAAAAAAATGCCCAAAATCGGCGGCGTTTTTCTTCAGGCAGAAAGCGAGATCGCAGCTATAAACATGGTTTACGGCGTTGCCGCCACCGGCAAAAGAGCCATGACCTCCTCTTCAAGCCCCGGTATTGCACTTAAATGCGAAGGTATCTCCTATCTTGCAGGTTCCGACCTTCCGGCTCTTATCGTCAACGTTCAGCGCGGCGGCCCCGGCCTTGGCGGAATCCAGCCTTCCCAGTCCGACTATTTTCTTGCGACCCGCGGCCCCGGCCACGGCGACTTTCACGTAATCGTTCTTGCTCCCGCTTCTGTTCAGGAAATGGCTGATATGACCCTTAAGGGCTTTGAGCTTGCGGATAAATACCGCATGCCCTGCATGCTTCTTGCAGACGGCACCATGGGCCAGATGATGGAACCTGTTGTTCTTCCGGATCCTGTTGAAATCGATAGCACCCCGAAAGACTGGGCCGTTACCGGAACCGAATGCAAACGCGAACACCATATCGTAAACTCCCTTTATCTTTCTCCGAAAAAACTTGAGGATATCAACCTTGAACGTTATGAAAGATATAAGAAAATTGAAGAAGAGGAATGCCTTTGGGAAGAATTCATGATGGAGGATGCGGATATCTGCATCGTTTCCTGCGGAATCACCGCCCGTGTTTCCCGCAATGCTATTCTTGAGGCAAGAAAACAGGGCATCAAGGTCGGTATGATCCGCCCCATCACCCTTTGGCCCTTCCCCAAAAAGCCCCTTCTTGCGGCTGCAGATAAAGTTAAATCCTTCATCTCCGTTGAACTTAACATGGGCCAGATGAAAGAAGATATCGAACTTGCAATCCGCTGCAAAAAGCCCGTTTACGGCTGCACCAGAGTCGGCGGCATGATCACCACCGTTGACGACATTCTTGCGAGCATTAAAGAAGCCGCAGAGAAAGGAGAGGAATAATCATGGCAGTTGTTTTTGAAAAACCGAAAGCACTTACCGATGCCGTTCTTCATTATTGCCCCGGCTGCACCCACGGTATAGTTCACCGCCTTGTTGCGGAAGTCATCGATGAACTTGGAATCGAAGGCAGAACCATTGGTATCGCACCCGTAGGCTGCTCCGTTATGGCCTATGATTACTTTACCGTTGATATGGTCGAAGCTGCACACGGAAGAGCTCCGGCTGTTGCAACCGGCGTAAAACGTTCCGACCCGAGCAAAATCGTATTTACATATCAGGGCGACGGCGACCTTGCTTCCATCGGTATGTGTGAAACCGTTCATTCCGCCGCAAGAGGCGAAAATATCACCATCATCTTTATCAATAACGCAATTTACGGCATGACCGGCGGCCAGATGGCTCCCACCTCCCTTCCCGGACAGGTCACCCAGACTTCTCCTTACGGAAGAAACACCGAAACCCAGGGCTTCCCCATCCGCGTTTGCGAACTTCTCAGTGAGCTTGACGGTCCCGCATATCTTGAACGCGTTACCGTCAACAACGTAAAAAATGTTCGCAACGCAAAAAAAGCTATCAAAAAAGCTTTCCAGAATCAGATCGACGGAAAAGGATTTTCCCTTGTTGAGGTCCTTTCCTCCTGCCCGACAAACTGGGGCATGACTCCGCAAAAAGCTCTTGAATGGATCGACGAAAAAATGATCCCCTATTATCCTCTCGGCGTATATCGTGATAAGGACGGTGAAAACAATGGCTGATCATCAGATTATCATTGCCGGATTCGGCGGCCAAGGTCTTCTTTTTGCAGGTAAGGTACTTGCGTACGCCGGCCTTGCCGAAAACCGCCAGCTCAGCTGGCTTCCTTCCTACGGTCCAGAAATGCGCGGAGGCACTGCAAACTGCACTGTTATCCTTTCCGATGAACCCATCGGTTCCCCCATTGTTGACCATCCGAACGTTGTTATGGTCATGAATAACCCTTCCCTTGATAAATATGAGAACCTTGTTGCTGCCGGCGGCAAGCTTTTCATTGATTCCGCTCTTATCGGAAGAAAAGTTGAACGCACCGACATTGACGTTTATTACATCCCCGCAACCCAGCTTGCAAAAGATATGGGTGCACCCACCCTTGCAAATATGATTCTTCTCGGCGCTATCGTTAAAGAAACCGGTTGCGTTTCCGAAGAACATCTTGAAGAGGGTCTTCGCAACGCTGTTCCCGCAAGACATGCCGATCTTATCGATCTCAACATCAAGGCTCTTGAAATCGGCAAAAACTATACCCAGGAATGATTTGAAAGAAGGAATAACAAAATGGAATTCACTTTTCCTGTAACATATACCGAAAACCCGAAGGTAAAACCTGCTGACGAAAGCAAACTCGGCTTCGGAAGATCTTTCAGCGACCACATGTTCCTTATGAACTACACCGCCGGAAAAGGCTGGCATGACGGCCGCATTGTTCCCTATGCTCCCCTTGAACTTGACCCCAGCTGCATGGTTCTCCACTATGCACAGGAAGTTTTTGAAGGCATGAAAGCATACCGCTGGGAAGACGGTTCAATCCATCTTTTCCGCCCCTATGAAAACGCAAAACGTATGCAGAATTCCAACGAGCGTCTTTGCATGCCCGCTGTTCCGGAAGATGTTTTTGTTGAAGCTATCAAAGAACTTGTTACCGTTGATGCGGACTGGGTCCCCCATAATCCGGGTACTTCTCTTTACATCAGACCCTTTATCTTTGCAACCGACGCACATCTTGGCGTACACGCATCCGCAACCTATCTTTTCTGCATCATCTGCAGCCCTTCTGGTTCCTATTATCCCAACGGCATGAGCCCCGTTGATATCTACGTTGAAAGCCGCGACGTCCGCGCAGTCCGCGGCGGCACCGGTTTTGCAAAATGCGGCGGAAACTATGCCGCTTCTCTTCGCGCAGGCGAAGTTGCGGAGAAAAAAGGCTATGTTCAGGTTCTTTGGCTCGATGGCGTTGAACGCAAATACGTTGAAGAAGTAGGCGCTATGAACGTTATGTTCAAAGTTGGCGGAAAAGTTATCACTCCTATGCTCAGCGGTTCCATTCTTCCCGGTGTTACAAGAAAGAGCTGCATCGATCTTATCAGAAGCTGGGGCATTGAAGTTGAGGAACGTCTTGTTACCGCAGAAGAGCTTTTTGAAGCCGCTGAAAACGGAACTCTTGAAGAAGCATGGGGCTGCGGCACCGCTGCAGTTATCTCCCCCATTGGTTCTATGGGCTGGGATGAGAAAAAAGTTGTTATCAACGAAGGAAAAATCGGCCCCACCGCACAGAAACTTTATGACACTCTTTACGGAATCCAGAGCGGATGTGTTGAAGATACTCTCGGCTGGACCTTTAAAGTTTGTGACTGATGCATAATATATAAATAATCTTGTATATTATTCACTATTAATAATTATATTTATTGACAAATCATTAAAAAAGTGGTTGAATAGATTTATTAATTTAAATTTTTCGACCAGACTTTTTTAAGGTCAGCGTTTTTAAATTCCGGGGACCTTTTTAAAAAGGTTTCCCGGTTTTTTATATTCCACAAAAAGGAGATGTTAAGATGAGGAACATCAGAATCAGTGACGTAACCATGAAACAGACCGGTAAAAATGCAGGCTTTACCCTCAGCTTCCGCGAGAAGATCGAGCTTGCAAAACTACTGGACCGTCTTGAGGTATCCGTCATTGAACTACACCCCATCGAAAATCTCAAAATTGACAGCCTCCTTATAAAATCCATCGCCAGCGCCGTTAAAAACGCCGTTGTTGCCGTTCCGGTATCTCTTGATGATGACGGTGCGGAAAAGGTCTGGAACGCGCTTAAAGAAGCCAAGAAGCCCCGTCTTCAGGTTTCTGTACCAACCAGCCCTGTTCAGATGGAATATATCTCTCATAAAAAACCCGACGCCATGCTTGAAGCAATAAAAAAATCCGTTGCGGCATGCAAAGCTCTTTGCTCCGATGTTGAATTTGTTGCGGGCGACGCCACCAGAAGCGATGCTTCCTTCCTTGAATCCGCAGTAAAAGCGGCCATCAAAGCAGGCGCTTCCACCGTTACCTTCTGCGATACCGCCGGAGTTATGCTTCCGGATGAATTTTCCGCATTTATTGAAAACATCTATGCCGCTGTTCCGGAACTTAAAGAAGTTTGTGTCGGCGTAAGCTGTTCCGATGCACTTTCCATGGCAGATTCCTGCGCAGTTTCTGCTGTTCGCTGCGGAGCAGGCGAAGTTAAAGCCACCGCCGTTGCAACCGATAACGTCCGCCTTGGAAAAATCGCAAAAATCCTTGATGCAAAGGGCGATGCTTTTGATTCCTGCGGAAGCGTAAGAATGGCGGAAATAAACCGCGTTATTGCCCAGATAGAGCGCATCTGTCACACCGAAAAGAGCAAAAACTCTCCTTTTGATGACAGCGTTCGTGAGGAAGGCGAATGGGTGCTCACCGAGCACGATGATATCACCGCCGTGCTCAAAGCTGCGGAACGCCTTGGATACGAGCTTTCCGAAGAGGACGGAATAAAGGTTTTTGAAGCTTTTAAGCAAATTGCCGTGCTCAAAAAGAAAGTTGGTTCAAAAGAGCTTGATGCCATTGTTGCATCCTCCGCTCTTCAGGTTCCGCCCACCTATAAGCTCCAGAGCTATGTTATAAACGCAAGCAATATCCTCACCTCTTCCGCTCATCTTCGCATCCAGAAGGGCGAGCACGTTCTTGAGGGTATCTGCATAGGCGACGGCCCTATTGACGCTTCATTCCTTGCCATTGAACAGATTATCGGTCTTCATTATGAACTGGATGATTTCCAGATCCAGTCCGTTACCGAAGGCCGCGAAGCTATGGGACAAACCGTTGTAAAACTGCTTTCCGGCGGAAAGCTTTATTCCGGCCGCGGAACTTCCACCGATATCGTTGGCGCAAGTATCCTTGCCTATCTCAATGCGCTCAATAAAATCGTATATGAGGAGGAAAACGCATGAATCTTTCTTTCTCAACAAGAGGTTGGGCAGAACTTGGTTTTGATGAAATAATCGACATTGCCGATGAAATGCATTTTTCCGGTATTGAGCTTTATAATATCCAAAAGCGCCCGGATTTTACCGAAAAAGGCTGCCCGCTCCATAAATACAACACCGCCGCAACCGCAAGAACTCTTCGCGAACGCGGAATAAAAATTCCATGCCTTGATACTTCCTGTGATATCTCCGTTCCCGGAAATACCGAAACCATGAAGGAAATCATCGATATCGCCCATAATCTCAAGGTTCCTTATGTCTGTGCTGTTGCGCTCAATGACAACGAAGAAACCGTAAGAGCTTCTGTTGCGGATATAATTGCATACGCAGAAGAAGTTGATGTTGTTCTTCTTATGAAAACAAGCGGCATCTATTCCGATACCGGCCGTCTTCGTGACCTTCTCAATGATTTCGCATCCGATAATCTTGCTGCGCTTTGGGATATGCATCATCCCTACCGCACTAACGGAGAATCCGCAGATAAAACTATCCGCAACCTCGGAGCATACGTAAAACATGTTCATCTTCGCGATTCTGACGATGCGGATACATATAATCTCATCGGCGAGGGCAATATGCCCATCGACGAAATGATGCGCGCCCTTTCTTCCATTGACTATAACGGATTCATCTCCCTTGAATGGAAGCCTGAATGGATGGAGGACCTTCAGGAATATGAGGTAATCTTCCCCCATTTTGTAAACTATATGAGCCGCTTTGAAAGCCCCCGCGGCAAAAAACGCAGTCTTTATTATAACTTTGACCATTCCGGCCAGTTTATCTGGAAAAAGGATTCTCTTATTGATCTTACATTCCCCCAGGTACTTGATAAACTCTGTGATGAATTCCCGGACCAGTATGCTTTCCGCTATACTACCCTTGACTATACAAGAACCTATTCCGAATTCCGCGAGGACGTTGACCGCTTTGCAAGGGCTCTTGTTTCCATGGGCGTTAAAGCCGGAAGCAAAGTCGCCATCTGGGCAACCAACGTTCCCGCATGGTACATCACCTTCTGGGCCACAACAAAGATCGGCGCCGTTCTCGTCACCGTAAATACCGCATATAAGATCCACGAGGCTGAATATCTTCTTTCCCAGTCCGATACCCATACCCTTGTTATGGTCGAATCCTGCCTTGATTCAAACTATGCGCAGATCATCAACGAACTTTGTCCGGAAATAAAGAATACAAAGGCCGGCTCTCCTCTCCACTGCAAAAAGCTCCCCTTCCTTCGCAACGTAATTACTGTTGGATTCAAACAGCCCGGCTGCCTTGACTTTGACGAAGCCATGTCAAGAGCAGACAGCGTTTCTGAAGAGGAGATTGCAAGAATGGCATCCGCCGTCCGCCTTGACGATGTATGCAATATGCAGTACACCAGCGGCACCACCGGATTTCCCAAAGGTGTTATGCTCACCCATTATAACGTTGTCAACAACGGAAAATGCATAGGCGACAGAATGGGACTTTCCACAGCGGACCGCCTTATGGTCCAGGTCCCCATGTTCCACTGCTTCGGCATGGTCCTTGCCATGACCGCCGCAATGACCCACGGAACAACCCTTTGTCCTCTTCCCTATTTTTCCGCAAAAAGTTCCCTTGCCTGCATAAACCAGGAACGCATAACCGCATTCCACGGCGTTCCCACAATGTTTATTGCGATGTTCAACCACCCGGACTATCGAAACACCGATTTTTCACATATGAGGACCGGTATCATGGCCGGTGCGGGCTGTCCTCCCGAGCTTATGAAGAGAGCAGCCCAGCCGGATGAAATGAATATGCGCGGAATCATCAGCGTTTACGGCCAGACAGAATCCTCTCCCGGAAGCACCACTTCCGCATGGGAAGACCCTCTTGACCTTCGCTGCTATACCGTTGGATATAACCTTCCCCATGTTGAAACAAAAGTAATCGACCCGGAAACCGGCGAGGAAGTTCCCAACGGAACAAACGGAGAATTCTGTTCCCGCGGATATAACCTTATGAAAGGTTATTATAAAATGCCGGAGGCCACTGCCGGAACTATCGACAGCGAAGGCTGGCTCCATTCCGGCGACCTTGCCTGTCGCGAGGATGACGGAACTTATAAAATTACCGGACGTCTTAAAGATATGATAATCCGCGGCGGCGAAAACATTTATCCGAAAGAGATAGAAGAATTTATCTATACCCACGAAAAGGTAAAGGATGTTCAGGTCATCGGTGTTCCGGATAAAAAATACGGTGAAGAAATAATGGCCCAGATCGTTCTTAAAAAACCGGGCTGCATCACCGTTGAGGAAATGACGGAATACATAAAAGGCCGCCTTGCGCGTCATAAAGTTCCAAAGTATATCGAATTTGTCGATGGCTTCCCCATGAATGCCGCCGGCAAGATACTTAAATATAAAATGCGCGAAGAAGCAGCAAAACGCCTTGGCCTTGAAGGCGCCGTTTCCATTGATACCGCAAAAGGAAATCAGAAATAAACACAAAAAAACTCCCCGAACATTGTTCGGGGAGTTTTTTTATACTTTTATAACAAAGCTTGCAATCATCAAAGAGATAATTATAAAAGGTGATATTTTCCAGCTTAACTTTTGCATGAAGCGGAAATAATCGCTTGGCCTTCCGCCTTCAACATCAAGGCAGTTTCTCATTTGCCAGAAAACATCCGGATGCATCATATCAAAAACAACAACAGCCGCAACTATTATAATTGCCGGAAGGAAAAGTATGTTTCCGCGGATTGCGTTTTTTTCTTGGGAAACGGAATAAAGCCAGTTATATGAAGGGAAAAGTTCTTCTTCGGTCGGTTTGTATGGACCATACTCCACTCTTACTATTGGCTCGAAAGGTTCTTCGTTTTCATCCAAAAGAAAACTTCTGTATGTTCCTTTAAAAATCAATTCTCCGTTTTCATAAATGGTGACATTTGGATAATAATTTTCGGAATCATCGGAAATTATTTCATATGATCTTTCTGTTTTGTTTACAGTGAAAGCCATATGGGTTTTTGCGCCCTCTTTTACCATCACAAGTTCATAGTCCGCATCGTTTACGGCATCATGGCCGGAATAAACCTCCATTCCCCCAAAAGGTGCTTTTTGTTTATATAGAAAAACATCTCTGTACCAATATCCAGGAAGAAAAAGCGCATAGAGATAAACCGCAAAAATCAATACGGAAATAATTATTCCGCAGGTTATGCAAAGCTTTTTATGAGAATCGTAAAATTCGCGCATATAATTCCCCCTTTCGGTTTTATTTTAACATAATGATGCACCATGTTCAACAAATATTCCCGACGGGAATAAAAAGGCAGAAGCAAAAAAGCTTCTGCCTTAATTTTTTAAGAAATTGCGAAAGCGCCGACGTTATATTCCGTCCATGTTCCCATTTGCGGCCAGACGGCGCTACAGTCTGCAAAGAAATATGCGCCCAGAGGACTGCGCCACTTCATGGCGTTGAATTTTATCACAGGAAGAGAATACACCTCAAAATCCTCTCCGGAATCATCGGTTATATTCATGTAAACGCCGTCGTCCCACTGATAAAGGTCATTTGTGCCTCCGGCCGCGGTAAGATAGCCCTGTTCTTTAAGTTCTTCCATGGTAAGGCCCATTGCATCCGGTATGCCGATTCTGTTTGAAAGCACCCAGATTATGGCGTCTTTTTCGCTTTCGGAAAGATTTCCCGGAGCATTTGAAAGATCGATGCTTATATATTTTATTCCGTGATTAAGTCCTTCGTCCGCTCTCCAAAGATCCCAAAGCACCTCGATATAAAGTCCGCAGAGGTCAAAATATGTTCCGCCGGGCTGGTTCTTTGTTCCAATGGAATAAACATGGATGCCGTAAACTTTTCCGAAAGACGCAGGATAAGTTTCGAGGATATCACCGCCGTGATGTATTTCTGCAGTCATGCCGTCCATAATTACGGAAGCATCCGCCGGTTCGCCGTCAAGATAGACCGGAATATCCCCAACGTTCAATGTATAAATATCGCCCGCTCCGGTTCCCGCAAGAACAAGAGTTCCATTTTCAGCACCGTCAACAATTTTATAAAGTCCAACGGAAAGTTCTGCGTGGCGAACTTCAAAAGCATATTCCACATTTCCGTTTTTATAATTTGCGTTGATAACGTAAACGTAGTTTTTTCCGTCACCGGCAGCAACAAAGGAATCGTTTTCCGTTTCAACAGGTTTTGATTTTTCGTCACCGTTATATCCTATGCCATCCGCCCAGCGGTTATATTCCACTTCATAGCGGACGATATCATAGGAAACCGGTTTTTCTTCAAAAACAAGGGTCATTTTCTCCTTGCCGGAGGTTTCAAAATAAGTTATGTTTTTGAAATCGAGGGGATGCGCTCCGCAGGCGATAACGTTTTTCTTTGTTCCGTCGCCGTTATCCTCTTCCCAGTTATATCTGCCGACGGTTGCCTTTTCGGTAACGCCGAGGTTTTCTGTCTTTATTTCAACTCCCGGAACGTCGGAATCCAGTTCTTCCGGAATATCTATTCCCGGCTGTTCGGTATATTCATCCGAGCCGCAGGAACAGAGCATAAGAAGCGCCAAAAGGATGGATAAAAACTTTTTCATGGCATTATCCCCCTTTATTCAACTATAAACTTTGCAGAATAATCTTTGGAATCATAATCTCCCGGTCCGCGAAAATCCATAACGTTTTTTACGATGGTATATTCGCCGGGCTCAAGCTCACCGTAAAGCCATTGCCAGTCAACGTGCATATTTACTTTATCTTCCTGCATGATGAGATATGCTTCCGCCGTCCATGCGATGTCGTCTTCGACAATATATGGAAGTTCTTTTCCGTCTTTTTCAATGCGGTAATAGCTTCCGGTAGTAAGTTCGCCTGTGGGATTTCCGCCGCTCTGGCTGAAGACAACGTCCGCACCGGAGGAAGTTACGTTTACTGCATAAAATTCTATACCCCATTCATCAGCTTCTGTGTTCTGTTCATTCTGCAATTCTTCCGGAACTTCAGTCAAATCTGTTTTCTGTTCATTCTGCGGTTCTTCCGGAGCTTCGGTAGAACAGGAACAAAGCATCATAAGCGCAAAAATAATGGCTAAAAGTTTTTTCATTTTTAAACCTCCTTTCGGATCTCATTATATTAGTGTCAAAAAATTCCGTTTTTATTGCATGGTTTTATGCTTTTTCGGCATCGTAAGATAAAAGCTGTCCGCAATAAGCGGGATTATTTCTTCATCGGTCATGCTTCCGTCAAGGATAACGCTTATCCAGTGTTCCTTATTCATATGATAGGCCGGAACCACCGCAGAAAAAACGTTTTTCCAAAAATCCCCGGTCATTGGTTCCGCTTTAAGGTTCATCCATGTTTTGCCTTCCCTTTCAAAAAAAGCGGCAAACATTTTATCGTTGCTTTTATGGCGGATAAGCGCCCAGTCCGCATTTTTAAATGGGTGATCCTCATAGGCATCTTCATACCGAAGGCAAACTTCTATTGCTTCTTCACGGGTCGTCATCTTTTCATCCCCAGATAAAATTTTCTTTTCCTGCGCCTATTTCAAAATGATATTTTACTATTCCAAGATCTATCATCCTGCAAGGCCCCAGGCCGGCTTTTGCGGTAACTTTATTTTCACTATAAAAGAAGCTGAACTTTTGCTGATTTATCGCTGTAGGGGCCAAGAGGGCCGCATCCACGCCTCTTTTGAACCAATCCGGTGCGGTGTCGTAATCTTTTGCAGCTTCCGAAGGTTTTTTTGATTTATGCTGTTTTCCTTCGTTTTCTCCATAGCCTATGGAAATAACTATAACAAGTTCCTCGCCGCTTTTTACTTCGAAAGCACCGGGAACTTTTTTATAGCTCATTTTTGCCCAACAGGTATTAAGCCCCATCTGCTGAGCAAAAAGAACGAGCTCTTCTCCGTAATATCCGCAAAGCTCATCAAGATTTTCACCCTTTTCCCCTATCATCGCAACATAATTTTTAACGCCTGAAAAGTTTCCGTATTTTGCGATAAGACAGTCAAAAGCCTTTGGCTCATCCGTAACAAGCTGGATATGAAGTCCGCTTTTTTTGTTGATTTCATCTATCTTTTTAAAAAGCGCAATTTTATGTTCATCCGAAAGAGGGATATTTTTATATTTTCTTACAGAATGACGCCTTTTTATTGCTTCATGGATATCCACTTCTATCCCTCCAAAATAAAATTGTGTATTCATTATAACATAAATAATAAGTCTATTAAAAGAAAAAAGGCAGCCTTTTGGCCGCCTTTTTAATACATTACTTATTTTTTGATTTTTTTAGCAAACCATTCAACGGTCAACGGATCGGTATGGGAGAAGAAAAGGCTTCTGTCGCGGTCAATGCGGCCGATTCTTTCCATATCGGAATCGGTGAGTTTAAAATCGAAAACATCAAGATTTTCTTTCATTCTTTCCATGTTTTCGGATTTTGGAATGGCAATAATTCCGCGCTGAATATCCCAGCGAAGAATTATCTGGGCAACAGATTTTTTATATCTTCTTGCAATATTTACAAGTTCCGGAAGTTCAAGCATATTAACTCTTCCCTGGCCGAAAGGCGCCCAGGCTTCCATCTGTACTTCGTATTTATCGTGCCATTTTTTGCTTTCAACCTGCTGATTGAAAGGATGGATCTCTATTTGGTTAACCGCGGGTTTTACCTTTGCAAAGGAAGCAATATCAACCATTCTGTCCGGATAGAAGTTTGAAATTCCGATTGCTTTTATTTTTCCCTGTTCATAAAGATCCTCGAGGGCTCTGTATGCGCCGAAATAATCGCCGAAAGGCTGGTGAACAAGACAGAGGTCTATATAATCGGTATCAAATTTTTTAAGATCCTCGAGAACGGATTCCATGCATTTTTCATAGCCGTAGTTTTTAATCTTTATTTTAGTGGTTATAAAAATTTCTTCACGGGGAAGGCCGCTTTTTTTAATGGCAGAAGCGATTTCCTCTTCGTTTTCATAAGCCTGAGCCGTATCTATAAGACGGTAGCCCGCATTAAGAGCATCGAGGACACAGCGCTCGCATTCTCCTTTTTCGAGTTTATTTACGCCGTAACCGATAATCGGCATTTTGACTCCATTATTAAGTGTTACATACTCCATTAAAAAAATCGCCCCTTTTCTATGATTATATTTCGTTTTTTCTATAATAGCACGCATCTCTTTTCAAATCAACGATTTAATTTTTAACAGTTTTATAAGGATTTTTTCGGATAAAACAATAACCGCCGGCAGAGCCGGCGGTTATTGTTAAGTCTTAATTATTTATTCTTTTTTCCGAGGATCATTGCAAGAGAAAAAATAGAAACAACTGCAGCAGATGCGGCAGGAACAAAAGCACCGGTATCCGGGTTGACCTCATCCTCGCTGCGTTCGGTCATATCGATAATAATCGTAGATTCCGGATCAGGAGCAGGTTCGGGTTCGGGAACGGGTTCTTCAGTAACAACTTTTTCAACAATATCACCGATCTGGAAGACATATCCGCAGTCGTTGCAATAATGATCTCCGGAGTAACCGTAATCTTCTTCCGTTGCTTCAAGAATATTTCTAACTTCGGTGTTGTGTTCGCTGTGGTCGGTTTCGTCTTCTGTTCCGAATCCATAGAACTTAGTTACGGTGCGGCCTCTCCAAAGTCCGTTTTCGTCAAAATTCCATTTATCTTCGGTTCCCGCAAGGTAATAAAGATTCAATGTTCCGGAATTGGCATTAAGTTTTACGCTTTCAGGTTCGCCGTTGAGGAAGAACATATCGATGATAAAATCATAGTTCTGCGCAGCTATAAAATATTGCGCAAAATTGGGGTTTCCTTCAATAATAATATTGGTATGGAGAAGTCTGCAGCGGATACGGCCTTCAATGGAAGTAACGCTTTTAGGAATAAAGATTTCAGCACATTCTGCGTAGTAAAACGCATCTTTTGCAATGGTTTCGGTTCCTTCGGGAACAGCGTATTTTCCGTCTTTTGCAGAGCAGACATAAACAAGGGTTTTCATATCCTTGGTGAAAACTGCGCCTTCAAAAGTGCAATATTTAGGGTTATCTTTGTGGTATTCGATTTCGGTGGGGAGGGTATAGTTGCTCATGAAAGTGGAACGGTCGAAATCTGCGGTATAGCCTGCAGGCACAACTATCTTTTTGATATCGGAATAGTAAAATGCTTTTTCAGCAATCACTTCGGTAGTTTCGGGAATATAAAAAACTTCCGGAAGAGCACGGGGCGCTCTTTCAAGAGTTTTCATATCCTTGGACATGATAGCACCGTTAACTGCACAGTATCTGGGGTTGCCTTCGGCAACTTTAAATTCCTTAACCGCCTGCATATCAAAAAGCTGACCGCCGACATTTCCGGTAAAGGTGGAAGGAATGGTTACGGAAGTGATCTGATGCATACCATAGAAAGCAGCTGATCCGATACGGATAACGCCTTCGGGAATAATGACCTCGCCGGTGAATCCTTCACATGCGCGGAAAGCATCCATGCCGATATTTACAAGGGTGCTGGGAAGAACAAGTTCGCCTTCAATATTTTTCATTACGAGGAAAGCATTATCGCCGATGGAGGTAATACCTTCTTCAATAACAAGCTTTTTGACTTCTTTCTGATATTCTCCCCAGGGAGCGGTGGTCAGGAAATAATATCCGTCAACAACACCCATTTCATAATCCTGCATCTCGCCTTTGCCTCTTATGGTAAGAGTTCCGTTTGCATCAAGCGTCCATGCAACGTTTTTTCCGTCACTAAGGTTTTTTCCGCAATAGCCGGAATCAACATAAAGGCTCGGGTCAAAAACAACGTCTTCCGCTGCTTCATAGGGCAGCGGAACATATCCGTACCAGGTTCCGTTCTCATCAAGGGGCCATTTATCTTCGGTGCCCTTAAGGTAATAAATTTTGCTTATGTTTCCGTTAAAGCTGAATTCGTCTCCTTTAAGGGGTGCGCCGGCCAGAAAATAAATGGAATTGGAGCACCAGTAAAATGCATTGCCCTCAATTTCATCAAGAACGTGATTTACCGTTACTCTTCCTTCATAATAGATAAAAGCATTTTCTTTGATTACTTTTACTTCCTCCGGAACGGTATAATCTCCGGTTTTACAATAAGGGAAAACTATGAGATCGGAAAAATCCTTGGAGAAAAGAACACCGTCTTTTGAGCTGAAATAATTATTTCCTTCGGAAACGGAATAGCTTTCCATATAATCCGTATCGAATGCATCATCGCCGATAGTCTGAAGTCCGCTTCCGATTTTGACGGAAGTGTAGCTGCAGCCATCGAAAGCCGATACACCAACTTCTGTTACGTTATCCGGAATAACAAGTTCGCCGGTGATTCCGTCGCAGGATCTAAACGCCGCTTCACCTATAGTTTTAACACCGTTTCCGAAGTCAACGGATGTGATACCGTCGCATCCATAAAATGCTTTCTCTCCGATGCTTGTTACAGAATCCGGAATAACAAGTTCACCGGTAAGGGTTTCCATTTGGTAAAAAGCGTTTTTGCCGATTTCCTGAATGCCTTCTTCAAATTTAATGGATGTGTATCCGGTTCTGGAAAATGCACTTCCTCCGATAGAAACAACGCTTCCGGGGATAACAAGTTCTCCGGTAAGTTGTCTACAGCCGTTGAAAGCGCCGTTGCCGATATTTTCAACGCCGTGTTCCAATTTAAGGGAAGTTATTTCGGCATAGCTGAAAGCATAATTGCCGATACTTTTAATGTTCCCGGGAATCACAAGTTCGCCTGCAATATTACAGCTGGAAAAGGCTTCCGCCGGAATATTGGTTATGCCTTCTTCAAAAGCGACTTTTTGGATTTCAGATCTGAAAGGATACCATGGATAATCCCAGGGTAAACCATACTCAGCAATTTCGCCTGTTCCGCTGAAGGTAATTGTACCGTCATCAGAAACGCTCCAGCTTACGTTTTCAAGGTTTTCACCCACTCCGCAAAAGCCGCTTTTCGGGGTTTCCTCCGCAAATGCGGTTACGGAAAGAGCTATTGCAAGAACTGCAAAAAGAATAATTGACAGAAATTTTTTCATAGCAGCACCTCCTCTTTTCATATGAAAAGATAATTCAACAGATACATTATAACATAATAAATTTGCTTTTTACAATGCAGCTACAAAAAATTTTTTATATTTTTTAATAAAAATATATAACAAAAAATCCCGGAACAAAGTTCCGGGATTTGTGGCGGAGATGAAGAGATTCGAACTCTTGAGAGGCTTCTGACCCCTACACGATTTCCAGTCGAACCACCGATTTTTCCCTTTATTTATGCGATTTTTTTGAAGTTTTTCTTTACAGTATTACACGATTTTGCAGAATCGCAAACCCTTTACACGATTATTATACTTCTTTCAAAACATGGAAATCTATGTACTTTTTGTGAATTTTTACGCCGGAAAACAGCTTTCTACTGTTTTTTCTATTTGAATATTAATGTTGTAACGGTTTTCTTTTATTGCAAATGGTAATCAAAGGCAGCGCATTTTGCTGCGTATTCCGTTCGGTTTTATATTTCTTTTATCGTCAGATTGTTTTTCTTTTCGTAATCAAAAATATAGCTTTTTCCGCCGAGAGAGAAAAGAACCGTGCTTCCGTCGTCCCGAATATAATCCGGCCTTACGCAATCCGGAAGACCTTCAAATTCCACCATAAGGTTTATTCCGGTATCAAATTTAATCTCATATCCGGCCGAATTCAATATGCATATCTGATAGGTGGAACTCAGATCCGGCTCCTTACCTTCATAAATAACGTCAAAGTCATCCGGGATATCCGCATAGAAAATTACAACATTTTCGGTGTTTTCACATATTGAAACCCCGAGCTGCCAATAGCCGTAATTATGTTCGCCTTCCTGCTTTGGAATTTCCCATGTCAGATATGGGCTTGTAATACTGTCAGCACTATAAAATCTTACTCCCTTTGAATCCGCAAAAACATAGTCCCATGCACTGAAAGTTCCATACTTCGTGGAAGTTGTCAGTATTTCCGGAATGATTCTGAATCCGTCACCGTGAATTTTATATGCAAAACCGAGAGGGCCTTCGTAATCGGCAAAAACTTCCGGATCGAAATAAAATGTTCCCAGGACTTTGTCGGTATTGATACCCTCCAGATTTTCGGTGGATATTTCTTTGCTCATTTCAAGAGGCATCAGCACATGGGCGCGGGTAAGCCCTTCTTCAAAGAAAGGTTCTATATAATCGATCTGTTCATCTGTATATCCTATTATCTTCGCTGCATTTCTGTATTCCTCTTCCGTCATCGCAGAAAGTTCCTCTTCGGAATAAATACAATAATAGCGTTTCTGGTAAGAAGAGTTTTCTTCGGTTGTGTGTAAGGGATTATCCGATGACTGAGGTACTGGTTCATATTCGACCGGTATATCTTCTTTATGCTCATATTCTCCATCAAAATTCTCTTCAAAACGGTGGATTACCGCTTCGTTTTCCCGGATTAAATGTACAAGAATGATTTCCCCATCGCTGAAACCCACAACCGGCACAGTGTATTTTCTGTTTCCGCAGCCATCAAAATAATAATGTATGATTTCATAGGGCACTTTTTCGGATTCTACATCAAGGATTTCAAGCTCTAAACTGTTGATATCGGCACCCGAAGTATTTATTACGGTTTTTGCTTTTTCAAGAATTTCCGCTTCCAAAGCTTCTGAGGCGGCAGTTTCCATCGGAACAATTCTGTAAATATCCCATACCCAAAGGTCATCCGGAGCGGACATTTTTTTCGGTCCTATTTCGACAAGCCAAAGTTCTCCGTCGAGGGATGCGATGATTTTTCCGTCATCAAGGGGCTGGTAATATCTGCTGCGGTATTCCGAAATATCCGGGAACGGAATTGTTTCCGTCGCTATAAAAAGTTTTTTCCATTCTTCCGCGGAATAGGGGAATTCCTGCCATTTCCATTCGGAAACCGGTTGATTTTCGATTTCCAAACCGGTTTTGGAATTAAGAATTGCGAAAGCATCGTCTGTGATTAGGTATTTTTCATCCGGAATTCCAAAGAAGGAACTTGCGATATTCATAAAGATCTGCTCAACCGGAACATATTCGCCATTTTCAAGCTTTGCAGGATATTCGGGTGAAAGCTTTCCGTCCTTAAGAAAGAATTCCGCCGCAAGAATAAAAGATTCTGCTTCGGGATTTTCCGAAACACCTCTGTATTCAAAGGTTCTGAGAATCCTATATTTTCCGTCCGGAAGTTTTCCATACGATTCTTTGATGTTATTTGTAAACGGAGATGTTTCCATTTCCGGAGTAACCTTTAACGTTGTTCCGGCCATCCTCATATCGGAAGTTTCTTCATCAAGAACAGGAAGTTCATACCATTTTCCGTCCTGTTCAAAATGGAGTTTGTAACCTATGCTGTAAACAACGTTTCCGGATGTTCCGTTAAAGACCTCTGTTGTGATTTCTTTTTCGGAAGCTTCGGTCACTTTCATTTTTACAGCTTTGTTTATGTCCGAGTATTCTGCAAAAAGCACATTTGAATAGGTTTCCAAAACAGGTTTTTCAGTGGTTTTCGGGTTATAATTTACCGCTCCGGTAAAAGTGCAGCCAACCGCAAAAACGGCAACAACCGCAACAAGAGCCGCCGTGATTTTAAGCATTTTCGGCTTTTTTGCAATGAGCATAATGCGTTCCTTGATGCTGCTTTTGCTTCCGGTCATGGTGGTTGCGGCGGAAAGAATTCCAACCGCAGACTTTTCGCAGGTGAGGTTTATAAGAGTGCGGCCGTAGCCAATCCGTTCCTCTTCGCCGATTCTTTTGATGGTATCCTCGTCGCAGGCAAGTTCCGAATCGCGCATGGAAAGGAACGCCGCAAGCCAAACAAGCGGATTGTACCAATGGAGCGCAAGGCAGAGGCATCTGAGCACCGACCAGACATGGTCACCGTGGCGGTAGTGGGTGGTTTCGTGCTCAAGAACGTGGGAAAGAATTTTTTCGTCCTCAAGCACTTCTTTAGTAACATAAATCACCGGTTTTATTGCTCCGAAAAGGCAGGGAGTTTTTACCGCGGAGCTTTCGTAAACCGGGAGCCACGCCTTTGTTCCGCTTACATATTCGCGGGTATTTTTCAGTTTTTTGCGGAAACGGAGATTTGAAACCGCAAAAACAGCGCCGAAAACGGCTGTTCCAACGAGCCATACACCAATGAGCACGTCGCCCAAATCAAAAACCCTGATTTCCGGTTCTGTGACAAAGCCTTCTTTATCAATGGTTATGTTCGTTTCCGGAGCAATCTGCTCAACATAGTCATCAAGTATATAAATGTCATCGTCGGGAACTCCGGGATTGATTGTTCCCGGCGCATAAGGTTCATAATAAACCGGCGGTTCAAAAGTTTCTTTCCTCTCCTGCATAAGATTGAGCACGGACACAGGGCTTTCGAAAACCGAAAACGGAAGAAGAAGCCTTATGAGCACAAGTCCCCACAAAGCATACTGGAGTTTAAGGCTTATTTTGCCGCGCAGAAGAAATCTGAGCACGGCTATTATCAAAATAAGCACGGACGATGTTATTATCCACTGAGTCATTTCTGCGCCTCCTCTGCTTTTTGCAAAATTGAATAGAGTTCACTTATTTCCTCCTTAGAAAGTTTTTCTTTTTCGGTAAAAGCGCTGACCATCATGGAAAGGCTTCCGTTATAAATTCT
>JAFSDS010000029.1 GCA_017436125.1 Oscillospiraceae bacterium | reverse complement strand
TTTCCGCAAAGGAAGCAGTATCCCTGGGAGCTAAGGTCCTCAATGAACATCTCAACCTGTTCGTGGATCTTTCCGAAGACGCCTTCAAAGGCGAAATCATGGTAGAAAAGGACAACAACAGCAAAGAAAAAGTCCTTGAGATGACCATTGAAGAACTTGACCTGTCCGTAAGAAGCTTCAACTGCCTCAAACGCGCAGGTATCAACACTGTCGAAGACCTTATAGGCAAATCCGAGGACGAAATGATGAAAGTCAGAAACCTCGGTAAGAAATCCCTTGAAGAAGTTGTTTCCAAGCTCGAATCTCTTGGTTTCAACCTCAGCAAGGATGAAGATTGAATCAAAAAGGAGTGAATATCGATGTCCGGAACTAGAAAGCTCGGTCGTGCTACCGACTGCAGAAGAGCTATGCTCCGCGCGATGGTCACCTATCTGCTTGAAAACGGCAAGATTGAAACCACCGTCACTCGTGCAAAAGAAGTTCGCGCTATGGCTGAGAAGATGATCACTATTGGTAAAAACAGTGACCTTCATTCCAAACGTCAGGTTTATGCTTTCGTAACCAAGGAAGCAGTTGCAAAAAAACTCTTTGACGAGATCGCACCGAAATACGCCGAAAGAAACGGCGGTTACACCAGAATCATCAAGATTGGCCCTCGCCGCGGCGACGCAGCAGAGATGGCAATCATCGAACTCGTGTAATTATTGAGCATAATTCTTAAGAAATACCTCCGGAGAGATCCGGAGGTATTTTTTTGGTGTTTTTAACACCATGTTACGACATAAATTTTAAAAGCCTGTCTGTATTATATATATGGACAGGCTTTTTTATATACTGCAAAAAACAGAATGATATAGGAGGTGCTTTTATGCCCGTTGATATAGACATTGATGAAAAAAGCGTTACGGCATATATTTCAGGGGAGATAGACCATCATAATGCGGGAGCTTTACGAGCAAAAATTGATGAAGCAGTGGAAATGTCCTATCCGGAAGTTCTTATTATGGATTTCGGCGCAGTGACATTTATGGATTCCTCCGGAATAGGCCTTGTTATGGGAAGATATAAGCTGATGCGGGACCTTTGCGGAAGAATAATAATTGAAAATGCGCCAAGAAGCATAAAAAAGGTCATGCGCATGGCGGGGATAGAAAAACTGCTTTCTGCAGAAAATAAAAAGGAGGGGAGCTTTGTATGAAACCGGTCAATGAAATGAAAATGATTTTTGAAAGCCGAAGCTGTAACGAAAGCTTTGCAAGAAGCGCTGTGGCGGCCTTTATTGCGGTTTTGGATCCCAACATTGAAGAGATTTCGGACATAAAAACAGCCGTTTCAGAGGCCGTTACAAACTGCATAGTGCACGGTTATAAGGACGATATCGGAAAGGTTTACATACACGCAAAAATATTTGAGGGTGCGCGGGTCTGGATAAATATCCGTGACAGAGGCTGTGGAATTGCGGACGTAAAAAAGGCTATGGAGCCGCTTTATACAACCTGTGAAACGGGGGAAAGAGCCGGTCTTGGTTTTTCCATAATGGAATCTTTTATGGATAAAATGAAGGTTCGTTCAAATCCCGGAAAAGGAACAAGCGTTACCCTTGAAAAATCCATCGTGTCGAAAGGAAAATGATATGGCGGTAACAAAAATTACCGACAGCATGGCAGACAGAGAAATACTTATAACGGAGAATCTTGGGCTTGTTCATTCATGTGCCCACCGTTTTACCGGAAGGGGAATTGAATATGAGGACCTTTTTCAGGCGGGATGCATGGGCCTTGTAAAAGCCTTTGATGCCTTTGATACGGAAAGGGGAGTCCGGCTTTCAACCTATGCGGTGCCGGTTATACTTGGAGAAATGCGAAGGCTTTTTAGGGACGGCGGTACCGTTAAAGTCAGCAGAACGCTGAAAGAGCTTTCTCTTAGAACAACGAAGGAAAGAGAAAAATTTCAGCTTAGGGAAGGAAGAGAACCTACCGTTTCGGAACTTGCCGAAATTCTTGAAGTAAGCGAAGAGGATGTTACAGAGGCAATCTGCGCAGGGGCCCCGGTAATATCTCTTACTGCCGGTGAGGATGAGGGCGGCGGACAGGCAGATATTCCGGTGGAATCTCCGGAAGAGAGCATAACCGAGAGGCTTTCCGTGTTACAGGCCATATCCTGCCTTGAGGAAAAGGACAGAAAACTTATCCGTATGAGATATTATGAAAATAAAACCCAAACACAAACGGCAGATATCCTTGGAATGACCCAGGTTCAGGTTTCGCGCAGAGAAAAGAAGATACTTGAGATATTGCGCAAGCAGCTTACGGGATAAAAAACCTTTGAAATAAAAGCGAAATCTGATAAAAAGAAAAGGAAATAAAATATGCAAAAGCGGTTTGGCGGATGAAAAGCCATGCCGCCTTTTTTAAGCCAAATTCTTTTGATATTACAAAAAGGCAGGATAAACAAGGCGGATATATAAGATAGAACAATATGAAGGATACGGCAGAAAAAGAGGAGAAAACAGCGGAAACATCGCCGCAAAGAGAAAGAAGTGCAAATAGGGCGGATTCTTTTGCAAAAAGTCCGCAAAAAAGTGCGGCAATCCCCTCAAAAGGGATACCGGTAAGGCTGAAAAACGGATAAAGTAAGCTGCCCATCGAAAAAAGAGCACTGTCACTTTTAAGCAAAACCGGCTCACCATACAGACTGAAGCTTTGAAGAATCCAAATGAGCACGGAAGTGAGCACAACGACCGCCCCCGCCTTGCTCAAAAATGAACCGAGCCGGTAAGAAACCGATTTAAGTATGCTTTTGATGCTCGGAATACGAAAAGACGGGATTTCAAGAATAAAATCTGTTTTTAAAGTTTTTTTATTGAGCATCATAAAGGCACAGCCTATGAAAAAAACAGTAAAATAAAAAATAAGTACAGAAACAAAAACCTTTCCGGGAAAGAATGTTTCACAGATGAGCAGCAGAAGGGGCAGCCTTGCACTGCATGGTATGAACATCAATGCGGAAAGGGTGCGGGTTGTATCGGCAAAGGAACCGGTTGTCTTTGCGGCATAAGCCGCAGGAACAGTGCAGCCAAAACCGAGCACCAAAGGTATGGCTGCCTTACCCGAAAGACCGAGCTTTTTAAAAACATAATCCGTAAGAAACGCAAACCTTGCCATAAAACCGCAGTCTTCGAGGAAAGAAAGAAGAAAGAAAACAGCAAAAAGTTCCGGAACAAATAACAGTAACGAATGTATTCCGGGAAGCAAACCTTCGGCAAGAAGAGATATGAGCATGGATGAAACACCGATTTTTGACATCAATGCAGAGGAAAGACCAATGGCGTGCTCAAAAAATACGTTGACAGAAGATTTGAGCACGGAAACCAGAGGAACGGATAAAAGCAATACCGCAACAAGGAAAAGCAAAGAAAAAATGTATGAAGCAGTATTCCTTTTGATGTTCTCCTTTTTAACGAAACCTTTTTCTGCAAGAAAGGCCGCCTTTTTTCTATAAGTTTCTACCGGCATGGATGGGATTTTTTGGGTTTCGTTTTTGATTTGGTTAATTGCGGAAGAGAAAAGACTATGGACATTCTCACCGGTTTTGGCGCTGAAAAGAAAAACAGGGACGGAAAACTCCTCTTTGAGCAGGGCAATATCAACAGAAATATTTTGAGCACGAAGAAGGTCACAATAATTTATTCCGATGACAGCAGGAACACCGGACGAAAGAATGTTGAGCGCAAGATAAATACCCTGTTCCGGTTTTGTGCCGTCAATAACAATAATTACTGAATCGGCTTTTTTACTTTTAATATAATTCCCGGCAATTTTTTCTTCTTCACTTCCGGATTCAAGAGAATATGTTCCGGGAAGGTCGATAAGTTCTGTTTTTGGTTGGGTTTTAAGGGGAGCGGATATTTTTTCTGCTGTTACGCCGGGCCAGTTTCCGGTTTTCCTCCGGCGGCCGGTAACAAGATTGAACAGCGTTGTTTTTCCGCAGTTAGGTACACCAGCAAGGGCAATTTTAATACTCATAGTTTCACCTTTTTTGGAAAGAATTATATTGAAAAAGTTATTTAAATGCGGTAAAATATATATGAAAAAATTTTGAAGAAATTTGCAAAAAAAATATAAAAAACCTATTGACAATTAGAAAATAATGCGTTATAATAATCAAGCTGTTGAAAATCACATATGAGCCATTAGCTCAGCTGGCAGAGCACTTGACTTTTAATCAAGGTGCCCGGGGTTCGAATCCCCGATGGCTCACCACGAAAAAACCGCTTAACAATGCAAATTGTTGAGCGGATTTTTTTATGTCCGCTTTGGGTTTTTAGTGGGTTTTCTAACACTTTTCTAACACCCTTCAATTATGTTCCGAAAAGGCTTCCGGAGAGCGCTTCCGACATACTTTTCTTAATACTTACGTCGAGATGTCCGTAAATATTTGCGGTTATGGCAATGGTTGAATGTCCTAAATATTCCTGCACCTCTTTAAGAGATCTGCCGGAATTTAAGAATATGCTTGCACAGCTATGACGAAGTTCATGGAAGCGAATATGTGGAAGATTATTATCTTCAAGAAGCTTTGAAAAATGTCTTGAAACGTAGTTCGGAGAATATTTTGAACCATTAGGCCATTTGAAAACATAATCATTCTCAATATATTCACCGCCGAACAGTCTTCGGTTATCTTCTTCATGCTCTTTTAATTGTTGGAATATTGAAAGAGCATCTTCCGTTAAAGGAAAGGAACGATAACTGGAGGCTGTTTTTGTTTTATCCTTTTCAACAACGGTAACAACACTCGCAACGGTATGTTTTATGGTGAGTAGCTTATTTACAAAATCAATACTATCCCACTTAATTCCAAGAACTTCACTTCTGCGTAAACCATAGAGTGCGGTAATTTTGATGAGAGGAAAAAGTTCATCATTTGCAGCGGCTTTAAAAAGAGTATGAATCTGATTAACCGTATAGAACGATGAATTAAATCTCTCGTTTTTTGGAAGGTCAACAAACTCACAAGGGTTGTTTTGGATTACTTTGTTCTTTATTGCAAGATTTAATGTTTGATGAATTATATTCCGGTGAAGTCTTAATGATCTTGCAGAAAGCCCACCGTTACCATCCAATCTTCCGTACCTCTTTTTATAGTCAAAATATTTTTGCAGATCCTCTACATCCAGTTTTTGAAGCTTTATTTGATGTTCCTCAAAATAGGGGATAATATGGGATTCTGCGAGCAACTCATATCCTTGGTATGTAACCTCATCAACTGATTCTTTTTTATATTCAAGCCAGTTTTTAATGTATGACGAAAAAAGAATATCAGTATGGGGACAAAGAGCTTCGCTTTCAAATCTGAATAGTATTTCACGAAGTGCTTGTTCTGCTTTCTTTTTATTGTTTTTCACAGGAAGATCCGTTGAAACCCACTTTTGTTTGCGCTTTCCGTATTCATAAAAATTGATAACGACATAGTATTTGTCGTTTTTTGTCTGAAGACTGCCAGTCATAGCTTCTCCTTTCCAATTTTTATAATCAATCATTCAGATAGTAGGGATACGCGCGGATTCAAAAAAGTCCTCAACACATATTTTGGGGACAATAATTCTATGTCCGACTTTTCTATATCCAATGGCGCCTTCTTTTAAAAGTTTATATGCGTAATTAATTGACACTCCAAGAAGTTTTGCCATTTCACGGACAGTGATGACATCGGGACAATCTTTAAGCATGATGAATCTCCTTTCTATGTCATGAATAATTTATTTCATTTTATGAATTTATGCAAATGTGCAAATTAGATTTTTATGAATTGGTATGATAAAATGGTTTCAGAGACTCTACAAGGCTCTGTTTGCGGATTATTGTTATTAGTAATCTACGTTGTTGTTAATTTAAATGTTTAAAAAGAACGCTTCTTTAACTCGGAAAAAGGCATGGCTTGTTATAAGTAAAGACCAAACACCGAAAATTAAACGAACGGAGGGCTATTATTGTAGCTCTTAATATTTTTCGGTGCTTGGTCTTATTTTGTCTTATTATTGAACCAATTTGTCCTCGACACCCCGGATCTGGGAAATCATCAAACGGCTGAAAACAGCTCCACGGGAATCACACCCCCGGCAGGTTCTCTGTCGGCTGCCCTCATTGCCTGCGACGCTTCTAACGCTCGGACTGTGACTGGACAGGAGTTTCATTATCTGTGCAAGATGAATGTGTTTTTAGTTTTTGAGGCCATTCTCTGGCTACAAGTAAATTATAAGTTATGGGGACAGAAAAATTTATGACTTTGTAGTCCTAGTTTTTTAGGACTTATAGTCCAGTTGTTTTACCTTGTTTTCCACAATTTCTAATTGATTATTTATAGAATGAATTACAGCAATAATTTCATCTGTATTGTTTTTCTTTCCCATAAGTATGTAGTCAGTTGAAACAGAAAACTTGATTGAAATATCAATCAAAAGATCTAAAGAAACACAACGTGTTCCTTTTTCAACTTTACATAAATGACTAAATCCAATATTAAGTTTATTTGAAAATTCTTCTAAAGTTAAATGACTGCTTTTCCTGATTTCAGCGATTCTTTGCCCAATTTCTTTTTGATTAATATTCATTTTTTGAGTCCTCCTTTTTGTCGTTTCTTGCTGTCGAATGAAAACGAAACGGAGGACTTCTTGGAAGATGGACCGAAAAAATAAATAAAAAGACCCAAGCACGAGCATTTTTGCCAGTGCAAGGGTCTTTTTTTATACTATTGATATGCCAAGGTTTTGTTCGATTTTTAAGCATCTTTTGTCCCCCTTTTGCGGAACAATGGGGACATTTGCTATCGAACGAAAATTATAAAATTATTTTATTTTTACCGCAGAGAAGTGTTCCTCCGGGGAACCAGAGGAATTCATTCAGATATTCGATTGTTTCGTATGAATACAGATAATTCTGTCGGTTGTTGTTAGGTTTAGTCATTAAATAGATGGTAGAATTGCGATAAAAAAATCTGAACATGTTGTACCTCCTTATTTTTTGTGGGAAATTAAGTATAACATGTCAGAAAATCGAATCAAGTCGATATAAAGAATGTTATATGTTTTTTAATGTTTTTTGGACGGGTTTTGCTTTCTTCGCTTCCGAATTTGCCGCAATGCTTGAAAGTTATTGATAAACTTTGTTTTCAAGGATAAAATGAAGTTACAAAATCGATCAAGGAGGCTTTTGTTATGGATATTAAAGAAGAAAAAATCATAGAAGAAATCAAAAAAGTTTTTGCCGCAAAGGTATCTTCGTCCGATGAGCCTTGTTGCAAATGCGGCGGAAAAACTCCTGTGGAAATGCGTTGGAACGTAGAAGAAAAGGATAAACCCGTCGAAGCTTAATTACATTTGAAAGAGTTTTGAGCACCGTGCTCAAAACAAATGGCGGTTGCCGTTTTGTTATGAATTTATTGAACATCAAAAAAACTATTGATAATATATCCGGAAAAAGCAGAATCAGGAAAAGTTAAAAGCATACATTCTATTCCTCTTATGTTTCCACACCGAACAGAAAGAACCCGGCGCTGTCGCCGGGTTCTTTCTGTTAATAATTCATTTTTGCTGAGTTTATTCTTTTCTATGGAAAAAGAACAGACAGAGTGGTACAATATGAGCACAGTCTTACACAAACTGTAAAACCAACCTTTGGAATTTGTGCTTTTTCCAAAGGCTGAGTCGGGAATCCGGTGAAAGTCCGGAGCATGAAAATTTGCCGTGATTACACAGAAACTTTTTTGCGGAAACGCATTAGCAGGAAAAGTTTCAAAAAGGCCACCGCAAGCCTATGGATGTGTAAAAGCCGGAATACCGCTTCTACAAGCGACAAGCTTTCGGGTTTGGCGCAAAGCAAGCCTCCGCTATTTTACGGAGGCTTTTTGCTATAATAATTGCGCAACATTATCGCTTTTTATCCGAAATTTGCTGAAACAAGTCGTAATCAATTCCAAATTATTGACATTTTTTAAACTTGTGATATAATTCTAAAGAAAGGTGGAGTATATTCTCTTGAAATTAAAAATTTTTGCGAGGGTACCCTCGCATGTTCTGCAATGCAGAACATGATGATCGCTGAAAGAAAAAATTTTATAAACATTTCCGTGGCCGGGCGCAGCTCGAACAGTGTTCGCTCGGCTGAACAAGATAATGGGGTGCAAGTCCCCGCGCTGCCGGCGCTGTAAGTGTCGAGACAGCCTTGCGTTGACGAAAGTCAGTCATTGGAGAAATCCGAGAAGGCATGCAGGGTTTGTTGATTGAGACACAAGCCAGAAGACCTACGGAAATTGTGTTTGCTGTTTTTGTACCCGTGCGATGGGCAAAAAGGGCTTTTATTAGAACGCAGAAAAACGGCTGCGGCGGTAATTTAACTATTACTGCCGTAGCTTTTTTTATATATCGGAGGTGGAAAAATGCAGTCCGAAAATTCAAAAACGCTTACAAAAGCGGAAACTGAGCTTATCAAAACGATTCGCTCATTGGAATTCGGTGAAGTAAGGGTTATCGTCAAAGATAATCACCCTATTCGTATCGAAGAAATACGAAAAAGCATACAGTTGACACCTGAAAAATAAAATATTGGTTTGTTTTAATGAACTGACGGAAGAACCGAGGTTCGAAAAACGGGGATACCATATCCCTCGTTTTTCGGACTTTTTTTATTTTTCAAAGTCGGAAAGGAGGAGAAATGTCTTACAGAGGCAGAAACCAGATATATGAATCCGTTATTAAAAATATGGTTATGAAGTCTCTTGAAGAGCAGGAAAGACAATTTGAGGAAGCTCATTCGTCAGATACGGACGAAATGCTTTTGGAATATCTTAAGGAATCTGCGGTAAAGCTTCACCATGTTCCCTGGCAAAGGGAAATTGTCGGTGGCAGCTATATAGCAAAAAGATTTGAAACTTATAAAACTGCGTTGAGAGCGGCGGAACTTCCGAATCCGAAGCATGCGGATATTCTTGAAAATTTTTCAAGAAGTCAAAAAGAAGTTGAAATTCAGAAAGCTGCATACAGGAAAAACAGGGCGGAAAAGAAAGAACGCTCCGCAAAAAGAAGAGCGGAACAAGCGGCAAAAAGACGCCAGCGAATGGAAAATAAAGCTGAAAGCGTTTAATTAATTAAATCTGTCGATAAAAAACTTTCATTGAAGCGCAAAGCTTTTTGTACTGCGATAAATTTTTTATTGCAGCTGCGGTGATTGTTTTTTTGAAAAAATAAGGAAAAGAAAAAAGGAGGAGATTTCTTAAAATGAAGAAATTTTTAAGCCTGCTTCTTGCAATTATCATGGTTATCGGAATGTTCCCGATGGCCGCATTTGCAGAAGAAACAAACATCCTTGATGAAACGGAAATCATCGAAGAAACCGAAGTTTCCGAAGAAACTGAAGTTCACGAAGAAGCTGATGTTACTGATGAGGCTCCTGTCCCGGTCGGAACGGTGGATCTTCAGGCAACAGGCGTTTCCGAAGAAACAAATGATGCCGACGATAACGGCGATGAAAAAAAGATATATGAAGTTATCGTCAAAGCTGCACCGAGCGGAGCAGAAATCAAATTCTATTCCGGCAGTGATGCGGAAACCGAAATTACCGAAGGAATAACCGATAACGGAATCGTTGACGGTTATCACAAGTACACCTTTGTTGCGGAAGAAGTAATGTATTCCTACCGCGCATGGGAAGGCGATCAGTTCCTTGGCGGTATGGAATTTGAAGTTCCGATCGATGACGAGTATGCAAGCGACGGTAC
>JAFSDS010000028.1 GCA_017436125.1 Oscillospiraceae bacterium | reverse complement strand
TGCTTTTTTCTTTAGAAAAACCATGAATACCACACATTAATTCAAGGTTTTCCTTTACAGAAAGATTCGGAGCTACTGCAGTTTCCTGAGGTGATACACCAATCAATCGCTTTACCTGTTCGGGCTGTTTGGTTATACTGTATCCACCTATAAATGCATCCCCGTCCGTTGGTTTTGTTATACAGGTTAACATCTTTATCGTTGTGGTTTTTCCTGCTCCGTTAACACCTAACAGAGAAAAGAGTTCTCCTTGTTGTATTTCTAAATTGAGCTTATTCACAGCAGTAAGATTTTTGTATCTTTTTACAAGCTCAACTGCTTTTATTTCTTGCATTTACGTTAGCCTCCTTTTTATTTGCAGTACCATCATAGCAAATGTAAAAGAGGAAATGTTGGTTTTTATTTAATCGGTCATTTATCGCATCTCATCGGTTGCAAAAAGTATATCACATTAAAGCCTTATATTTCAAATTGCATATCCTTGTACTTTAAGTTTCAGTACAAGGATTTTTAAAATTCAAAATTTTCAAGTAAAGGAAGTGAAAAAATGCTTTAGCAAACTAACAAAAAACAGTAAAAAGCGAGGAATAAGTCTTAGCAAGCACTGGATTTGTGCATACAAATCCCACTTGTTAGGGGCAGCCCTAAAACCCAGAAAAAGTCGCACTCCGAAAGGAATGCGACGATACATAAAAACTATTAAATTAAACATAAAACTCTATTTTAAGCAAAAAAATTGAGTATTCACAGGTCAAATCCCTTATGAATACTCAATATGGTCGAAGTGACAGGACTCGAACCTGCAGCATCCTGCTCCCAAAGCAGGCGCGCTACCAATTGCGCTACACCTCGATAATTATTTTATAACTATATTATTATATCTTTATAAAACGGTTTTGTCAAATTTTTTGTATAAATAAATTCATAGCACCCCATACTTTTTCATAAATATGGACCGGAGGCGAAAAATATGAATTTATTGAAGAAAAGAGCGGAAAGAAAACTTTTGGAAAAAAGAAAAGCGGAGCGAGAGCGCCTTCGGGAGGATATAGAAAACCTTGAGGCGGAAATCCGCCGCACCGAAACGGTTTTTAACCTTACAACGGATGAGTATCTTCTTGAATCTGCGATTTTTGAACAAAACGCCCAAAAAGCAAAAATGAACTATCTTTTAAAGCTTGCAAGGGAGATTTAATGCGGTCTTGTGAAATAATAAATCGGCTTGCAAAAGTAAACTTTTTATAGTAAAATGATTATAACGATTTGGAAAGGAGGCCGATTTTATGCAGATAAGAGAATCCGGCGAAGACTATCTTGAAGCCATACTTATGATTCAGAAAAGAAACGGTTCTGTGCGTTCAATCGACGTCTGCAACGAACTTGGCTTTTCCAAACCGACCGTCAGCGTTGCCATGAAAAACTTCCGCGAAAACGGATATATCACCATGGACGAGGATTATCTTATAACCCTTACCGAAAAAGGCCGCGCCATTGCCGAAAGAGTTTATGAGCGCCATATCGTTCTTTCAAAATTCCTTATGGCCATAGGTGTTGACGAAAAAACCGCATTGGAAGATTCCTGTAAGATAGAACACGATCTGAGCGAAGAAACTTTCCGCTGCATGAAAGAACATTATAAAAAAATGACCGAATAAAAAACGCGGGAAAAGTTTCCCGCGTTTTTGTTATTTAAGAACTACGCACATGGCAACGGGGTTGTGGTCGGAATATTGAAAACCAAAATCCGCGGTTTCAATGCCGATGAGCTCCACGTTCGGAGAAATGATAAATCCGTCAATGACGTAATGCTGGGTTGTTTCCGGGTCATAGGGTGCATCAAGAAGGCGGCAGGTCGGGGTCGTATCATCATAAACATACTGCCATCCTTTTGGAAGATCCTCTTCGAAAAGAACGCCGGGAGTCCAAAGCTCCGGGTTTTTTATGGGGTATTTATCAAGGGAGCCGGGGAAAGTCTGGTTAAAATCGCCGCCGGCGATAACATAGTTTCCATTTGCATATTCCGCTTCAAGGATATCCCAGAGCATTTTTGTCTGGGCAATTTTTCCTTCGCCGTCGTCATAGGCTTCAAGATGAAGGTTAACGGCAACAAGCTGTTTATCCGTTCCCTCAATATCAAAGCGGCTTATGAGCAGACAGCGCTTTAAGTTTGCGGCAGAAACCGGCCAACTGAACGGGCAGGGAAGAGAAATCCTTTCCGCATTGGAGATAGTGTATGCGGAATGGGTCATAATTCCGCTGTTAACCTTGCCGATGGGCGGCCAGGGAAAGGGAACAAAATCACATTTATAGTTGAGCGCGTGAGCATAGTTTCCGTAAAAGCTGCCGCCGATGGAGGTCGCCTGCAAGGTTTCGAAACTGCGGGTGGAATTTTCGTCAACTTCCTGAAGGAACATTATATCCGCGTCCGCTCTTTCAATGCCATCGATAATGCCTTCCAGGTTATTGAGCACCAGCCCTTTATCTCCGTTACGGACGTTTTTGCCGCCGTCCATGAAGAAATCGGATTCTCTGTCAAGGTTTGCATAGCCTATATTATAGCTGAGCACGAGTATTTCCTCATCGAGCACAGGAACTTTATCCGCAGTACCTTCTATTTTAACGCTTTCGGAAGGTTGTGGGCGATATTCTGTTACCGTAAGGTATCCGATAAAACATATTGCAAAAACGAGCACCGCGCCCATGAGCACACCTAAGATTTTGAGCACGGATTTAAGAGCTTTTGGCATTTTCATTATCCTCCTTGCCTTTTATGTTTTTATTATAATACGCGAAAAGAAAATTGCAACAGTATAAAATTTTTTTGTAATTTTCTATTGACAAAATGGTTTTATTAGTATAAAATATCACCTTGTCAATTAGAATATAGCCTTATCAAGAGCGGCTGAGGGACAGGCCCTATGAAGCCCGGCAACCTGCGATTTTGCGTGTGGTGCCAATTCCTGCGGAATATTCCGAAAGATGAGGAACGGTCATTAAAGCTAAAAGCGCCCGTTCTTCGGGCGCTTATTTTATTTGACTGATAGATTTTAAAATATAGAAAAAAGAAAGGAAAAACAGATTTATGAGCAGACATTTTTTTACTTCCGAATCCGTAACCGAAGGCCATCCCGATAAAATTTGCGACCAGATTTCTGACGCTATCCTTGATGCCCTTCTTGAAAAAGATCCTTCTTCCCGTGTTGCCTGCGAAACCACCTGTACCACCGGTATGGTTTCCGTAATGGGCGAAATCACCACCAACGCATACGTTGACATTGCCGGAATTGTTCGTGAGACTGTTCGCGAAATCGGCTATGACCGTGCAAAATACGGCTTTGACTGCGACAGCTGCGCAGTAATCACTTCTATAGACGGCCAGTCCGCAGATATCGCTATGGGCGTTGACTCCGCAGACGAGCAGAAACATGGTTCCGCAGCAGAAGAGGACACCACCGGCGCAGGCGACCAGGGCATGATGTTCGGCTTTGCATGCGAAGAGACCCCCGAACTTATGCCCATGCCCATCAGCTTTGCACATAAACTTGCCCTTCGTCTTACCGAAGTTCGCAAAAACGGAACTCTTTCCTACCTTCGTCCCGACGGCAAAAGCCAGGTAACTATTGAATATGACGGCAACAAACCCGTTCGTGTTGAAGCTGTTGTTATCTCTTCTCAGCACAGTGCTGAAGTTACTCTTGAAACTATCCGTGAGGATATCAAAAAACATGTTATCGATGCTGTTATTCCGGCAGAACTTATGGATGAGAATACCAAAATTTTCATCAACCCCACCGGCCGTTTTGTAGTAGGCGGACCCCAGGGCGACAGCGGCCTTACCGGACGTAAAATCATTGTTGATACCTACGGCGGTTATTCCCGTCACGGCGGCGGCGCTTTTTCCGGAAAAGACCCGACCAAAGTTGACCGCAGCGCAGCATACGCGGCAAGATGGGTTGCAAAAAACGTTGTTGCAGCAGGCCTTGCTGAAAGATGCGAAATCCAGCTTGCATACGCTATCGGCGTTGCACACCCCGTTTCCGTAATGGTAGAAACCTTCGGCACCGGAAAATATGATGACGAAGTAATCTCCGAAGCCGTTCAGAAAGTATTTGACCTTCGTCCCGCTGCAATCATCAAAGCTCTTGACCTTCGCAAACCCATTTACCGCCAGCTTGCAGCATACGGTCATATGGGCAGAGAAGAACTCGGCGTTGCATGGGAGAAAACCGATAAAGTCGAAGCTCTTAAAGCAGAAATCGCGAAACTTGCGGTTTAATCGAATCAACACACCGGTCATTGATTATGGCCGGTGTTTTTTGTATCCTTGAATAGAAGGAAGTGATAACATGAATTTTGAAGTCGGAGCAAAGATAAAACAGCTTCGCACCGAAAGAAGCATGACCCAGGAGGAACTTGGAAACAGGCTTTCTGTTTCTCCCCAGGCTGTTTCAAAATGGGAAAGCGGAACAACCATGCCGGATATTCAGCTTTTGCCGGAAATTTCCGTTCTTTTCGGTGTTTCCATTGATGAACTTTTTTCCATGACGGACGAAAGCCGTATTGACCGCATTGAAAACATGGTGGATAACGTCCGTTTTATTTCCAAAAAGGATTTTGAAGAATCCGAAAAGTTTTTAAAAGAAAAATCCGCCGCAGAAAAAACAAAGGCAAAAGCCACTCTTGTTCTTGCGCAGCTTTATTCAAAAAGAGCTTCCGAATATAATGAACTTGCTTCCGAAACGGGAAGAAAAGCCCTGCTTCTAAACCCGGACGAAAAGCGTGCCCACAACGTGATTTTTGATGCGGAAAGAGGGCCGTATTCCGATTACAACGCAACGAACCATGTGGATGCCATTGATTTTTATAAAGATTTTCTCGAAAAACATCCGGAAAACCCGAGAACATATCTCTGGCTTATGGATCTTCTTATTGACGACGGCCGCACGGCCGAAGCAAAGGAATATCTTTGGAAGATGGATGAGATCGAACATTCCTTCCGAACAGACCTTTATCTCGGACTTATCGCAAAAGCGGAATGCAATCTGCAAAAAGCCCTTGAACATTGGGAACACATGACGGAGGAGTTTGATTACTGGCTTTCCTGGAGCTGTAAGGGTGACCTTATGGCAAGGCTCTGCCGCTTTGAGGAGGCCATTGCCTGTTATGAACATGCCCTTGAAGTTCAGCCCCCGCCCAGATATATGGATATTCCGGAATCCATGTCCTTTGTTGCTGAAATTATGGGTAATTATGAAAAGGCAATCGAATACCGCAAAAAAGCCATCGAACTTTGCAAAACGGACTGGAACATAACAGACGGAGAGTGGATAGATATTCACCGCCGCGCCATAGAGCGCCTTAAAAGTAAGAAATAATTAATCTTTGCATTGCCGCCTTTTATGTGGTATTATATTGATATCCATTCTGAAAGGCGGCATGTTTTTTGAAAACGCTTATTATATATTCTTCAAAAACCGGAACAACAAAAAAATGCGCGGCGCTTTTGGCGGCAAATATCGGCGCGGACAGCTGCGATATGGTCGCCATAGACGAAGCTGTTCCGGATATCACCGGATATGAATGTGTTGTTATCGGTTCATACGTAAGAATGGGCGTCATCGATAAAAAAATATCCGCTTTTCTTTCAAAAAACAAAGAAGCGCTTTTTGGTATGAAGTTTGGTCTTTTTATCTGCTGCAGCCTTGCGGATAAGGTATCCGAAGCCATTACCAAAAACTTCAGCGAAGAATTTATGGACCATGCGGCAATAATCGATTGCTTTGGCGGCGAACTTCCGAAAGATAAAATCAAGGGAATGGATAAGCTTATAGTAAATTCGATAGTCAAAATCGCAAAAACCGACCCAAACTTTAAAATTTTTGAAAAGATTATACCCGAAAGCATTACGAATTTTGCAAACGTACTTAAAGAGATATGATAAAAAAGGCCCGCTTTTAAAAAGCGGGCCTTTTTATTTTTAATAGCTGGTGAGCGGGGCGGAATCGTCATCCTCCATTTTTTCAATGGATTTTATAACTACGTCATAGCTGTAATCCTCGCTTACTTTAACGGTGCAGGTATCGCCGAGCTTTTTACCGAGAACGGCTTTTCCGAAAGGGGATTCCTTGCTGACAAATCCGGCGGAAACGTCATAGCGAACATCCGTTACGATCTGATAGGATTCCTCCTCGTCATCCTCCGGAATATAGACGGTCACTTTATCGTAAAGCCCGACAACGCCCTCTTCCGCGTGGCCGTCAATGATAACGGCGGTTTTTATCATGGCTTCAAGATAGCGGATGCGGCTGTCGTTGCGGCCTTTTGCGCGTTTTGCCTCTTTATATTCAAAGTTTTCGGAAAGATCGCCAAAGCCCCTTGCGGTTTTAACGTCGTCAAGTATCTGGGGACGGAGAACAAGCTTTCTGTATTCAAGTTCTTCCTGCATCTTCTTTATATCATTTGCGGTAAGTTCGTCGTGCATAAAAAATCCGCCTTTCGCTGTTATAAACCTATTATATCCTTAATTATGACGTTTTTTCAAGGATATTTGAGATAAAATATAAAAAATAGACTGTTCAGCTTGATAAAAAAAGTGTATAATATAAAACTGTAGTATTGGGCTTTATAAAGGAGGTAAAATCAATGAGACCAATCAAAATTATTTCCGACAGTACGGCAGACCTTCCGAGAGAGCTTATTGAAAAATATGATATAGAGGTTCTTCCTCTTTCCGTAACCCTTGGCGAAAACAGCTATAAAGACGGTATCGAAATTTGCGCAGAAGATATTTTTAAATTCTATGAAGAGAAAAAAATCCTTCCGAAAACTTCTGCGGTTTCCGTTCTCGAATATACCGAAGCTTTTTCAAAATGGGTCGAAAAAGGCTATGACGTAATCCATTTTACCATTTCTTCCACCATGTCTGCGTGCTATCAGAACGCATGCATCGCGGCGGTTGAACTCGGACATGTATGGTCAATAGACTCCGCAAACCTTTCTTCCGGTATTGGACTTCAGGTCGTTCTTGCTGCGGAACTTGCCGCAAAAGGCGAAAGTGCGGAATCTATCGCAAAACATATTGCAGAAGCAAAGACCCGCGTTGACGCAAGCTTTATTCTCAACCAGCTCGAATTCCTCCATAAAGGCGGAAGATGCAGCGGTGTTGCCGCTCTTGGCGCAAATCTTCTTAAACTTAAACCCTGCATCGAAGTTGTTGACGGTTCTATGAAAGTCGGTAAAAAATATCGCGGTGCATACGAAAAATGTGCTCTTGAATATGTTCGCGACAGACTTGACGGAAACGATAATATCGAAACCGATATCATTTTCCTCACCTGGACCGGAATTGAAGAAAAACTTCTTAAAGAGATCGAAAAAGAGATCAAAAAATATCATAAGTTCCATACCGTTATCGTTAACGAGGCAGGAAGCACCATAACCGGACACTGCGGCCCCGGAACTTTCGGTGTTCTTTACTTCCGCAAAGAAAACAAATAATATTAAAAGAAGGGTTACTATGAAAAGTTTAACCAATCTTTACAGAATAGGAAGAGGCCCATCAAGCTCCCATACCATCGGCCCGGAAAGGGCGGCAATGTTTTTTAAAGGAAAGAACCCGGATGCGGATGGCTTTACCGTAACACTTTACGGTTCCCTTTCAAAAACAGGAAAAGGCCATATGACCGATGCGGTTTTGCGCCAGACTTTTGCGCCCATCCCTTCCGAAATAGTCTTTGATAACGAGACCGATGAAAGCACTCTTTATCATCCCAATGCCATGGATCTTCATGCCTATAAAGACGGCGAGATGATAGACAGCGCAAGGGTATATTCCATCGGCGGCGGCGAGATCCTTGTTGAAGGAACGGAGTACGTTGCCCCTCCGGAAGTTTATTATGAGGACAGCTTTGACGAGATTGCGGATTATTGCCGCGAGCACGATATCCGTATCTGGGAATATGTTGAACGCATGGAAGGACCCCATATCTGGGACTATCTTGAAGAAGTATGGACCCAGATGAAGCGCACCATAAAAGAGGGCCTTAAAGCGGAGGGTGTTCTTGCGGGCGGACTTGATGTTCACCGCAAAGCGGCTTTTCTCTATAACCAGTATCATATGGACGAAAGCCCTGAAACAAAGGAAAACAGGATAGTCTGTTCCTATGCTTTTGCAGTTGGCGAACAGAACGCCAGCAACGGAACCGTTGTTACAGCGCCCACCTGCGGTGCTGCGGGAGTTATGCCTGCTGTTCTTTATTACTGGCAGAAAAAACGCGGAGTTTCCGATAGGGACATTCTTCGCGGACTTGCAACCGGCGGAATCATCGGTAACCTTATAAAAACAAACGCATCCATTTCCGGCGCGGAATGCGGATGCCAGGCAGAAGTCGGAACAGCCTGCTGCATGGCTTCTGCGGCCCTTGCGGAGATTTGCGGCATGAGCCTTGACCAGATAGAGTATGCGGCGGAAGTTTCCATGGAACATATGCTGGGCCTTACCTGCGACCCCATTGACGGACTTGTTCAGATACCTTGTATCGAACGCAACGCTGTTGCGGCAATGCGTTCCATAAACGCTCTTTCTCTTGCAAACTTTCTTACCCATACAAGAAAGATATCCTTTGATACGGTCGTAAAAACCATGTATGAAACGGGAAAAGACATCAAGAGCCGCTACCGCGAAACATCCGAAGGCGGACTTGCAAAACATTATATCTGCGGATGTGACTGATAAAAACAAAAAAGGGACGGCAGAAAGCCGTCCCTTTTATTTTATTCTTTTGATTATTCAACGATCTCTGCTTCGGGAGCATTTTTGCGAACGGATTCGATGCCGTTTTCGCAGGATGCTTTTGCTTTGTATCCCTCAGAAGAAAGGATGATCTCACCGTTGCGTGCTTTAAGGCGGAAGCGGTATTCGCCGGCTTTATCGGTATAAATTTCAAATTTGGGGTTAACTGCTTCAACAACGGGATCTGCGGTCTGGTCCTCAAGATTTGCTGCTTCTGCGTTTTTTCTAACGGATTCGATACCTTTAAGGCATGCTTCTTTTCCGGAATAAACTTCGGAAACACCGATGATCTGGCCGTTGGCTGCAAGAAGATTGAATTTAACGCCGGTGGCGGTTTCTTTAACTTCAAATTTTCCCATGAGATTATCTCCTTTCGCGGTAAAAAAACAGAGTTTATGTTTGATTTTATATTATCACCTTTCGCAGATGTTTTCAACAGAAAAACAAAATGAGCACGGAATATTTTTCCGTGCTCAAAAATTTATCAGAATTCTTTCGCCGCTTCTTCAAGAAGGCTGCGGATCTCGATATGCTGGGGACAGGCTTTTTCGCATTTTCCGCATTTTATGCAGTTGGATGCTGCTCTTTCACCAAAAGCGGGGATCCAGGTGCATTCTTTGCCAAAGCGTTTTATTTCATTCATAACGTTGAAAATGCCGGGGATGGCGATGTTTTTGGGGCAGACTTCGGTGCAGTATTTGCAGGAAGTGCAGGGGATGGTTTCAACGGCGTTTACAATTTCGCATACCTTATCAAGAAGGACAAAATCCTCCTCGCCAAGGGGCTCAAAATCCTTCATGAATCCGATGTTTTCCTCAAGCTGTTCAAGGGTGCTCATGCCGGAAAGAACCATGAAAATGCCCTCATGGGAAGCAGCATAGCGAACAGCATATTCCGCACAGCTTTTGCCGGTGGATTCAAGAAGTTCGGCGGCTTCTTTCGGAAGATTTACAAGGCTTCCGCCGCGAACAGGTTCCATTACAATAACGGGTTTACCGTATTTTCGGCAGACTTCGAGGCATTTTCTTGCCTGAACGTCGTCATCCTCATAGTCAACGTAGTTAAACTGGAGCTGAACAAATTCGACCATAGGTTTTTCGGTAAGGATCTTTTCAAGATATTCTGCGGAATCATGGAAGGAGATACCAAGATGTTTTATCTTTCCTTCATTTTTAAGTTCCTCGCCGATCTCGTATGCGCGGCAGTCGCAATATTTGGGATAGTTGTTTCTGCTCTGGGCATGCATGAGGAAATAGTCAAAATATTCAACGCCGCAGGCTTCAAGTTCAAGCTCAAAAAGGGGACGGATCTCCTCTTCCTTGGTGAAAAAGCTTCCGCTGAGTTTATCCGCAAGAACATAGCTTTCTCTGGGATAGCGGGAGGTAAGGACCTCTTTTATTGCGGTTTCGCTTTTTCCTTTAATATAAGGGTGGGCGGTATCGAAATATGTAAAGCCCTCTTCCAAAAAGCGGTCGGTCATTTTTTTAAACTGTTCGATATCAACCTCTTCGCCGTTCATGGGAAGGCGCATGCATCCAAAACCGAAATTTTTCATTTTTTCTTCTCCGTTTCCTGAAAAAATATTTATATAATTACTATATAACTTTTATGCGGCAAGGTCAAGGTAAAAAGTGTAGCTGCCAAAAGGTTCGAGCCCTTCTGCATTTGAATAAAGAATCTTCCTCAAAAAAATGGATGCCCCGGAAGAAAAGAGAAGTTTGAGGGGAAAACCATCAGGGTTTCCACCCTCATTTTGATAAAACACCAAATAAAAAAGGAACTGCAAAGCAGTTCCTTTTTTTGGTGGAGACGGCCGGACTTGATAAGATTTTGCCTTCAGCAAAATCTTAATGCTTTGCTCGGCACTCGGCGGGCAAAAAGTTTGGCTGATATATGTAATAATCTCCGCCTCGTTTACACTCGCAAACCTCTCCGGCTAAAAACGATTCACAGAATCGTTTTATTA
>JAFSDS010000003.1 GCA_017436125.1 Oscillospiraceae bacterium | reverse complement strand
GAGCAACGTAATCGGTTCAAACATTTTCAATCTGCTTATTGTTGTGGGCGTTTCCGCAATAATCTGCCCCATGACTACCGAAAAAATCATTATGCAGCGCGATATCTGGTGGAGCCTTGGCGCAACCGTTGCGGTCCTTATCATGATGATAGATATGAAGGTTTCCACTATTGAAGGCATTATCCTTCTTGCGGGCATGATCGCTTATATAGTCGTTCTTATTCTTGCGGCAAAGAAAAACCGCGACGAAGGCGACGAAGTAAAAGCCCTTTCTCCGCTTAAAAGCGTTCTTTTCATTATCGGCGGTCTTGCCGCAATCGTAATAGGCGGCGACCTTGTTGTTGATTCTGCCTGTGATATTGCCGCAGCTTTCGGAATGAGCGAAGCGCTTATCGGTCTTACGATCGTTGCAATGGGAACTTCTCTTCCGGAACTTGTAACTTCCGTTGTTGCCGCAAGAAAAGGCGACAGCGGCCTTGCCCTTGGCAACGTAATAGGTTCCAACATCTTTAATCTGCTCTTCATTCTCGGTTCCGCTTCCGCTCTTACCAGCATCAACGTTGCTCCCGAACTTTTCATCGATACCGCAATTCTTATAGGCGTAACTCTTATGATGTATTTCCTTTGCCGTTCCAAAGAAAAAACAAGCCGTCCGGAAGGAATCGTCTGCGTCTTGACCTATGCCGCATATATGGCTTATATTATTATGAGATAATAGAAAAAGAGGTTTTTTGGTTTTGGAAAAATACGAAGTTTTTTATAAAGACGTTCTTATAGGAAATCTTTTTGTGAACAACGAATATAAATATTGCTATGAACCGGTTTTGGAAGGTGTTGAGCGGGTTAAAGATTCCACCTGCCTTCTTCGGGTTATGGAAGAGGGAACAAACGGCGCTTTCGGCGAACCGATTCCGTTTTTTCAAGAGCGCCTTAGATATATGAAGCTTTGGAAATTGGGCGTAATAAATTATCAGACAGATAATTTTGTTATTAAAAGAATAAGCGAATAACAAAAAAAGGCACCGCAAGGTGCCTTTTTTGTTATTTATGTGCCTATTATGCGCTTTAAACAACCGATGAAGGGAATAATGCCATTTTTGGAAAATAAAATGCTAAAATAAATCAGCAATTAAAAATCAAGGAGTTTTGTTATGGAAGCAATAAAAACAATCGGTTTAACAAAAAAATATAAAGATTTGATTGCCGTTGATGATCTAAATCTTGAGGTCGGGCATGGAGAATTGTTTTCGCTATTGGGAATAAACGGAGCGGGCAAAACCACAACGATAAAAATGCTTTCATGCCTTATAAAATCAACCAGCGGTGATGCTTTTATCGAAGGAAACAGCATAATAAAAGACGGATTGAAAGTTAAAGGCATAATAGGAGTTTCACCGCAAGAAACTGCGGTGGCACCAAATCTTTCAGTTAAGGAAAATCTTGAGTTTATATGTGAAATCCACGGATTTTCGAAAGAAAAAAATGCAGAAAAAATTGAGGAACTGTCAAAACAGCTCGGTCTTGAAAATATCTTACATAAAAAAGCGGGAAAATTATCCGGCGGTTTACAGCGAAGATTGAGTATCGCAATGGCACTTATAAGTGAACCTTCGGTACTGTTTCTTGATGAACCGACCCTTGGGCTGGATGTTATTGCAAGAAGCGAACTTTGGGATATTATAAACGGTTTAAAAGGAAGAACGACGGTTATATTGACAACGCATTATATGGAGGAGGCGGAATCACTTTCTGACCGCATAGGCATTATGAAAAACGGAAAATTGCTTGCGGTTGGAACAGCGCAGGAACTTATAAAAATGACTGCATCAAAAAGCTTCGAAGACGCGTTTATTTCAATAGTTAAGGGGGAGAAAAAATGAAAACGCTCGCTTTTTCAAAAAGATGTGCAAAAGAGATTTTGCGCGACCCTTTGAATATTTTTTTCGGGCTTGGTTTTCCGCTTGTGCTTCTGTTTCTTTTAAGCGCAATACAGGCGAATATTCCGGTGAAACTTTTTGAAATAGAAAGACTTGCGCCGGGAATCGCTGTGTTCGGTCTTTCGTTTATGACGCTTTTTTCTGCAACTCTTGTGTCAAAAGATCGGGAAAGCTCATTTTTGCAAAGATTATATACAGCTCCGATTAAACCGACGAATTTTATTCTCGGTTATATGCTTCTGCTTTTGCCGATAGCTATTGGGCAAAGCGCATTCTGTTTTCTTGCGGCAATCTTTTTAGGATTACCTATTACGGTAAACATCATTTTTGCGTTTTTTATGATTATACCGGTTGCCGTTTTTTATGTCGCGCTTGGACTTTTATGCGGCTCTGTGCTGAACGTAAAACAGGTGGGCGGAATTTGCGGAGCTTTGTTGACAAATCTTTCCGCATGGCTTTCAGGTGTTTGGTTTGACCTTGAACTTGTGGGCGGAGCGTTCAAAAAAGCTGCGGATTTTCTGCCGTTTCTTCATGCTGTGGAACTTGAAAGAGCCGCGATAAACGGAAATTTTTCGGAAATTTTCCCGCATATTGTTTTTGTTTCCGGATATGCGGTGCTTGTGGCCGCGTGCTCCGTTATCCTGTTTTTAAAACAGATGAAAAATCAGTAAATATAAAAAAGGCACCGTAAGGTGCCTTTTTATTTTTGAGTTTTTCAGCTTTCAGCCATCATCTGGAGGTTGTAATAAACTCCCTGCTTTGCCATAAGTTCTTCGTGGTTGCCCTGTTCAACAATTCCTTCATCGTTGAGCACGAGGATTGTTTTGGCGTTCCTGATGGTGCTCAAACGGTGGGCAATGGTGAAAACGGTTCTTCCTTCGGAAAGACGTTCAAGGCTCTTCTGGACCATTCTTTCGCTTTCGTTATCGAGAGCGGAAGTTGCTTCGTCAAGAATGAGCACGGAAGGATTCTTAAGGAAAACGCGGGCGATGGAAATTCGCTGTTTCTGTCCGCCGGAAAGTTTAACTCCGCGTTCGCCGACATAAGTATCATATCCGTCCTCAAGGGAAGTTATGAAATCATGGGCGCCGGCAAGTTTTGCGGCTTCGATAACTTCCTCTTTTGTTGCGTCGGGTTTTCCGTAAAGAATGTTTTCAAAAATGCTTCCGCTGAAAAGATAGACGTCCTGCTGAACAACGCCGATGTTGTTGCGAAGGCTTGAAAGACTGATGCTTCGGATATCTCTTCCGTCAAGGAG
>JAFSDS010000027.1 GCA_017436125.1 Oscillospiraceae bacterium | reverse complement strand
GGCATTTAGGATATGCGGTCTGGGGCGCATTTCTTGCTGCGGCAATAGCCTTCGGATCTTTTTCCGGTTTGGAAAGGTTTATTGTAACATCAAGCTCTCCGTATTCACATTCGTATTTCCAGCGCATATCTTTTTTAATGCGGTAGCGGCGGATATAATCCGTATCACAGGAAAATTTATAATACCAATCCGTTGCTTCCACCGGATCATTTTCATATTTCTCCCAGAATGTTCTGATAATTTCTCTGGGCATCGGGGTAATCGCACCCATGATTCTTGTATCAAAGATATCCTTTGCGGTTATGTTGTCATCACAGAGGCCGTTTTCAACGGCATATTCGAGAATGCCTTTAAGGATCTCTTCAATATCATCCGGCTGCGGTTCATCGGAAGGTTCATAGTCCGGTTTTTCAAGCAAATCAAGAATCCGGTTAACTAACACCCTATGGTCCTCCGGCTGGGCAAGACCGGTATTCATTGCATATGAAACAAGGGCATCGATATATGTTTCAATTCTCATCAATCTGCCTCCATTTCAACACCGCCCTGCGGACGGATATCAAGAATATGGCATGCGCCTTCGCCAAGAACACTGTCAATTCCTTTACGGAATTCTTCCAGAATTTCAAAAGGAACAAAAGCCTGGACTGTTCCGGCAAAACCGCCTCCATGGACTCTATAAGCTCCTTTTCCACCAAGCAGATGTTCACATACTGCAAGAGCAATGGCAACATCCTGATGCTCTTTATAACCCGCAGGGATTACGTTTTGGAGATACATATAGGAGGAATATCCGCTTTCTTTAACAAGTTTAAGGAATTCTTCAAAATCGCCTTTTTCAAGAGCTTCTACCTGTTTTGGAACGCGGGCATTTTCCTGATAAAAATGAACAGCACGCATAACGGCTCTGTCGCCGCATTTTTCTCTAAGCTTCGGAATTTCCGCAAAGAAATCCGCTTCATCAATTTCAGAAAGAACTTCTTTTCCAAAATATTCCGCAATCATTTTGATTTCTCCGGGAATTGCAGCATATTCATCCGTAAGATCCGCATGGCTTGCCCTTGTATCAATAATGCAAAGTGCGTGTCCGCAGGAAGAAAAATCAAAATCCACCTGTTCTATAACAGGACATTCTTTATCGAAAAAGTCTATCGTAACAAGATTACCAACGGCAGAAGCAGTCTGGTCCATAAGTCCGCAGGGTTTTCCAAAGAAAACGTTTTCTGCATACTGACCGATCTGTGCAACTTCTGCCTGAGAAACTTTTGCATCAAAGAACATGTGGTTAATAATCGTTCCGATAAGAACTTCATAGGCTGCGGAAGAAGAAAGTCCGCTTCCAGGAAGAACGGTGGATTCGCAATATGCGTCAAAACCTTTTATCTCGCATCCAAGCTGAACAAAACGTGCTGCAACGCCTCTGATAAGCGCAGGGGTCGTGTTTATTTCATCATTGTTCGGAACAAGATCATTCACATCTATTTCACACATAGGATAACCTTTTGAGTAAATGCGGATCATATCTGTTCCATTAACACGCACTGCCGCCACGGTATCAAGATTTACAGCAGCCGCAAGAACACGTCCGCGCTGGTGATCTGTATGGTTGCCGCCTATTTCCGTACGTCCCGGTGCAGAAAAGTAACGTTCCGGCTTTTCTCCGAAAACGGCAGCGAAACCAGAATCCATTTTTTCTTTCTGTGCCCTATCGATTTTAAGTGCGGATGTTATCATTGCACATACCCCCATTTTCTTTTTTTCATTATACATCTATTATAAATAAAAAGGAATAGTAAAAACAAAAAAGCCCGTTATCATCAGCTTTTTTCGTTGCTTTGTCCAATTTCATAGGCTATAATAAAATCAGATCAAAAAGAAAGGAAGAAGTCTTTATGGAAAAACTGATTTTACCCAATGGACTTGAAGTATCAAACGTCGCTCTTGGTGCCATGAACTTTGGCACAACCACCTCAAAAGAAGATGCTTTTGCCGTGCTCGATGCATATATTGACATGGGCGGCAATTTCATTGATACCTCAAACAACTATGCTCATTGGCAAGGAACCGGCGACGAAAGCGAAACCCTTCTCGGTGAATATTTTGAAAGCCGCAAATGCCGCGATAAAGTCGTTCTTGCAACAAAAGTCGGTTTTGACCGTCACGGCGAAGGTCAGGGACTTCGCAAAGAACAGATAGAATACTGGGTCGATGAAAGCCTTCGCAAGCTTAAAACCGATTATATTGATCTTTATTACGCCCATACCGACGATATCAATACTCCCCTTGAAGAAACTATGGAAGCCTTCCATTCTCTTATCGAAAAAGGAAAAGTTCGCCATCTGGGCGGAAGCAACTATGATACATGGAGATTTGCCGAAGCAAATTCCGTTGCAAAAACGCCTTTCACCATGATGCAGCAATGGTTCACCTATCTCAAGGCAAGAGGCGATGTTGCTCCCCAGTATATTTTCAATGAATATACCACCCGCGAACGCCTTCGTTATCTTGAAGCAAAAAACATTCCCCTTGTTGCATATTCCTGCCTTGCAAAAGGCGGTTATGAAAACCCGGACCGTCTTCCATCAGAACTTGTTGCCGGAGAAAGACTTGATTTTCTAAAAAATATGGCAAAGGAAAAAGGAGTAACCGCAAGCGCTCTTGCGGTTGCATGGATGGTAAATCTCCACCGCTGCGAAGGATTTCCAAGGGTCATACCGCTCTTCGGTTCCTCGAATGTTGAACATTTCATCAGCAACCTAAAAGGTGCGGAAATTATTTTGACAGACGAAGAGCTCAAACTTCTTAATAATGCATAAGTAACAAAATCCTCCGGTGCAAAAGTACCGGAGGATTTTTTATTTTATTCTATCTTTTCCCAACCGGCATAAAGTGTTGTATCTGTTTCAACAGTGTCGGTTGCAGGATCCCAGAGAACATAACATGCGTTGTCCCTATACCAACCGGTAAAAGTATAGCCTTCTCTGGTGGGAGGAATCGGCTCGTCAATAAGATCGCCGTACATCTGCTCCTGAGGAGCAACATCTGTTCCGCCCATGGAATTAAAACTTATTGTAAATCCCGGATCCATAAGTTCAATCGCAACAACGATTATTATAACAAGAATACAAAGTCCGATTATCATGTCCAGCTGCTTTACGGAGATGTTTACATATCTGTAAAGTCCGCGGAATTTCGGAATCTGTTCCTCCTCTTTCTGAACTTCTTCCTCTTCCGGAATCTGATTGTTATCGTAATCTTCCATTATTTTTTAACGAGATATTTACGCATATCAAGTGCGCAGGCGCAAAGGATGATTGCACCTTTGATGATGTAAAGGCTGGAAGAATCAACACCGAGCATGGTAAGAGCAACGAAGATAAGACGGAGGATTACAACGCCGAGGATGATGCCGCTGATCTTACCGGTACCACCGACGAAAGAAACACCGCCGATTACGCAGGCCGCGATAGCATCGCATTCGGTGTTAAGACCGGAGTTAGGAGCAACG
>JAFSDS010000026.1 GCA_017436125.1 Oscillospiraceae bacterium | reverse complement strand
CATTTTAGGGTTCCAGCGGCGGGTCTGGTGACCAAAGTGTACACCAGCTTCAAGCAGCTGTTTCATAGATACTACGGACATTGTTTTTTTCCTCCTTGTTATTACCTCCACCCCAGTCATTTCCCGGCAGCAACCGGGCTCTTCCCGGTCAACGACCGACGGGATTGTGGGGTGTGTGTGCTTTTAGAAGACGCAATTATAGACTTACAGTCTTCCAGCCATTAGATTATAACACTAACCGGCCCCTTTTGCAACCGTTTTTGCTATTAATTATAAGAAAATATTTAAAAATTTTTGGAAAATATTTTCCTTTTCATTTTTTTCAGAAAATTTTTGTGCGGTTTTCACAAGGATCGTATCTTTCCCTATGGTTTCTATTTCTTCCCATGGGATCACCGCTTCCCTTTCTCCGCCAAAAATGCCGAAGAATTTTCGTTTTCCCCTTATAATTATTGCGGTGACCTTTTTCGTTTCCGTATCCATAAGAACATCATCCGCAAATCCGAAACAGATTCCGTCCGCAATATTTATCACTTCTTTTTCACATATTTCTTCAAAAGTGATACACATTTACAGTCTTCCCCCTTTGGAAAAATATATGCAGAAAAAAGCCTTTTTCTGTATGTCCGTGCTCAAAATATTACCAGCAATTTTATCCGTGCTCAAATGAATATCTCCGTGCTCATAAGTCAAAAATCAGTCTTGCAGAAAGACTTTTGAACAGGGGATTATTTATGTATTACGGGAAAGTTGAAATTTGCGGAATAAACACGTCAAAGCTTCCGGTGCTCAAGGAAAACGAAAAAATTGAACTTTTAAAACTTGCAAAAAACGGCGACAAAAACGCCCGGGAAAAGATGATAAACGGAAATTTACGCCTTGTTTTAAGCGTTGTTCAAAAATTTACCGGCCGAGGCGAATCTCCGGATGACCTTTTTCAGGTGGGCTGCATCGGGCTTATAAAGGCCATCGATAACTTTGATCCCAGCCTTGATGTTCGGTTTTCAACCTATGGTGTTCCGATGATAATCGGCGAGATAAGGCGGTTTTTGCGGGATTCCGGCTCCGTTCGGGTAAGCCGCTCCATGCGCGACACCGCTTACCGCGCCATGCAGGTTAAGGAGGATTTTATAAACTCAAACGGACGCGAACCCACCGTTGATGAAATCGCAAAAATTATGGAAATGCCGAAAAGCCAGGTGGTCATCGCTCTTGAGGCGATAGTCGAACCGGTTTCTCTTTATGAACCGGTTTATTCCGATTCCGGTGACACCATTTTTATGATGGATCAGATAAGCGACAAAAATTCCGACGCCGGATGGCTTGAGGAAATAGCGCTTAAAGAGGCGATAAAAGTTCTTTCTCCAAGGGAAAAACACATCCTCGCCATGCGCTTTTTTGACGGAAGAACTCAGATGGACGTTGCTTCACAAATAGGTATAAGCCAGGCGCAGGTTTCTCGCCTTGAAAAGGGAGCGTTAAAGAAAATAAAAGAACAGCTTTGATATTTTTCATGTTTGTGGTAATATATAGACATAAATTTTTCGGCGGTGATTTTTTTGAAAAAGCTTCTTATAACCGGATTTGAGCCTTTTGGCGGCGAAAAAATCAACCCTTCATGGGAGGCAGTAAAGCTTCTTCCTAATGCTATAGGAGATTTTGAACTTATCAAAACAGAGGTTCCCGTTGTTTTTGAAAAAGCGGCTGACCTTGTTCTTAAAAAAGCGGATGAAATAAAACCCGATGCAGTTATCTGCGTAGGCCAGGCAGGAGGAAGAACGGGAATTACTCCCGAAATGGTAGCGGTAAACCTTCGTTTTGCATCTATCCCGGACAATGAAGGAAATCAGCCGAAAGACGAACCCTGCATCCCCGGCGGCGAAAACGCATATTTTGCCACCCTTCCGGTAAGGAAAATGGCAGAAGCGGTTTCCTCCTCTGGTATTCCCTGCTCCGTTTCCTATTCCGCAGGGACTTATGTATGCAACGACCTTATTTATCATGTTCTGCACCATTTTACCAAAACAGAAACAAAAGCCTGTTTCATCCATGTTCCTTTTATTCCCGAACAGACAAAAGACAAACCGAGCATGGAACTTGAAGCCATCGCAAAAGCGCTTAAGACAGCAATAGAAAGCATATAAAAAAATCCCGCTCGAAAGAGCGGGATTTTTTATATGTTGCTGTTATGGATTGGCAAAATGCTGATGACAAACCACATTATAAGAATTTTCTTCTTCAATCAGAACAAGCATATCTGTCCCCTGTTCCGTTTCCTCATAAAGATAGAGCGTATTTCCTATTCTTTCGCCGCCGGTGCAGTTAAAAGTTCCCGGTCCATAATCAGATGTGGAATTATAATAGCAATCATATTCCTTCAAATACGCGACGGCGGAAGTATCCAGATCATCGGACGTGATTATTCCGGTATATTCTTTTAAAACAGCGTCCACATCTTTTTTGGAAATGCTTCTAACCGGAACCGGCATATCCTCCAGTGTTTCGCAATTATCAAATTCCCACGCCTCAACCTTACGAAGAGCCTGAAATTCTTCCTCGTCAACTTCCCTTCCGTCACTTGGAAAATAATAAATGAACATAGGAAAACTTATTTCCCAAACTTCATCATAATATGACGTAAAGAAATGGCTCCAGGGATTTGTTACATAACTGCCGTTTTCGTCCATGCTATAAGGAAAAAACATCTCGTTGAAAAATTCGATTTCTTCTGCGGAAAGCGGCTCACCGTCAATTTCCGGAAGGCTTTCCTTTTTCTTTGGTTCTTCCTGAACAGATTCCGGATTTTCTTCGCTTTGATGGGAATTTTCGGCAATCGGTTCGGATATATCTTTATCCAAAAAAGCTTCTTCCCCTTCGCCGCAGGCCGCAAAACTTAAAACAAAAACAAGCAGCAACAAAAAAGCCATCATTTTTCTCATTTTAAGCACCTCTTTACAAAATTGTCTTTTGTAAAAATAGTGTTTAAAAAAACAAATTCTGCTGCATTTTTTGATAGAATATTCCGAAAACGCCTAAAATTTTCTTTCCGGATATATTAAAAACCTCCCGCAGAAAACTGCGGGAGGTTTTGATTTTTCATGATTTTATTTTCCCGTTGCAATAAAAGGCTGAATTGCGCCGGCAACTTTATAAATAGGCATAGTCTGGAGCATAACTTTTCCGGGGCCGGTGATGACGGTATCCACAAGGCCTTCACCGCCGAAAAGGGCGTTTTTAACGCTTGCAACCATGCGGACATCCATCTTGCAGGTTGGATCCATCAGCGCAACAACGCCGGTATCGCAAACAAGTTCTTCGCCGGGGGCAAGTGTATATTCCTTGCAGTATCCGTCGATTTCAAAGAAAGCAAGGCCGGGGCCGGTCACTTTCTGCATGATAAAACCTTCGCCGCCGAAAAGGCCTGCAGAAACTTTTCTTCTAAAGAAAATTTCAAGCTTGGTTCCTTCTGTTGCGCAAAGAAAAGCTTTTTTCTGGCATATAACGCTTTCGCCCGGTGCAAGCTGACGGGAAATGATTCTTCCCGGAAAAGAAGAAGTAAAAGCGATTTCGCCCGCTCCCTTTGCATTATAGTGGTTGAGGAAAAGGCTTTCGCCGGAGAACATTCTTCCGATGCTTCCGCCAAGACCGCCGTCCGCTTTTGTATCGGTTGTGATGGGACCTTTTATCCAGGTTCTTCCGCCGGATTCGCTTACAAGACCTTCGCCTGCTTCAAGCTGGATCACCAGTGCCGGAAGAGAGCCACCTTCAATTTCATAACGCATAAAAACGCCTCCTTTTTTCAATTTCTATTGAAATTTTACCATTTTTATGCTTTTTTTACAAGAAAACTTTTTGTTAACAAAATCATCCGATTTTTATTGATGAAATAAATTCATCACAAATTATTTCGTCCTCTTCAAAAGCCTCCCATTCATCGTCAAGCCTTATGCTTGCCTGCACGGAAACAACATAGCCGTCGAACTGGAGCTGATAGAACCTTGAATAGGTTTTAGTTGTGTCCTCGTCATCCCCAAAATTTTTTCTCGGATAGTCAAAGCGGATATAACTTCCTTTTGAAAAATTTCCGCTTACCTCGTGGTATGTATGTTCATTGATTCCGACCCAGAAAGAATTATTTTCAACGCATTCATCATAAGTCGTGCCGCTGTCTTTTATGACAACAACATCCGTTTTTATAACTTCATTCCAAGGCATAGCAAATATAATATTGAAAAATTTTCCGTCTTTTTCAATTGCTTCTGCCTTCCATCCTTTCGGAACCGCCATTGAAAAAGGAACTGTTTCATTCTCAAATGCCTCTTCTCTTTCGGGAGAATACGGAACCGCCGGGTGGATAACGCCGCTTATGCGGCCGTCCTTTTCGATATAGCCGGAATCCATTTCTTTTGCCGTTTTTAACGTTCCAAGCATTTTTTCAAATTCTTCGGTAAATTCCTCGTTATAATCCTTGTTTTCAAAAAGAACAAAGCGATAGAGATGATTTCCGTTATGATATTCATATTCCGAAAGTTCATAAAGATTCATTTCCGTATTGCCGTAAATATCCTGATTTACCATGCTCCATTCATAGGAAAAAACGCTGAAAACCCTGCCTTCGATTTCTTTATCCACTGCGGAAGGGTCTATGCTTTTACGCCATTCCTCATAAGTTTTTCCACAGCGCATATAGCATTCCGCAACCTTGTTCCCCTCGTAATAAATAATCGTATTTTTATAAGTCCAGTTTTCCGGAAGGGTCGCTTCAAAAACAAGGTCACTTTCGTGACAGATAAAATTATCAACGCAGAATCCGAAAAATGTTCCGTCGTCCGGTTCTTCCGGGATTTCCGGCTTTTCTTCCGGAATTTCCGGGATTTCCGGCTCTTCTTTGGGATCTTCCGGAATAACCTCGCTTTCCGAAGAAACAGATTCATTATTGCCCTCCGGTTTTTCCAAGGCCGGTTCATCGTATCCGCAGGATGCAAGCATCAGAACCGCCATTAAAATAGAAATCAATTTTTTCATCAAAAAAACACCTTCTTTCTGTCCTCTATTCTATAAGTGTCTAATTCAGGCGTTTTTGTTGCACAAAAACAAAAAAATCCGGCGGATTTCCGCCGGATTTTTTATTTACACTCAAGTGTCATCAAAATATGGGGTATCCCGTCTTCAAGAAATTCTTCCGAAACCCGTTTAAAACCAACATTTTCATAAAATTTTCTTGCATAGACCTGGGCTTCGATGGTGATTTTATCTGCGCCGAACTTTTCCCGGGCAATTTTTATGCCCTCTTTAAGAACAACGGTTCCGTAGCCCTTTCTTCTCCTTGCGGAAATAACTCTTCCGACTGCCGCATCCTCGAAAGAAACGCCTTTATCAAGAACGCGCAGATAGGCCGCTATTCCCTCTTCGTCCTTAAGCCATACGTGGTATGCATTTTGGTCCTTATCGTCGATTTCCGGATAGGGGCATTCCTGCTCCACCACGAAAACGTCAACTCGCAGTTTGAGGATGTCATAGAGTTCATGTACGGTAAGTTCATCAAATTTTTTGACAACAAGCTCCATTATTCCTCTTCCTCCGAAGCAGGCTCGAGTTTTTCGATAACAGCGGTATCTACCCTCATGCCGTCAACGGTTTCAACAGTGAATTTATAGCCGTTGGAGTTAAAGGTATCGCCCACCTCGGGAACCTTATTGAGTTCGTCCATGATCCATCCGCTGAGGGTCGCATAGGGAACTTCTTCAATATCCATTTCAAGTTCCTCAAAAAGTTCTTCCGGGTCCATACTGCCGGAAACGGTATAAACGCCCTTGTTTTCGCTCATATCCTCTTCAACTTCGTCGTGTTCATCCCAGATTTCGCCAACAAGTTCCTCAAGGATATCTTCCATGGTAACAATGCCGAAGGTGCCGCCGTATTCATCGGTTACAACGGCCATATGGCATTTTTTCTTTTGAAGAAGTTTAAGGAGCGCACCGATTTTCATTGTTTTAGGGATAAAAACAGGCTCGGTAAGCATGGTTTCCGCAATATCATCTTTGTCATAGTTATTATAAAAGTCGGTGCGGTGGATAATGCCTATAATGTTGTCAAGGCTGTCAACATAAACGGGCAGACGGGAATATCCGGTTTCGACAAAAACCTCCGCAACCTCTTCCTTTGTCCAGTTTTTCTCAACCGCTTCAATATCAACACGGGGAGTTGCAATATCCGCTGCGTCGTTTTCATTAAGTTCCATAGCGTTACGGATAAGTTCGCCCTCCTGCTCGCCGATACCTCCGCTGTGTTCGACTTCATCGACCATGGAAAGAAGTTCTTCTTCGGTAACGGCCTGTTCCCCGCTGCTTTTGACAACAAGAGAAACAAGTTTTTTCCACATGGAGAAAATAAAGTTTACCGGAGTAAGGATTATTGCAAGAAAATTTATTATGGGCGCTGAAAATTTTGCAAAAGCCTCGGGAGATTCCTTCGCAATACTTTTCGGGGTTATTTCACCAAAGATAAGAACAACAACGGTGATGACCGCGGTGGAAACCGTTGCACCGATATCGCCGCCCAAAAGTTCGATAAAAAGAACCGTAGCTATTGAAGAAAGGGCTATATTGACTATGTTGTTGCCAACAAGGATAGTGGTAAGAAGGCGGTTATAGTCATCAAGAAGGCGGATAACAAGTTCGGCGGTTTTGTCGCCTCTTTCTGCCGCGATCTTTATCTTTGTCATATTGAGGCTGTTAAAAGCCGTTTCCGTTGCGGAAAAATATGCCGACATCATAACAAGAAAACCCATTGCGATTATTGTGCCGATATTGTTCATTTTTTAAATTGATACAACCTTTCAGATTTTTATATTTAACGCAAAAAAGCACAGCCCGATGCGCTTTGCGCCCAGGCTATGCTCCGAAAATCAATTTATCATAATACTTCGTGTGTCTGCGTCGTCCATTTTTTGACCTTTCAAAAATATAATATAACAATTATACACAAGTGGGCAGCACTTGTCAATCACCGGAACTTCACCGGTTGTTTAACCGATTATCACACCGCCGCCGAGGAGCTTATCGCCGTCATAAATAACCGCGGACTGACCTGCGGTTACCGCTCTTTGGGGTTCCTCAAAAAGAATAAGGGCCCGGTCTTCATAAAAATATGTGCTTGCAAGGGCCGGAGCGGGATTATGCGCATATCTGATTTTGCAGGTTACGGCGATGGGCATATCCGGTGCACCGTTTATCCAGTGAAAATCCTTTACGATAAGGCGCTTTTTAAAAAGTGCTTCGTTATCAACAAGAATAACTTCGTTTGCTTCCGGATCGATTTTTCCGACATAAAGCGGTGCCGGAAGAGAAAGTCCAAGTCCCTTTCTCTGGCCGATGGTATAGCGGCAGATGCCTTTATGCTCCCCAAGGCATTTTCCGTTTGCGTCAACAAATTTTCCGTGGGGCATTTCGCCGATATTGCGCTCAAGATATCCCTGGGTGTCGCCGTCCGGAATAAAACAGATATCCTGGGAATCCGGTTTTTGTGCAACGGGAATGCCGGCTTTTGCGGCAATTTCGCGTATCTCGTCCTTGGAAAGATCCGCCAGCGGAAAACGAAGATGAGGAATAAGCTCCTTATCAATGTTATACATCATATAGCTTTGATCTTTTGCAAGGTTTTTTGCTCTGAAAATATTTTCCCCGTCGGTTCTGGCGTAGTGACCTGTGGAAATAAGGTCATAGCCAAGTTCCTGCGCTTTTTCAAAAAACGCGGGGAATTTTATAAACTTATTGCATCTTACGCAGGGGTTCGGTGTTCTTCCCTGTTTATATTCTTCGGTAAAGTTATCAAGAACTTCTTTTTTGAATATATCCCGGAAGTCGAAAACATAATGCGGGATCCCGAGATAATCCGCAACGGCTTTTGCGTCCTTTGCTTCATCCCAGTCATCCAAAAGACGAAAAGTTGCTCCGGCAACCTCATAGCCCTGTTCTTTTAAAAGATATGCCGCGGCTGCACTGTCAACTCCGCCGCTGAGCCCTACCATCACTTTCATCCGAGCATCCAGAGAAGAGCATACGCAAAGGACGGAACGACCATTGCGATGATGAGAATGATTACCATAATTCTTACAAAAAGTTTGTTGTTCATATTATCCTCCGAAAATCAGTTGAGTGTTCCAAAACTGCTGAACGGGAAAAGGATAAATCTTGCTTTTCCCTTTATAAAATCTTTATGGATATAGGGCTGTTCCCAAAATCTTGCGTCCAAAGAACCGCCGCGGTTATCGCCAACAAAGAAGTAGCAGTCCTCCGGAACATTAAATTCGCCTTTAAAATCGCTGAAACTACTTACGTAGTGTTCATAAAGAAGGCCGCCGTTGATATAAACATTTCCGGTTCCGTCAAAGGTAACCGTTTCTCCCGGAAGGCCAAGGCAGCGTTTTATAAGAATAACGCCCATTTCTTCGCTGTCAAAAACAACAATATCACCGCGTTCGATATTGTCCTTGTTAAAACACCTTGTTGTAAGAACCTGTGCTCCAACAGGAATAGTTGTTTCCATAGAGCCGGTAGGAACGCTTGCCATAAAGCAGAAGGTTTGGAAAATGATAAGGGGCAAAGCACAGTAAAGCAAAAGCGTTTTTGCCCAATCAAGAAGTTCTTCTTTTGCGGATTTTTTCTTTTTTTCTTTTTTGCCGTTTTCGCTCGGCTGTTCTTTATTTTCTTCTTCGGCAACAGTTTCTTTTATTGTTACCTCTTCTTCAAAAATAAGTTCTTCCATTGTATCCTCCGGAAACTATATAAATAATATTTTATTGCCTAATTTAATTATTATAGCAAAATCCCGTTTTTTTATCAACATAAAAGGGCTATTTTTAACATTTTGGTAAATAATAAAGCCATAACCGGAGGTGATAAAACTTTGTTCGTTGTATTTTTCAGGACTTTGATTATTTATTTTGTTATAATCGTTTGTCTCCGCATCATGGGAAAACGCCAGCTTGGCGAACTTCAGCCTTCGGAATTTGTTATTGCTATCCTTATTTCAAACATAGCAACTCTTTCCATAGAGGATACGGATATTCCTCTTATCGGGGCTGTTGTTCCGATAATAACGCTTATGAGCGCGGAAGTCATCCTTTCATTCATTACTCTTAAAAGCGGAAAAGCCCAGACCATTGTTACCGGAAGCCCCGTTGCTATAATCAGAAACGGAAATATCGACCAGAAAAGCATGAGGGAACTTAGATTTTCGATAGAGGACCTTATGAGCCAGCTTCGTATAAGCGGGATTTTTGACATAAAGGATGTTTCGTGGGCGATAGTTGAAACAAACGGTCAGCTTTCGGTATATCCGAAAGCCGGATCCCAGCCCCTTACCCTAAAAACCGCCGCTGACCCAAAAAGCGCAAAAAGCCATCCTCCGATGGTGCTCATAAGCGACGGGATCCTGTGCTCAAAAACTCTTTACGCCTGCAACCTTACCGAAAAATGGCTTCATAACGTGCTCAAGGATGAAGGTGTTGAAGAAAAGGATGTGTTCCTTATGACCTGTGATCCCTCTGCGGATTACTTTCTTGTAAGAAAGGATGATAACCGAAAATGAAAAGGGTGGTTTTTGCCGTTTTTCTTCTTGTTTTTCTCATCGGATTCAATTTTTTCTGCCTTGGAAAAATAAACGAATCCAAAGAAACAACAATAACAAATCTTTCTTTTATCCTATCATCAATAGATGCCGGCGACAGCGAAAAAATCCTTTCAGAATGCAAAAATTTCGCTGTTTTCTGGGAAGAGGAACACGGCTTTCTCGGTATGATAGTCCGACACGAACTTTTGGACCAGATAACCGCTTCCGCCGCAAAACTTTTTCCTTTGGCAAAGCATGAAGAATACGGCGAACTTTCTTCCGAAGTCTGCCGCTGCATAGTCCTTATTGAAGAAATTTGGGATTCCGAAAGACCTGTTTTGCGGAATATTTTATAAGATTTTCGCATATAAAAACCCGTGCTCAAAAAATGAGCACGGGTTTTGTTTTATTCCATAACGGTAATAATAACTTCTGCTTTTGTTGCCCCGATAGAATCCTCGGTGTTGGGGTCAAAGCCTTCGAAATATGCTTCCGCCTTATATGAACCAACCTCCGGAATAACGCGAAGAGTATCTTCTGAGATATGCTGGTTTGGTTTAAGATATCCGGTATCGTAAATAACGTTTCCGTCAAGAACGATTTTTACTTTCATAAGGCAGGTGTTTTTTCCGGAGTTTTCGATTTTAAAATCGCCTTTTCCGTCCGCTCTTCCAACGGTTATTTCTTCCGCAATTTTATATGAAAGAACGCCGGCGGGATTTTTTTCACCGGAATAATATGTTCCGTCAAGCATTCCGTTAACAGCCATGTGGTCGGAACTTATCCAGGGATAAACATCCTCTTCTGCCGGTGCTTCCCCTCCGAAAATTAAAAATCCCGCAACCGCAAAAGCCGCAATCACAGCAATAAAAACAAGTGATGCAACAAAAGTTTTTATATTATTTTCACGGTTATTTACCAAAAAATCCACTCCCTAAAGAATAATACCATAACAGTATATCAATATGTTCCAATTTTTTCAACATTTTTTCGTGTTTCTTTTATATTGAAGATTAACAAATTCTGTGATAAAATAATGTTATTAATATACACAAGTCTGTCCTTATTCTTACGGCAGCTTTGTGAAAATCAACAAAACATTTTGAAAAAACAGGGGGCAATTTTATGAGTGAACTTATAGGCGCATGTCTTATCGGACAATCCGGCGGTCCGACCGCAGTTATCAACTCCAGCGCATACGGCGTTATCAAAGCCGCACTCGGCAAAAAATGCATAACAAAAGTTCTTGCCGCACAGCATGGCATCCGCGGTGTTCTTGACGACAACATTATTGATATGGGAAAAGAAGATGCGGAAACCCTTGAACTTATGCTCACGACCCCCGCTTCCCTTATCCGCAGCTGTCGATATAAACTTAAGGATTTTCGCGAGGACGATACCGATTATAAGCGCATTCTTGAAATTTTCAAAAAATACGATATTCGCTATTTTTTCTATAATGGCGGAAATGACAGCATGGATACCTGCAACAAGATCTCCGAATATATGGCTACCCAGGATTATGAATGCCGCATAATCGGTGTTCCGAAAACCATTGACAACGACCTTGTATGCACCGACCATTGCCCCGGGTTCGGTTCCTCCGCAAAATATATTGCCCTTTCTGTTGCAGAAGTTATCAAGGACGTTCATGTTTATGACCGTGACGCCATTGTTGTTATCGAAGTTATGGGCCGCCATGCAGGATGGCTTGCCGGCGCCGCCGCTCTTTCAAAAATCTGCTGCGAAGGCCCTGCGTTCATCTATCTTCCGGAAGTTCCTTTTGATATGGACCAGTTCTTCAAAGATCTTGATGAATTCCATAAAAATCATAAACGGATCGTTCTTGTTTTCTCCGAAGGCATTAAAGATAAACACGGCAAATTCATAAGCGAATACGGCATCAACGACCTTAATATCACCGATGAGTTCGGTCATTCCCAGCTTGGCGGTCTTGCTGCCACCATGTCCAACATCATCCGCGCAAAAACCGGTTCCAAAGTCCGCGGCATCGAGCTTTCTCTTCTTCAGCGCTGCGCAAGCCATGCCGGTTCCAAAACCGACCGTGATGAAGCGGCCATGGCAGGAAGCTTTGCAGTTGACGCCGCGGTTGCCGGCGAAACCGGAAAAATGGTTGCATTCCGCCGTGACACCAAATACGGCATTTACAAATGCACCCCCATCCTTGTTGATCTTAAAGACGTTGCAAACGCAGAAAAAACCGTTCCGCGTGAATGGATCAATGAAGAAGGCAACAACGTTACCGACGAATTCATCGAATATGTTGTTCCGCTTATCCAGGGCGAGCTTGAAACCCCCTATGAACACGGTATGCCCAAATACGCAAGACTTAAACGTATCCCCGCAGAACCCGTCAACGAATAAAATTTTACAAAACTTCAAAAGCCGGACTGCAAAACGCAGTCCGGCTTTTATTATTTGTTATCAGATAAATTTATTCTGCGGTATCCAGTTCAAAAATACCGCCCCTAAAGACGATATCATTTCCCATATCATCTTTATAAAAAGATACATCTTCCGTACCGGTTAGTTCAAAGCCAAGCGACTTTAATAACGATACGGACGGGATGTTATTTAACGCCGTGCCCGCAGTGAATTTCGTTATTCCCATCGAGCGAAGATAATCGAACAGGGCTTTAAGACTTTCTTTTGCATAGCCTTTTCCGTGATATGCCGAATGGAAGCAGTATCCGATCTCGTATCCGTTCTCTCTTGCATTAAAAGCAATATATCCGATAACGGTTTCACCAATGCAGACAGCAAAAAACATATGCTCTGTTCCGCTGTTTGCCTTGGCCCATTTTGTTATTCTTGCGCTAACATCTTCATCATCTGTATTATGCGGTTTATCATACTGTGAAAAGGCTGTTGCATTAAAATCCGTCCATATTTCTTTTATGCTCCGCCAATCATCAGATACAATATGCCTGATAATCAGCCTTTCTGTTTTTAACATCATGCTTTTTTATCCTCCCAAATTTTATATATCGTTTGCCATATTAAAACGGCGGGAGCCTGCTCCCGCCTGTTTTTTTATTCAAGTGTTTTTTTGATTTTTTCTTCCGTAAGGCCGTTTACGTCATTTTTTATGATGACATAGACCGCTGCCGCAATGGGAACACCGATGAGCATTCCGAAAACGCCCATAACTCCGCCGCCGATAGTTACCGCTGCAAGAACCCATATTGCCGGAAGGCCCATGGAGGAACCCACAACCTTCGGATAGATGATGTTGCCCTCAAGCTGCTGAAGAACAACAAGATAAATCACAAAGATAAGCGCCTGAAGAGGGTTTACCATAAGTATCATAAATGCACCGACTCCGCCGCCAATAAATGCGCCCGCAACTGGAATAAGCGCGGTAAAAGCAACAAGAGCGCCTATCATAGTTGCATAAGGAAGGCCGAGTATCCACATACCCACGGTACAAAGAAGGCCGAGAATAACCGCTTCCGTGCACTGGCCGACGATATACTTTTTGAAGCAGATGTTGAGAACGGAAAGAACATAGCGAACTTTTCCGTAAAGCTTTTCGCTGAGATATTTTTTCGCAATACGGTCTGCCTGGTTTCCGAGTTTTTCTTTATCCAGAAGGATATAGATAGTGAAAATAATGCTGAGGAACGCGGTAACGATTCCGCCCACAACGGTGGAAACCGTGGAAATAACGATGCCCATAACATCGCTTATTCCGGAAGTGACAACCGTCACAATTTTTTCGATCTGGGACCTCCAGTCGATGGAAGTTATCATTTCAATGATTTCATCCGGGACGTATTCTATTTTTTCAAGCTGTTCAACGACCCAATCCGCCGCATCGGGAATATAATCGATAACGAGCATTATAGCGGAAATAAATTCCGGAAGAACAAGGCCGATGATAAGCGCTATAACTGCAAGAAGAGTTATAAACGCAAGAACCATACAGACCGGTCTTTTAATTTTTATAAGTACCGGTTTTTTTGCTTTTTTGAAAAAGTTTTTTTCATAAAAAGTCATCAGCAGATTGAGAACATAGGCCGCTGCTCCGCCGATTATCAGCGGAGTTGCCGCACCGATTATAACACCGATGAACCCGGCAACATCTTTCCAATATATTATGGCAAGATAGAGCGCAAAAAGGCTTACTGCGATTTTAATACAGATTTTCCATTCAAGCTTCACTTTTTTATTCTCCTTTTTTGTCGTCGGCTTCGTGACTAAGGAGCCATTCTTTTGTGTCTGTTCCGCAGGCAAAACCGCCAAGCTTTCCTCCCCCACCGATCACCCTATGGCAGGGAACGATTATCGCAAGAGGGTTTTTGTTGCAGGCACCGCCAACTGCCCTTGCCGCTTTGGGTTTTCCTATTGCAGCCGCAATTTCACCATAGGTCTTTGTTTTTCCAAAAGGGATTTTTTCAAGTTCGTTCCAAACGGATTTTTGAAATTCCGTTCCGGAAAATTTAAGCGGAAGTTCAAAAGCTCTTCGCTTTCCGTCAAAATATTCCGAAAGTTGCTTTTCTGCTTCAAAAAGCAGTTTTTCGGTAATTTCTTCATCCGTTTTTTCTTTGGTTTTAATTTCAACACGAGTTATAAAACCATTTTCCGCAAAAACGGCAATTTTCCCTATGGGTGAATCAAAAACAAGTTTGTTCATTTAAGTTCAACAATAGTAACGCCGGTTTCGCCTTCGCCGTAAACACCAAGGCGGAAACTTTTTACCGCTTTGTTCTTTTTAAGAGCCTGGTGCACAGCCGCACGGAGAACACCGGTTCCCTTTCCGTGGATAACGGAAACGGTATTGAGGTTAAGAAGAACACATTCATCAATGAAGCGGTCCATTTCAAGAAGGCCCTGTTCAACGTCCATTCCGCGAAGGTCAACTTCGGAAGCGGCTTTTCTTCTTGAAGCGCTTTCGATGTTTTTGGTAACGGAACCGCCGCCAAGGGTGTTTTTCTTTGTCTTATTCTCAACAAGGCGAAGTTCGGAAATATGGACTTTGGATTTTACGATACCTGTCTGGACAAGGCAATAGCCCGCTCCGTCCGGAAGACCAACAAGGGTTCCGTCCTTACTCATTCCGTTGATGCGGACTGTATCGCCGCGAACAAGGTTCCTTGGAAGTTTATATCCGCTGTTTTTGGATGCTATGGGGTCGGCAATATCCTGAATACGGCCGATGCCGGTTTTCATCTGTGCTCTTGCGCGGGCTATCATATCCGCGGAGGATTCCGCATCCGCGGCCTTCTGGGTTTCGGTTATTTCGTCGATAAGTTTCTGTGCTTCCGCACGGACCTGTTCAACAAGGCGCTTTGCGGAAATTCTTGCTGCCTCAAGTTCCTTTTCCCTGTTGCGTTCCATTTCCTCTTTTTCCTTTGCGATTTCAAGGCGGATGCGCTCGGTTTCTTTGCGGTAATTTTCGGCTTTTTCGTGCTCTTTTTCAAGTTCCTGACGGCTTTTTTCAAGCTTTTCAACAACGTCCTCAAAGTTTGCGTTTTCTGCAGAAACAAGTTCCCTTGCCCTGTCAACAACGCTGGTATCCATTCCAAGATGCTCGGTTATTGCAAAAGCGTTGGATTTTCCGGGAACGCCCACAAGGAGGCGGTATGTTGGAGAAAGAGTTTCAACATTGAATTCACAGCAGGCGTTTTCGACCCTCGGGGTCTGGAGCGCATACATTTTTATCTCCGCATAGTGAGTTGTTGCGGCAACCTTTGCGCCATAAAGTTTAAGGCGCTCAATTATTGCAACCGCAAGAGCCGCACCCTCGATAGGATCGGTTCCTGCACCGAGTTCATCAAGAAGGACAAGGCTTCTGTCATCGGTTTTTTCAAGAATCTTTATGGTGTTGTTTATATGGGAAGAGAATGTGGAAAGGCTCTGTTCAATGCTCTGTTCATCGCCGATATCGGCAAAAACGTTTTCAAAAACAGAAACGGAGGAACTTTCTCCTGCGGGTATCATCATTCCGCACATGGCCATAAGAGTGAGAAGGCCGACGGTTTTAAGCGCAACGGTCTTGCCGCCGGTGTTCGGTCCGGTGATTACAAGAACATCGTAATCGTATCCGAGGGCAATATCTATCGGAACGATCTTGTTTCTATCAATAAGAGGATGACGTGCTTTTGAAAGGCGGACTTTTCCGTCATCGGAAAGATTAGGAACGGATGCGTTCATTTTAGAAGCAAGACGCGCCTTTGCAAAATAAAGGTCAAGTTCAACAATGGCGGAATAGTCCTCAATAAAGGTTTCCGCATGGTTTCCGATATCGCAGGAAAGGTCATGAAGAATACGCTGGATCTCCTGCTGTTCCTTTGCTTTAAGAACTCTTGTTTCATTGTTTTCATCTACAACGCCGGCGGGCTCGATGAAAATAGTCGCACCGGAACCGGATGTATCATGGACCATACCTTTGATCTCGTTGCGGTATTCCGCTTTTACCGGGACGCAGTATCTTCCGTCGCGCATGGTTACAATAGGTTCCTGAAGATACTTTGAATAAGTATTCGAATGGATGAGCCTGTCGAGCTGTTCTTTTACCTTTGCCTGGGAGTTGCGTATCTTTCTTCTGATATCCGCAAGAGTTGGGCTTGCTGTATCGCTGACCTCGTCTTCGGAAACAACAGTAAATCCGATTTTTTCCTCAAGGCGGATGTTCGGCATAAGGCTTTCAAAATATTCGTCGAGGGAAGTTCCCTCTTCCCCATCATAATTGTTTCTAAAGTCCTTCATCTCCCTGAGAGCTTTAAGGAATCTTTCGATATCGATAAATTCCGGAAGAGAAAGGGTTGCGCCCATCTGTGCGCGTTTTAAAGAACCGGTAACGTTTTTAACTCCGTGAAGAGAAGGCGCACCGAATCTTGCGGAAAGCATGAATGCGTCCGCAGTGCGGTCCATAAGGCGCTTTGCCTCACGAAGGTCTGTTTTCGGTTCTGTTTCAAGGGCAAGGCGGCGGCTGTCATCACAACCGGTACAGTCCGCAAGCATGGCAAGAATCTTGTCCAGCTCAAGGGCCCTGTAATGTCTGTTTTCGGTCATATTTCTACCTCTGAAGTTGACTTCAAATTATAAAAGATCAGAACGAACGTAATGAATTTAAAAATTCAAGGGTCGGAAAAACTTTATCCATCTGTGTTACGGCATATTTTTCCGCCGCATTTGAAAGTTCGATAAGTGAATTTTCACCTATTCTGAACGAAAAAAGCTGTTCCATCGGCGCATATACGATATGCCTTGCGGCAAGAAAAGCGGCTTTTGAAATAAGTATCTCGCCGTTTGCGGCGTTTGGGCGGCATTCGGTGCAGGTTGCACTTCCGGAGGAAGCATCAAACCAATATGCCGCTTTTTCAAATTCGCCGCATTCGCTGCAGGCGATAAGATCCGGGGCATATCCGATAAGGCTCATGAGCCGAAGCTCAAAAATAGCCTTGAGCAAAGCCGGATGGATTTTTTTGTTTTCAAGCATATGTAAGGTATTGAGGAGAAGGCGAAGAATATCCTTTGCATCCTCCTCCGGGTTTGCGGCATTAAGACAAAGTTCGCAAAAATAGCTTGCATAGGCAAGGCTGTCAAGGTCTTTTCTTATGCCGAAAAAGAGCCTTTCGCTTTCCGCAGAATCAACGGTATATTTATCACGGTTTTTGAAAAAAACAAATTCGCCGTAACAAAGCATTGAAGAAACCGTTGCAAGGGCGCTTTTCATCCTTCTTGCGCCGGAAGCATAGGCATATATTACCCCTTTATCCTCCGTAAGGACCATAAGGAGCTTATCGTTTTCGTTATAATCCTGTACTTTAAGGACGATGCCTTTCGTCTTGATCTGCATATCCGATACCGCCGTTTACGGAAAAATGAAGCTTTTTAAAATCACTGCTTTCTTCCGGTTTTCCAACATCCGTCGGAAGAGCGGGTTTTATTTCTCCGCTGTTTATCTTTTCATTAATAATGTTCCGGTTTGAAAGCTTATAGTTAAGATAATCGCTTATTTTTCCTGTTTTTTCAAAATCGTTCCAACTGTTTTCGTTCATGTTTTTTACCCCGCATCAAGTTTTTTCAATATCATTTTATGATTTTGAAAAACGGATATGTGAGGTAAAAAAAGTTATTGTTCGGTAAATCCGAAGTTGCGGAGAAGTCCGTCGCGGTTGCGCCAGTCCTCCTTAACTTTTACCCAAAGCTGAAGGTTTGCCTTACAGCCAAGGAATCGCTCAATACTCATTCTAGATTCGCTGCCGATTTTTTTGAGCATTGCGCCTTTTTTGCCGATGATAATGCCTTTATGGCTGTCACGCTCACAATAGATGATAGCATCGATATCGACCATATCCTTATCATCGCGCTCTTTCATGGCTTCAATGGAAACGGCGATTCCGTGGGGAACCTCATCCTCAAGGTCAACAAGCATTCTTTCGCGGATAAGTTCCGCAACAATGGCTCTTTCGGGCTGGTCGGTGATGGAATCGTCCGCAAAATAGTGCGGGCCTTCCTCCGCGTATTTTTCAAGTTCATCGGTGAGAATGTTGATTCCGTCTTTTTTGAGGGCAGAAATCGGAATTACTTCGTCAAAATTATATTCCTTGGAAAGTGCCGCGATTTTTGCAAGCATTTCTTCCTTGTTTTCAAGGGTATCGATCTTGTTGATGCAAAGGATTGCGGGAAGGCGAAGCGCCTTGAAGCGTTCGATAAGGTCGCGTTCCGGCTGGGTTATTTCGCCCTTAGGTTCAACAACAAGAATTGCGATATCAACATCCGCAACGGAATCTCCCACCTGTTTTACCATAAAGTCCGCAAGTTTTGTTTTGGGCTTATGAAGGCCGGGGGTATCGATAAACACAAACTGGGTAAGGCCTTTGGTAAGGATACCGGTGATTCTGGTACGGGTGGTCTGGGGCTTTGCGGAAACTGCCGCAACCTTTTCACCTATAAGTGCGTTAAGAAGAGAGCTTTTGCCCACGTTCGGTCTTCCGACAATGGCTACAAAAGCGGATTTTGTTTCAAAATTATTATTCATTGACATAGCTGGCGTCACGCTGAAGACCGAGCTTCGCGAGGACGGTTTCCTCCCTTTCTCTCATATGTACCTGCTCCATGCCGCCGTTGACATGGTCATAACCGAGAAGATGCAGAACGGAATGTACCGTAAGATATGCAACTTCTCTCTGAAGTGTATGGCCGTAAAGTTCGGCCTGCTGCTCCGCTTTCTGAAGCGAGATTACTATATCGCCCAGAAGAAGTGCCCCGCTTTCCGGGTTGCGGTCATATATTCCGTTTTCCCCAAGGGGAAAGGATATTACGTCGGTAACAGCATCCACGTTGCGGAATTCGGCGTTTATTTCTTTTATTTCATCGTTTGATACAAAGCTGATGCTTATTTCTCCGGGTTCGGTAAAACCCTCTGTCTGAAGAGTTGCCTCGCAGCAGCGGCGCATAAGCATTCTTATACCGGTTGGTATTTTAATTTCTTTCTGTCTGTTTGATATGATAACTTTTGCGATTGCCATTTTCTTTTGCTGTCCTTTCGTAATATTTTTCATACGCCTTGATTATATTCTGGACAAGTCTGTGGCGCACAACATCCTTTTCGGTAAATTTTATAAGCGAAACATCCTCAACGTCTTTAAGAACTTTCATCGCTTCAACAAGGCCGCTTTTTTTGATGGACGGAAGGTCGATCTGGGTGGCGTCGCCGTTGATAACGGCTTTTGAGTTAAAGCCAAGCCTTGTGAGGAACATTTTCATCTGTTCCGGAGTGGTGTTCTGTGCTTCGTCAAGGATTATAAAAGAATCATCAAGAGTTCTGCCTCGCATATATGCAAGGGGCGCAACTTCGATATTTCCTCTTTCAACAAAACGCTGATAGTTTTCTGCACCGAGCATTTCAAAAAGAGCATCATAAAGAGGGCGAAGATAGGGATCAACTTTATTCTGAAGATCACCGGGAAGAAAACCGAGTTTTTCTCCCGCTTCAACTGCCGGTCTTGTAAGGATGATGCGGTTTACCTCCTGATTGCGGAAGGCTTTTACCGCCATGGCCACCGCAAGATAGGTCTTGCCGGTACCGGCAGGGCCTACGCCTATGGTAACGGTAGTATTTTTAATAGCCTCGATATAAGCCTTCTGGCCAAGGGTTTTTGCCTTAACCGGTCTTCCTTTTGAAGTGATGCAGATGCAGTCGCTGCTTATTTTATTTATCTGATCCTCGTTGCCCTCGTTAACAAGATCCATAACGTAGTGGATGTTCTGGTCATTGAGTTCCTCACCCCTGCTGATGAGGGAAAGCAGGCTTTGAACCGCCTTTCCCGCAAGGGAAACTTTTTCCGGATCGCCGGAAATTTTTATCTGTGTTCCCCTGCAGAGAATTCCGACTCCGTAGGCTTTTTCGATTTCCTTAATATTTTCATCAAAGCTGCCGAAAAGGGCAACTGCATTTTCCATTCTTTCGATATCAACTAACTGTTCCGTAATAGTTCTCCTTTACCGCATAGCGGTTTTTCTAAAAAATAAAAAAATTTCCACAAATATATAGTATAACAGAAATATTATATAAAATAAAGGGAATTTTTTACTGTTTTTATTAAATTTTTGCTTTTAACAATTATTTCTTCCGCCGCATAGAATGAAAATATATTTTGATTTTTTGCGGAGGTGGATTTCATGCCCAACATATATCTCAGCCCCTCAACTCAGGAAGCAAATCTTTATGTCACCGGCGGCAGTGAAGAATACTGGATGAACATTCTTGCGGATGAACTTGAACCATGGCTCACCGCAAGCGGCATTCGCTACACAAGAAATACACCGCAGATGACTGCCGGTTCTTCCATAAGAGCTTCCAACGCCGGAAACTATGATTTTCATCTTGCCCTTCATTCAAATGCCGCGCCGGAGGGCCGCTATGGCGAAGTTCAGGGCATCATAGCATTCTACGCTCCGAACAGCGCAAACGGAAGAAAAGCCGCGGTGCTCATCGCAGAAAACCTGAGCACCATCTATGCTTTCCCCGCAGGAGCAAGGGCACAGAGCACCACTTCTCTCGGTGAAGTTACCCGCACGCGAGCACCGGCCGTGCTCGTTGAGATAGCATACCACGATAACGCCGATGACGCAAACTGGATAACATCAAACCTCGGCCTTATTGCCGAAAAACTCGCCCTTTCAATGACGGAGTATTTTGGGCTTCCCCTTGTTCCGCCAATGACGCCGCAAACGGGAAAAGTGGCTTTACAAAACGAAAATCTCAATATCCGCAGCTATCCGAGCACCGGCGGGCGCATCCTTGCATCCGCTCCAAACGGTGCCGTGCTCACGGTGCTCGGAAGCAAAAACGGCTGGTATACGGTAAACTATAACGGCACGGTTGGCTTTGCCTCTTCCGATTACATCCGGCTTATTTGATACTTGATAAATCCTTCGAATTAATGTATGATTATTCTATACTGTTTTCGGAGGTGTATCCATGTCTCTTGATGAACTTCGCGCAGAATGCCTTAACTGTAAAAACTGTAAACTTTGTGAAACAAGGAACAATGTTGTTTTCGGTGTCGGAAATCCAAAAACAAAGGTACTTTTCATCGGCGAAGGCCCGGGCGAAAATGAGGACCTTCAGGGCATTCCTTTTGTCGGCCGCGGCGGAATACTTCTTGATAAAATGCTTTCCGTTGTTGATCTTTCCCGCGAAAAGAATATCTATATTGCAAACATGGTAAAATGCCGCCCGCCTAAAAACCGCGACCCGGAAGAGGAAGAGGTTGCCGCATGCCGCCAATGGCTCAATAAACAGATAGAGATAATCGATCCTAAGATAATTGTCTGTCTTGGAAGAGTCTCCGCCATCCGCTTTATCGACCCCAATTTTAAGGTCACCAAGGAACACGGTGAATTCCGCGAAATGAACGGCCGCCTTGTTATGGGAACTTTCCATCCTGCAGCACTTCTTCGCAATCCGAACCAGAAACCCGCCGCCATGGAGGACTTTTTCGCCCTCCAGGAAAAAATAAAAGAAATCTGTCCGGAAGTTTATTCCGAATAAAAAAACGCCCTTCACAGGGCGTTTTTTATTTTGAATATTATTTCTTTTTTCCGGTAACAAAAAAGAATACAATGCCGACTATTGCAAGAAGGCCAACAACGCCCGCGGCGATCATAAGGCCAAGACCCTCGCCTCCTGTATTGATCATGGAACCGGCTTCTTCAAAAAGAACAGGTGCGCCGGCAAAAGCGTTAACAGAAAGGGAAAACGCCATAACGGTGGCGCAAAGAGCAGAAAGGATTTTTTTCATTTTCAAAACCTCTTTTCGGTTTATATTTCCATAAAAAGATTTTACCTTTTTTCAGGTTGCAAGTCAATGAATTTTCTGTAAAGACAATCTTAAGATTCCCAACAGGAATAATTTGGAGTTTTAAAAAAAGCCCTTTTATATTTTATATTTTTATGATAGAATATAATGGATTTAGTATGTTTTGGAGGTTAAAGCCATGCCCTTTTTGCCCATAAATAAAGAAGACATGAAAAAGCGCGGCTGGGACGAAGTCGATTTTGTTTTTGTCACCGGTGACGCCTATGTTGACCACCCTTCATTCGGCCCGGCAATACTCACCCGCCTTCTTGAAAGCAGAGGCTATCGCGTTGCTGTTCTTGCCCAGCCGGACTGGAAGAGCAATTATGACTTTACCCGTTTTGGAAAACCAAGGCTCGGTTTTCTTGTTTCCGCAGGAAATATCGACTCCATGGTTGCCCATTACACCGTTGCAAAACGCAAACGCCGCGACGATGCCTATTCTCCTGGCAAAAAAGCCGGCCTTCGTCCGGACAGAGCCGTTACCGTCTATAGCAAAAAGATAAAATCCATTTATCCCGACGTTCCGGTAATCATCGGCGGAATCGAAGCATCCCTCCGCCGTTTTGCACATTATGATTATTGGGAAAACAAAGTAATGCCCTCCGTTCTTGTTGATTCCGGCGCGGATCTTCTTTCCTACGGTATGGGCGAACACCAGACCCTTGAAATCGCGGAAAGACTTAATAACGGCGAATTCCCCTGCACCATGACCGACATCCGCGGAACCTGCTATCTTGTTCCCGTTCAGGAATATGAACCCGGCCCCGCCGTTGAATGTCCCAGCTTTGAAAAAGTCTGTGCGGATAAAAAAGAATATGCCATTGCCACCAGAAAACAGCAGGACGAACAGGACCATATCCGCGGAAAAAAGATAATCCAGCGCCACGGAAACATGATGCTTGTTCAAAACCCGCCCTCCGCTCCTCTTAACAGAGAGGAACTGGACGAGGTTTTTGCCCTTCCATATATGCGTGACTTCCACCCCGTTTATCAGAAAATGGGCGGTGTTCCCGCCATTGAGGAAGTTCTTTTCTCCATTAACCAGAACCGCGGATGTTTTGGCGGATGCAACTTCTGCGCCCTCGCTTTCCATCAGGGAAGATTTGTTACCAGCAGAAGCCGCGAATCCATAATAAATGAAGCAAAAATACTTACCGCCGACCCGCGTTTTAAAGGATATATTCACGACGTTGGCGGCCCTTCCGCAAACTTCCGCAATCCCGCCTGTGAAAAGCAGAAAAAGCTTGGTCTTTGCGCCGGCAAAAAATGCCTTGCGCCAACTCCCTGCCCCAATCTTATTGCAGACCACAGCGAATATCTTGATATCCTTCGTGAGCTTCGCTCTCTTCCCAAGGTAAAAGCCGTTTTTATCCGCAGCGGAATCCGCTATGACTACGTTATGGCAGATGAGGACGACAGTTTCTTTAAAGATCTCGTAAGATACCACGTCAGCGGACATCTTAAAGTTGCTCCGGAACATTGCAGCGCCGGTGTTCTTGATATGATGGGCAAGCCCCATATCGACACCTACGTCAAGTTCCAGAACAGATTTATGGAACTTACCCGCTCTGCCGGAAAGGAACAGTATCTTGTTCCCTACCTCATGTCCTCCCATCCGGGAAGCACCATAAAGGACGCGGTTGCTGTTGCACAGTTCCTCAAAAAATACAACATCCGCCCGGAACAGGTCCAGGATTTTTATCCCACTCCGGGAACTGTTTCCACCTGCATGTTCTATACCGGACTTGACCCCTATACCATGAAGGAAGTTTATGTTCCCACAAATCCGGAAGATAAAATGCTCCAGCGCGCGCTTTTGCAGTATTATATCCCGGAAAACGCCGACGCAGTCCGCAAAGCATTGCGCAAAGCGCATCGCGAGGACCTTATCGGAAACGGCCCGGACTGCATAGTCCGCGAGGACTTCCGCGCAAAAAACATTGCCGAAAAAAACGGAAACAAACAGATTTCTTTCACAAAGGACAAGCCTCTTGGCAAAAGAAAGAACCCCAAGCTCAGCGGAAAATCAAAAAAACCGAAAAGGGTAAAATAAAAGGAGCGTTTTGATGAACAGATTTGCCTGGAAAGGCCACATTTTTCAAACAAACGATGATATGAAGATCGAGATCTTTGAAAACAGCTGGGTTCTTTGTGAAGACGGCATCTGCAAAGGCATTTTCAAGGAACTTCCGGAAGAATGGAAGAACGCCGAACTTACCGACTTCGGTGATAAAATAATTATCCCCGGCTTTTGTGATCTTCATGTTCATGCTCCCCAGTACACCTATCGCGGAACCGGCATGGACCTTGAGCTTCTTGACTGGCTTCAAAAATATGCATTTCCGGAAGAAGCATCCTATGCTGATCTTGAATATGCCGAAAAAGCTTATTCCATTTTTGTAACCGACCTTAGAAGAAGCGCAACAACAAGAGCTTCCATCTTTGCATCCCTTCACGTTCCCGCAACGGAACTTCTTATGGAAAAACTCGAAGCTTCCGGCCTTAAAACCTATGTAGGCAAGGTAAATATGGACCGCAACAGCCCGGATATCCTGCGTGAAACCGCAGAAAGCTCTGCAGCGGATACCGACAGATGGATCTCTGAAACCGAAAACCGTTTTGAAAATACAAAACCCATCATTACTCCCCGCTTTATCCCTTCCTGCACCGATGAACTTATGACATCCCTCGGGGAAATCCAGAAAAAACACAAAACCGCCGTTCAGTCCCATGTTTCCGAAAATCCGAGTGAAATAAAATGGGTTTCCGAACTTTGTCCTTTCTCCGATTTTTACGGAGACGCTTATGACCATTTCGGTCTTTTCGGCGGAGAAAACTGCAAAACCATTATGGCCCACTGCGTTTATTCCGACGAGCGTGAGCAGAAACTTATGAAGGAACGCGGCGTCTGGATCGCTCATTGTCCCCAGTCGAATATGAACGTAGCCTCCGGCATTGCGCCCGTTCGCGAATTTATCAACAACGGATTAAAAGTTGGTCTTGGAAGCGACGTTGCCGGCGGAAGCAGCCTTTCTATCTTCCGTGCAATGACCGACGCTATTATGTCTTCAAAACTCCGCTGGCGCCTTGTTGATCCTTCCCTTCACCAGCTTTCAGTTGATGAGGTTTTCCATATGGCCACCAGAGGAGGCGGCAGCTTTTTCGGAAAAGTCGGCGCATTTGAAGAAGGTTTTGAAATGGATGCGGTCGTAATCGACGACAGCGCCCTTTATACCCCGAAAAAAATCTCCATGCATGACCGTTTTGAACGTCTTTGCTATCTCTACAAAGATGCAAAAATCGTTTCAAAATGTGTTTCCGGAAGAAAAATCGACCTCGGATGATAAATAAAAAAACGGGCGGCCAATAATGGCCGCCCGGATGACTTTTTTATTTTTTTCTGTAAAGAAGGATCTTCTTCATAAAGAAGTTCCAGAAAAGAACGATAACTGCCGCAACTGCTTTTGATATCATATAATACCAGCCGAGTTTTTCGGTAAAGAGCCACATAAGCCCTTCGGTTATTATAAGACCGAAAACCGCAATGACCGCAAAAACGGTAAACTCCTTTGCCTTTTCCGCTCCTTCGGTTTTCTTGCTGAAAACAAGGAGTTTTGAAAGGGCATAATTTACGCAAAGGCCGGCAATAAAAGATATTACGCCGGAAACAAGGTAATATACCCCCATTTCCGTTATGAGATGCAAAAGCACATAATCGGCAACAAATGATGCACCGCCCACAAAAATATAGCGGAAGAACTGAAGGAAGGTATCCTCAGTAGGTTCAAGCATTATTCCTTTTATATCGCCTTTTTTAAGAAGTTCAAAAAATCTTTTAAGCATATTCTTTCCTTTAAAATTTAATTTTACCTATTTATTTTATCTTTTCTCATATCAAAAATCAAGTATCCGGAAAGGAGGGGCCAAAATGGAAAGACTTGACAAAATAATATCATCCAGAACAGGCCTTTCCCGAAAAGAGGCAAAAGCCGCCGTTTCAGGCGGCAAGGTTACTGTTAACGGAAATATAATCCGCTCTTCCGAATACAAAGTCGGCGAAAACGACGAAATTTTTCTCGGATGCAACAAAATAAGCGAAAAAGCACACTTATATATTGTACTCCATAAACCGAAAGGCTATGTTTCCGCAACGGAGGATCCAACGCAGAAGACCGTTCTTGAACTTGTTCCGGAAGAACTTATGCGAAGCGGACTTTTCCCCGCCGGAAGACTTGATAAAGATACCACCGGGCTTATGATAATCACCGATGACGGAGATTTTGCCCACCGCATCCTTTCGCCGAAAAAGCATGTTTCAAAAAAATACGCCGTCACCATCGACCTTCCCGTTACGGATGCCATGGAAAAGGGCTTTGCCGAAGGAATCGAGCTTAATGACGGAATATGCAAAACCGCAAAACTTGAAAAAACCGGCGAATATACCTGTTTTGTTACCCTTTCGGAGGGAAGATATCATCAGATAAAAAGAATGTTCGGCTGCTTCGGTGCAAAGGTAACGGAGCTCCACCGTCTTTCCATGGGAGGTTTTTTCCTTCCGGATGACCTTCCCGAAGGAGAATGCCGCGAACTTACAGAAGAAGAAGTCGCTTTGATAGAAAGCAAGGTGAAAGAATGATTTTATATACCGTTATCCCCTGTTACAATGAAGAAAAAGTTCTTCCGGAAACCATAAGGGTCATGACCGAAAAATATGAAAGCCTTATGGAAAAGGAACTTATTTCTACGGAAAGCAAAGTACTTTTTGTTGACGACGGTTCCCATGACGATACATGGGATATAATAAACGATATCCATGAAAAAAACAAAATTTTCTGCGGAATAAAATTAAGCCGCAACCGCGGCCACCAAAATGCTCTTCTTGCGGGACTTATGGAAGCAAAAGAGCATTGTGACGCGGCAATTTCCGTTGATGCGGACCTTCAGGACGACATAGATGCTATGGACGAGATGATTGAAAAATATAATGACGGCTGCGATATTGTTTACGGAGTTCGCAACAAGCGAAGCACCGATAAATTCATAAAGCGTTTTACCGCAGAAAGCTATTATAAGGTCATGGAGTTCTTTGGAACACATATCATTTTTAACCATGCAGACTATCGCCTTATGAGCAATAGAGCCATCGAAGCGCTTTCCGATTTTGATGAGGTCAACCTCTTCCTTCGCGGAATGGTACCGATGCTTGGTTTTAAAAGCGATAAAGTTTATTACGAACGCAGAGAAAGATTTGCCGGAGAAAGCAAATACAGCATTGGAAAAATGCTTGACCTCGCATGGAACGGCATCACCTCTTTCAGTGTAAAGCCCGTTGATATGATACTTTTCGGCGGCGTGCTCATAACCGCATTTTCCATGCTCGCCATGCTCATTCTTTTGGTGCTTGGAATTTTTGGCAGCGGTTTTGGTGCTCAAGGCTGGATCATTGCTTCTGTTTTCCTGTGCACCGGGCTTAATCTTTCCGCTTTGGGCGTTGTTGGACAATACGTATGCAGGGCCTATCTTGAAACAAAGCACAGACCAAAATTTATTATTGAGGAAAAATTAATATAAATTTCCCAGCGCACCGTGTTAAAACGGTGCGTTTTTTTATGAAAATCATTCATTTTTATATATTAACGCTTTAATTTACTGAATTATTTTTTATTTGCTAAAATATGTATTTTTATAGTTCTGCATTTTAGTATAGTTAATTTTTATTATAAATAAAACATATTTTTATATTTTTAATAAAATTAGTCTAATATTAATATATAATTAATTCTGTGTTGCAGTCTATTAAATGTAGTGCTATAATTGGCTCAAGTTTTTGAAATACGGAGGACAAATCCATGACTGACGCACAGATAAAAATGTTAATATCTATGGTTCTTTATATGGCGGTCGTTATTGCCATCGGCGTTTATTTTTCCAAACGCGCAAATAAGAACAGCAACGAATATTTTCTCGGCGGACGCAGTCTTGGTCCATGGGTAACCGCCATGAGCGCAGAGGCTTCTGACATGAGCGGCTGGCTCCTTATGGGTCTTCCCGGTGTTGCATACTGGATGGGTCTTGCGGATGCATTCTGGACCGCAGTCGGCCTTGCCGCCGGAACCTATGTAAACTGGCTCATTGTTGCAAAACGCCTTCGCAAATACAGCATCAAAGTTGACGCAATAACCGTTCCGGATTATTTTTCAAAACGCTTTTGCGAAGCGGACGGCAAAAAGGTGCTTCTTACGATAGCTTCCCTTTTCATTCTTGTTTTCTTTTCTGTTTATGCCGGAAGCTGCTTTGTTGCATGCGGAAAACTTTTTTCTACCCTTTTTGGTCTTCCCTATATCCCGATGATGATCATCGGCGCGGTTTTTGTAATAGTTTATACTTTCCTCGGCGGATTTCTTGCTGAAAGCGCATCCGACTTTATGCAGGCGATCGTTATGATAGTTGCTCTCACAGTTATCCTTACCCTTTCCACCATTTCCGCCGGCGGAATCGGCGCTGTTCTTGAAAACGCGAACAACATTCCCGGCTTTTTTGAACTTTTCGGCATTGCAACCCCCGTTTTGGGAGAAAACGGACTTCAGCTTGTTGAAAACGGAGCGCCGGTATTCGGCGAAGCGGGCGCTTACGGAATCATCACCGTTCTTTCAACCCTCAGCTGGGGCCTTGGATATTTCGGTATGCCCCAGGTTCTTCTTCGCTTTATGGCCGCAAGAAAAACCTCTGAAATCACCATGAGCCGCCGCATAGCCACCGTTTGGGTAATCATTTCCCTTTTCGCCGCCGTTGCCATCGGTATCATCGGCCGCGCAATGCTCCCCACCGAAGAGGCCCTTCTTTCCTCCTCCGGTGCAGAAAACGTATTTATCATCATGTGCGGAAAGCTTCTTCCCCCTATTGTGGCCGGTGTTATCATGTCCGGTATCCTTGCAGCTACCATCAGTTCTTCCGACTCCTATCTTCTTATTGCCGCATCCGCTTTTTCAAAGAACCTTTATCAGGGTATTTTCAACAAAAGAGCCACCGACAAACAGGTAATGCGCTGTTCCAAAATCATTCTTGTTGTTATCGCGCTTTTCGGCGTTGTTGTTGCCCTTGATGAAAACAGCGTTATCTTCAACGTTGTTTCCTTTGCCTGGGCAGGCTTTGGCGCAACCTTTGGCCCGCTGATGCTCATCAGCCTTTTCTGGAAAAAGGTTACCCATTCCGCCGCTGTTGCGGGTATGCTTTCCGGCGGCGCAATGGTCTTTATCTGGGAATATGTTTTCACTCCCCTTGGTAAAAACCTTGGTATAAGCTGGCTCACCGTTTATGAACTTCTTCCCGCATTCCTCGTTTCCACCGTTGTTATTTTTGCTGTATCGAAATTCAGCAAAGCGCCCTCGGCAGAAATCATCGCCGCCTTTGAAGGCGTTTCTTCCGTTGAATAAGAAATTTTTTCATTTCCTTTTCTCTTTTTTAAATCCCCTTAATTTAAAGAAAAACCTCCTGCTGATTTTCAGCAGGAGGTTTTTCTTTATGTTATGTATTATTAAACTTTAACTTCGCCGGCGATTATTTGTTTATAGTCCTCATAGTTTTTTATGAGAAGTTCCGCGGCGTTAAGACCGTAGGGGCATTTTGTATGGCATTTTCCGCAATGGATGCAGTCTTCGATCTTTGCCATTTCTGCCTGCCATTCATCGGAAATCCAGCCTTTTGAGGGTGCGCGGCGGATCATCAGGGACATTCTTGCGCAGTCGTTTATTTTTATTCCGGCCGGACAGGGCATGCAGTATCCGCATCCGCGGCAGAAATCGCCCGCAAGCTCCGCTCTGTCTTTTTCGATGATTTCAAGGATATCGCCTTTCATTTCCGCGGGATTTTCAAAATATCCAAGAAATTCCTCAAGCTCGGTCATGCGCTGGATTCCCCAGATGGGAAGCACATTATCAAACTGCTGCATCCAGGCAAAAGCCGCGGCGGATTTGTTGATAAGGCCGCCGGCAAGGGCTTTCATGGCGATAAATCCCATGTTTTTCTCCTTGCATTTTTCAACAAGAGAAAGTTCCTGTTCGCCGGAAAGATAGCTCAGCGGGAACTGGAGGGTTTCATAAAGACCGCTTTCGACCGCCTCTTCCGCAACCTTGATTTTATGGGCGGTGATGCCAATATGGCGAATTTTACCCTGTTTTTTTGCTTCCAGCATGGCCTCATACATACCGGTTCCGTCGCCGGGTTTATAGCACTGAGACGCCTGGTGGAACTGATAAATATCGACGTAATCGGTTTTTAAAAGGCCGAGAGAAGTTTCAAGGTCCTTCCAAAAATCCTCCGGAGTTTTTGCGGCGGTTTTTGTTGCGATAAAAATATTTTCGCGGATATCAGCAAGGGCGTTTCCGATTTTTTCTTCGCTGTCGGTATAGGCTCTTGCGGTATCAAAAAAGGTCATTCCGCCTTCGTATGCACGGCGAAGAATTTTTATCGAGGTTTCCATATCGTCGCGCTGGACCGGCAGAGCGCCGAAAGCATTCTGCGGCGTTACAATCCCGGTGGAACCGAGGGTTATTGTTTTCATTATTTATTCCTCCGTTTTTATCAAGCAATTTCGGATATTATTTCAACAGCTTCAAAGATTTTTGCGCCCCATTCGCTTTCCGGATCCCAATGGGCTTTTTTTGCGCTTCCGGAAACGGAAGGATAGTCGTCGCTGAAAAGTCCTTCTTCATCCATAACTTCTCTTGTTTCCGCCTCGCAAAGTTCAACGATCTCTTCGTCCTCCACAAGGTCGCTTTTATTCATAAAGAGCAGATAATTTTCAATTCCGCGCTCGATACAAAGAGCGAGCATTTCTCTCGAACCGAACATGGGTCCTTCGCAGGAATCCACTACCCAAACCGCTGCATCTTCGGTTCCGTCTATATTTTCCTCATAATCATCCATTGCAGGATAATCAAAAAAGAGATATTTTTTGCCTTTAAATTCAATTTCCGTTTCGGTTCTTCCGATATTGAGATCATCGCCGGAACAGTTTTTAACTTCCGCACCGAAAACCGCGGCAACAGCTTTTATAAAAGTTGTTTTTCCGTGGTCCATTCCGCCGATTACGGCAATCTTTTTTTCCATAATAAAATCCTCTTTTCATTTTGATACCCTTTAATTGTACTACCCCGAAAATCATCTGTCAATCGACATAATACAACTTGACTTTTTACCAAAAATGAAACATAATATTTTTAAATGATGCAGGTATAGTTCATCGGTAGAACGGTCGCTTCCCAAGCCACAGAGGCGGGTTCGACTCCCGTTACCTGCTCCAAAAAGGCGGCGGGCAAAAAAAAGCTTCGCCGCTTATCTTTTAAACGGAGGATAAAATATGGAAAAGAAAAGAATACATACGGATAATGCTCCCGCCGCCATCGGCCCCTATTCCCAGGCAATCGACCTTGGTGAGACGATTTTTACCAGCGGCCAGATCCCCGTTGCTCCGGACGGCAGCGTAAGTTCCGATATTTCCCAGCAGACAAGACAGGCTCTTCTTAACCTTAAAGCTGTTGTTGAAGCCGGCGGAAGCAGTTTTGATAAGGTAATCAAAACAACCGTTTTTATTACCGATATGGCCCAGTTTGGCGCAATAAACGCCGTTTATTCCGAATTTTTCACCGAACCCTATCCCGCAAGAAGCTGTGTTCAGGTTGCGGCTTTGCCAAAAGGCGTTTCCATAGAAATCGAAGCCATTGCACTTAAATAAAACAAAAAATAGTACTCAAAATAGCGGCCCTTTTCGGGCCGCTTTTTTATACCATGATTTTTTCCGATTTTCTGAAAAGAAGCTTTCCTTCGTCGTTTTCCGAACAGGTTATTCCGTCGCCAAAGGCGATTTCGCCGGAGAGAAGCATTTCCGAAATGGGGTCCTCCGCAGCCTCGCGGATATACCTTTGAAGAGGCCTTGCGCCCTTATCAGGTGAAAATCCGTTTTTCACCGCGTTTTCAATAACCGCTTCGGAAAAATCCGCTTCAATGCCTGCGTATGAAAGCCGTTTTTTAAGTTTATCGTAATATTTTCCCGCAATCTGTTTTGCGGCGGTTTTATCAAGCCGCTCAAAAACCACTGTTTCATCAATGCGGTTTATGAATTCCGGGCGAAAAACCTTTTTCATCTCACCGAATACCGCTTTTCCGTTAAAATCGTTTTTTCCGTCTTCATTAAGAAAAGCAAAACCGATGGAACTTCCCTTTCCGATATATTCCGCACCGATGTTTGATGTCATTATCAGCACGCAGTTTTTAAAATCCACCTTCATCCCGTGGGAATCTGTTAAGATCCCGTCATCCATTACCTGTAAAAACAGGTTATAAACACCCGGATCAGCCTTTTCTATCTCATCAAAAAGAACTACTGAATAGGGACGGCGGCGGACTGCTTCCGTAAGTTTTCCGCAGTCGTCATATCCGACATATCCCGGAGGAGAACCTATCAGCTTATTGACGGAGGATTTATCGGAATATTCCGACATATCAAAGCGGATAAGCGCCTTTTCATCGCTGAAAAGTTCTTCCGCAAGGGCTTTTGAAAGCTCCGTTTTTCCAACGCCCGCAGGGCCTGTAAAAAGAAAAGTTCCGATGGGACGCTTTGGATCCCGAAGGCCCGCTCTGTTGCGGCGGATAGCCCTTGCAACGGCGGAAACAGCTTTTTCCTGGCCGGCGACCCTTTTATGCAGTTCCTCCTCAAGATTAAGCAAACGGCGGCTCTCATCCTCGGTTATTCTTCCGGCATTTATTCCTGTTGCAAGGGAAAGCACCTGGGCGATATCATCCTCAAGAAGAGTTCGCGGAATATCCATGCCGTAACGGACGCTCTCGGTGGATTTTTTTGAACAGGCCTCGTCGATAAGGTCAATGGCTTTATCCGGAAGTCTTTTTTCCGGAAGATATCTTACCGAAAGCCGAACGGCCGTTTCAATGGCAGCATCGGAAATGGTCAGCTTATGGAATTTTTCGTATTTTTCTCTTATGCCTTTGAGTATCTCTATGGCTGTTTCTTTTGAAGGTTCTTCAACAAGAACGCTTTGAAAACGGCGTTCCAATGCGGGTTCCTTTTCAATGGATTTTCTGTATTCTTCCGTGGTGGTCGCGCCTATAAGCTGAAGTTCTCCCCTTGCAAGCTGGGGTTTTAAGATGTTGGATGCGTCTATTGCGCCTTCTGCGGCCCCTGCTCCGACTATAGTATGCACCTCGTCTATAAACAGGATTATATTACCCGACTTTATAACTTCTTCAATAACGGTCTTTATCCTCTCCTCAAAATCCCCCCGATACTTCGTTCCGGCTATCATAAGGGAAAGATCAAGAGTACAGAGTTTTTTGTTTTTAAGCTTTTCCGGAACATCTCCGGAAACTATCCGCTGGGCAAGTCCTTCCGCAATGGCGGTCTTACCAACGCCCGCATCTCCTATAAGACAAGGGTTGTTTTTCATACGGCGGGAAAGTATTTGGATAACCCGTTTTATCTCCTTTTCCCTTCCGATAACGGGATCGAGGGCTTTTTCCTTCGCAAGCTTTGTAAGGTCGCGGCTGTATTTATCGAGGCTTGGGGTTTTTATTTTTTGTTTTTCTCTGGGCTGATAATCAGCCTGTATCGAAGCAGATGAAACTTCCCTGAAAAGCTCATTAAGATCGCAGCCAAAAGCTGAAAGATATTTTACGGCGGAGCAATCCGGCTCCCGAAGCATTTCTGCAAAAATCGTATTTATATCCGCATTTGAAAAAGTCTTTTTTGCTTCTGCAAGGGAATTTTCAAGGATCTTTCTGCAAAGGGGCGAAAAATCCGCCGGAGAAAGATTTGATTTTGTTCCGCGCCCTATTTCTTCAAGAAGCCTTCCCATAACGTTTTCGCAGCTTACTTTTGAGCAGGCGATGCTTTTTATTTTTTCGCATTCCCCTTCCCGGAGCATTCCCCATAAAAGATGCTCTGTTCCGATAAAACAATGTCCAAGAAGCGAAGCTTCACCCATGGCGGCATTTATCGCTGCGTTTGCCCTTGCCGAAAAACCGGAAAATTTAAACATCTTAAACCTCGCTTTTCATATAATTTACACATTTTAATATTGTCGGTTAAATTTCTGTTATTCAAAAAGGGAAAATTTGCATAACAATAAAGAAATTATTTTGAAGTTTTTTATAAATAATTGAAACTCTTTTTGTTTTTAGTGACAAATTCAGATTTTGGTGTTAACATTAGGTATAAACGTTTTTTTTGAGGTTTGAAATGTTCAGAAAAATTTATAAAAAACTGACCTATTCCCAATTTCTTGCGCTTGGCTTTATGGTTGTAATTCTTTCAGGAACTTTTTTGCTTTGTCTTCCGGTTTCGTCAAAAACCGGAACCTGGACAGACCCTTTGACAGCGCTTTTCACCGCAACAAGTTCCACATGCGTAACCGGTCTTGCAGTAAAGGACACATATCTTTATTGGTCGCGCTTCGGTCAAATTGTTCTTCTTTTCCTGATACAAATCGGCGGACTTGGGTTTATGTCTATTTTCACCATTTTTTCGGTTTTTTTGAAGAAAAAAATTTCTCTCGGAGAAAGAAAAATCCTTGTTCAGATTTCCGGAAACATGAGATATCACGGCGTTGTTTCCATGATGAAAAAAATTATTTTTGGAACTTTTCTTATCGAAGGATTGGGCGCGCTTGTTCTTTCTTTTCGGTTTTGCCGCGAAATGCCCTTCGGAGAAGGACTTTTTTATTCTGTTTTCCATTCGGTTTCCGCTTTTTGCAATGCGGGTTTTGACCTTATGAGCCAATTCAGTTCCGAAACTTCTTTTTCATCATATTCCGGCGATTGGCTTGTTAACCTCACTCTTATGTCTCTGATTATAACCGGTGGAATAGGTTTTCTTGTTTGGGACGATTTTGAAAAACACCGTTTTAATTTCAGAAACTATTGTCTTCACAGCAAACTTGCTGTTCTATCGAGCGCAATTCTTCTCTCATTCGGTTTTGTTTTTTTCCTCGTTTCAGAATGGAACGCTTCTTTTTCTGAAATGTCCGTTCCGGAAAAAATTCTTGCGGCAATGTTCCAATCCACAACAACAAGAACCGCGGGTTTTTGCACCGTTCCGCAAAACGAGCTCAGCGAAGCAGGGAAGCTTTTTACTTCCGTTTTTATGTTCATCGGCGGAAGCCCTGCTTCGACCGCCGGCGGAGTTAAAACAACTACCATTCTTGTTGTAATACTTAGCTCCATCGCTTCCGCAAGAAACATTAAAAATGTCACTATTTTTAAAAAACGCATTGCCGAAAACGTTGTTCATCAAGCAACTTCCATCTCCACAATTTATCTTTGCGCCATTATTCTTTCCTGTGCAATAATGACAATTATTGAACCTTTTTCTCTTTCCGATATGCTTTATGAAACCGTTTCCGCTGTCGGAACAGTTGGGCTTTCCGTTGGAATAACGGCGGAACTTACCGTTTTTTCAAAATTGCTTTTGATTTTGCTTATGTTCTTCGGAAGAATCGGCGGGCTTTCGCTTGTTCTTGTTCTTGCGGAAAAACAAACGCCCATTTTTACGGAACGCCCTGTTGAAAATATTTTGATTGGTTAAGGAGAAAATAAAATGAAATCTATTCTTGTTCTCGGTCTTGGAAGATTTGGAAGACATCTTGCCCACAAACTTCAACAACTTGGAAACGAAGTTATGGTAATTGATAAGGACGAAGCGCTTGTTGAAAAATATTCCAACACTTTTACCGATGCGCAGATTGGCGATTGCACCGATGAAGCGGTTATCCGTTCCCTTGGGGTAAACCAGTTTGATGTTTGTTTCGTTACAATCTGTGATGATTTTCAGTCTTCCCTTGTTACCACTTCCCTTGTTAAAAAAATGGGTGCACGCCACGTTGTTGCAAAAGCAAAAAGGGATATCCAGGCGGAATTTCTTAAGAAAATCGGCGCGAACGAAGTTATTTATCCGGAAAGGGAAATTGCGGAAAGCGTTGCGATGCGTTATAATTCTGACAACATTTTCGATTATATTGAACTTACAAGCGAATATTCGATTTATGAAATTCCTATTCTTCCGGAATGGGCAGGAAAAAATATTCTTGAACTCAATATCCGGAAAGAATACCGCATAACCATCATCGCAATTAAGCACAAGGAACATCTTCAGCCCATGCCGGGACCGGATTATGAATTCCGAAAATCTGACCACATTGTTGTGCTTGGAAAAAGCGACGATATTTTTCGCATTGCCGGAAAAGCAATTAAATAAAAAAACGGCGGATATATCACCGCCGTTTTTATCATATCTTTTCTATTATTTTCTTAAGTTTTTCATCAACAAGAGAAAAATCCATAGCGGGAATATAACAGGCTTCCAGTTCATCGTGAATGATCTTTGCTTCCTTCATCCTTTTTGCCGCTTCCGCAATAAGATGCGATGCTGCGCGGAGAGCAAAGCGGATTTTTATCTTGTTCTTTGAGTATTTCTTCTCGTCGGTGAATCTTCGGGAATGAATCGTTCTGTATGGAACAACGGAAAATTTATGGCGGCGGTTTGCCGTCATAAATCCAAGTTCCAGCGACGGTATGAAAATATGTTCCGTTTTCTCCGAAGGAAAAATCGGACACCGGCATGAATATATATCAAGGCCATGTTCCAAAGCGGCTTTTCTTACGGTATTCATAAAAATACGCGAAGAAGCTCCGCAGTCATCATCTATCACATATATTCTTTTGCAAAGAATTTTCGGCGTGTTATCAAGAAAACAAACGCCTTTATCCGTAACGGCGCTTAAAAAACGGATTTTTTCCGTTCCCGGTCGATGCTGTTTTTTTCCGAACTCCCTTGTGCATATGCGCAGCGCTGTCCGCGCCGTTTTTTCCTGATAAACCGATTCCATACCAAGTTTTGCCGCTTCATCAAGAAGGCTTGCGGCGGCGGATATGTATCTTCTTGCTTCCTCGTGCATGTGACGGTTTTCATCAAAAAATGCCGATGCTCTTGCTCCGTTTTCTTTTATTATATCCTCATTCCAACAGTCGCAGAGCGAAACGGTAGTTTCATAAACCCCCGGATATTTTGGCTCAACAGCATGCGGAAGAGTTGCATCCAAAGCGGCTACGCTCCCATCATAAGTTATCACCGCATCAAGAGAATCCGTATCCGCACTGCAGTATATAAGCTCCGTGCTCAAGCCTTTTTCTTTGAGCACCGAGGCGATTTTTTTGAGCACGGTAGATTTTCCCGTTCCGGGGCCGCCTTTTAACAGAAAGCATTTTCCTTTTGGTGCGGCGGTAAAAAGCTGGTCGAACCTTGAATAATATCCTTTTGGCGCATTGGCGCCCAAAAACCAGCTCGGCATATCTTTAAAATCGGACATAATTATCCCCTCCCTTCGTAATCCATTTTATTCAAAGAGAGTTTTTTGGGTTAATATGTAACGGAAAAGCACCGAAAAACTCCGCTTTTCCGCAGAAACTTTTGCCGATATCAGATATCGTTCATAATATCGATATCCGGTTTTTTCATGGACGCATCAAGACGCCCGCTTTCTTCTTTTTTGGAACCTATGGTATTCATATGAGTAATGATGCGCTCCTGCTGCATAGGATTAAAGGTACCAAAAGGCCTTACGTTTTTATGGTCATTTTCAAAAGCCGGGCCACCCATGTTTTTAAGTTTCTCTCTGTTACTGCTCATCTTTTTTCACCTCGGTTTTATTTTTGACCGAAGAGGGACATATATTCCGAAAAATTATGGCAATGCTTTTCTAAACACAGCGATTTTTCCGCTGGAAAGAGTTTTTTCAAAAAACGAAACAGCAAAACTTATTCCGCACCAGATAATGCTGAACAAAGGGCATATCTGCCCAAGGATATTTCCGCGGATATCTGAATAATCCCATACGCTCATTCCGAGCATGATATTGAAAACAACGCCGAAAATAAATTCCACCGCGGTTATTATTCCGCCGCCGATTATGGCTTTAAAATAATGCGGCGCATTTTTAAGCTTTTCAAAGGTTTTTATCAAAAGCAAAAGCGAAACTCCTCCGGCGGCGGCCATGCTCCAATGGCTGTATCCGCGCCACAAAGTTTCAAGAAGATAATATCCTGCCGCACCTAAAAGAAAGATTTTTCCGTTCTTTTTTAAATTTTCCATTTTTCTCACCCGAAAAACAGTATTCCCAAAAAAGCGGGTTTTATTTTCGGGTACAATCTGATATAATATTTCCCATTCTTTTTTCGTTGGAGGTAAAAAATGAAAAAAGTTCTTGTTATCGGCGGAAACGGAAGCGGAAAAAGCACTTTTTCAAAAATTCTTGCTGAAAAAACCCACCTTCCCCTCGTTCATCTTGACAAAATCCTATGGTGCGGAAATTGGGAATATCTTTCAAAAGACGAATTTGATATTTTACTCGATAAAGAACTGGAAAAAGAAAGCTGGATAATCGACGGAAATTATGAACGTACCCTTGAAAAAAGGCTTTCATATTGTGATACTGTTTTTTATTTTGATTTTTCGGCCCTTCAATGTCTTTTTGGCGTTACGGAAAGAGTTTTGAAAAATTACGGAAAAACAAGGGACGATATGGGAGGAAACTGCCCGGAAAAATTCGACCTTGACTTTTATAAAGCAATATTAAGATTTAATAAAAACAACCGTCCGAAAACCCGGGCACTTCTTGAAAAATATAAACCGAAAGTTATTGTTTTCCATAACAGAAAACAGGCAGAAAAGTATCTTACTTCGCTTTGATTTAAACGGCCGGAACATGCCACCCACTTAGCCGTCAAACAGCTGCGTTTTCTATTGACGGAATTATTTGCAGGATGATATAATAAAATATCATTAAAAAGCCCATGGAGGATATTATGGCAAAACAAGTTTGGAAACCTGCAACTCTTCTTTCTCCCCTTCCCGCAGCTCTTGTTTCCTGCGGAACGGTTGAAAACCCCAATGTTCTCACCATTGCATGGACCGGAATCATAAACTCCAGCCCTGCCATGACCTATATCTCCGTCCGCCCGGAAAGATGGAGCCACCACATCATTGCCGAAAGCGGCGAATTTGTTATCAACGTTACCACCGATGACCTTGTTCGCGCGGCGGATTTTTGCGGAATGCGTTCCGGAAAAAATACCGACAAATTTGCGGAGATGAAGCTTACCCCACTCCCCGCATCCAAGGTTTCCGCCCCCATTATTGCACAGAGCCCCATTTCTCTTGAATGCAAGGTCACCGAGGTAAAACACCTCGGAAGCCACGATATGTTCATCGCGGAGATCGTTGCAATTCAGGTCGATGACAAATATATCGACGAGGACGGAAAGCTTGACCTTCGCAAGGCGGGAGTTATGTTCTATTCCCACGGCGAATATTTTGCACAGGGCAAAAAAATCGGCCAGATGGGCTATTCCGTCAAGAAAAAACGCCCCAAGAACCCCAAATACGCAAAGAAAAAAGAAAAATAATGATAAATGCGCCCGCCGAAAAGCGGGCGTTTTTTTATTAATACTATGCACCCAGTTAATTGTTTTAATTTATGAAAGTGATATAATCAAGATATAAATAATCCAATCAAACGGGGGGGAAAAGAAATGAAAAAAATAGTTTCACTTTTTATTCTTGTTTTTTCGATAATGCTTTGCGCCGTGACCGCTTTGGGTGCTGAAACTGTTGCAAGCGGCTATTGCGGCGGCGAAGGCAACGTAAAGAATCTTACATGGACGCTCGATTCCGACGGTGTGCTCACCATAAGCGGAAGCGGAAAAATGAAAAATTATGATATATTTTATGTTGATGGCTATTGGACACCCACCACCCCCTGGTGGGACTATGCTGACAGTTTTAAAACACTTGTTCTTGAAGAAGGTATAACCCATATCGGAGATTATGCTTTTTATAACTGTGATGGTTTCACAGGAAACCTTGTTATTCCCGACAGCGTAACAACCATAAACTATAGAGCTTTTTATGACTTCGATTTTGACGGAAATCTTGTTATAGGCAACAACGTAACAACTATCGGTGATCAAGCTTTTTATATTGGCGATTTTACCGGAAATCTTGTTATAGGCAACAGCGTAACAACTATCGGTTACTCTGCTTTTTATGGCTGCGGTTTTACCGGAGACCTTGTTATTCCTGATAGCGTAACAAATATAGGTTACAATGCTTTTTGTGACTGCGATTTTGACGGAAATCTTGTTATCGGCAAAGGCCTTACTATTATAAAAAACGACACATTTAAATGGTGTAGCGATTTTAAAGATAAAGTTGTTCTGCATGACAAAATAACAAAAATTGATAATAACGCATTCCGCGGATGTGGAATCAATAAATATTATTTTGAAGGAAACGCCCCCGGTGTTCGAGCGGCAACCGCAAGCGAACCTTCTTTCGATTCTGCATCAGACACCATTTATTACCCCATCGGCAACACCACCTGGGAAATCATTGACGGTAAATGGAACGGCTATAACGCAAAAGCTTATGATACCAATGCAAAGTTCCTCCTTGGCGACTGTAACGGCGACGGCGTTATCAACGCCCGCGACAGCCAAAGACTTTATGAGCACATAGTCGGTAAAAATCCTTTTGTTAAGGACTCCGATGAATACAAAGCCGCGGACGTCAACGGCGACGGCATTATCAATGCCCGTGACAGCCAAAGACTTTATGAGCATATCGTTGGCAAAGACCCTCTTGACTGATATTAAGTAAGCAAAAAAGCCCCGGATATCCCGGGGCTTTTTTATTTGCTTTAATTTATAAAAGTGATATAATCAAAGTGTAATAAGCCCTATCGAACGGAGGGAAAGAAATGAAAAAAGTAATAAGCATCATGCTTTGCATGATTATGATTTTCGGAGTTATTCCGGTGAATTCTTTTGGTGCGGAAACTGTTGCAAGCGGATATTGCGGCGCGGAAGGCGACGGAACAAATCTCAGCTGGACGCTTGATTCCGACGGTGTTCTCACCATAAGCGGAACCGGAAAAATGAAAGATTATGATGAAGAATATGTTGATGACGATTGGATATCCACCGCTCCATGGTGGGACTATCTTGACAGTTTTAAAACACTTGTTCTTGAAGAAGGTATAACATATATCGGAGATTGCGCTTTTTATGACTGCTACTGCTTTACCGGGAATCTTATTATCCCAAACAGTGTAACAGAAATAGGTTCCAGTGTGTTTTCTGGCTGTAAACGGCTCACCGGACAGCTTATTATTCCTGATAGCGTAATAACTATTGGCAGCTATGCCTTTGTAAACTGCGACGGTTTTACAGGAAGCCTCGTTATTGGAAACGGTGTAACAACTATTGGCAACTCTGCTTTTTTGGACTGCGACGGCTTTACCGGAAGTCTTGTTATTCCGGATAGCGTAACAACTATTGGCGATGGTGCTTTTTATGGCTGCGACGGTTTTAACGGTAATCTTGTTATCCCTGACAGTGTAACAACTATTGGTAATGATGCATTTTATAGCTGCGAAAGTTTTACCGGAAGTCTTGTTATTCCAGACAGCGTAACAACTATTGGCTACTCTGCTTTCTCCTACTGCTACGGTTTTACCGGTGACCTTATTATCCCCGACAGTGTAACAACCATTGGCAGCTCTGCTTTTTCAAGTTGCGGTGGTTTTGACGGAAATCTCGTTATAGGTACCGGTGTTTCTGTCATAAATGAACGTACCTTTGATGGTTGTTCCAATCTTAAAGATAAAGTTGTTCTGCATGATAAAATAACAAAAATCGGTAATAATGCATTCCGCAACTGTGGGGTCGATAAATTTTATTTTGAGGGCAGCGCCCCCTCCGTAAAAATAGCAACGTCTACGAACTTCTCTTTCAATGTTGAAAAGGATGTTATCTATTACCCCATCGACAACACCACCTGGGAAATCATTGACGGCAAATGGAACGGCTATAACGCAAAAGCCTATGATCCCAATGCAAAGTTCCTCCTTGGCGACTGTAACGGCGATGGCGTTATCAACGCCCGCGACAGCCAAAGACTTTATGAGCACATAGTCGGTAAAGATCCCATTGTGAATGTTTCCGCCGAATATAAAGCGGCAGACGTCAACGGCGACGGCATTATCAATGCCCGCGACAGCCAAAGACTTTATGAGCATATCGTTGGCAAAGACCCTCTTGACTGATAGTTAAGCAAAAAAAGCCCCGGATATTCCGGGGCTTTTTTATTTGCTTTAATTTATAAAAGTGGTATAATCAAGGTGTAATAAACCCTATCAAACGGAGGGAAAGAAATGAAAAAAATAATAAGCATCATTTTATGCCTTGCAATGTTTTTAAGCTTTGCAAGTGTTCCCGCTTTTGCGGCCGATACCGGAAAGGTTAACATTTATATTAAAGTTAAATGGGAAAATGTTGAAAAGGATGAAAATCCGCCCGAAAGTGTCTATATTGGTTTTTTGTTATACGGTCAGCATTATGGAATGGGTTTTCAGCCCGAACCTCCGGATGATTTTGATTATTCAATTACGGGTGTAACGTCGGAAGGTGACGATTATAACAAATACGACTTGGGATATAACGCTCTTGAGGGTTATGATATCAAATACACCAAATCCATGGATGACGACAATGATCTTTATCTTACGGTAACATATATCTATCTAGATGGTAAAGAACCCGAAAAACCGGAGGAATATTCCCCGGAATTCGATCCCGATGATTATATTGCCAGCGGCTATTGCGGTGCGGAAGGCACCGGAATTAACCTTGCATGGATGATTGATTCAAAAGGAGTTCTCAGAATCAAAGGCAAGGGACAGATGTATAATTATGCTTATGACTTCAGTAATTGGATCACAACTGCACCATGGGCAAATTATCTTGATAAATTTAATAGCCTTGTTCTTGAAGAAGGAATAACCCAGATTGGACGAAATGCTTTTTTGGGATGCAGCAACATTAAAGGAAAACTTACAATTCCAAAAAGCGTAACTACTATCAATTCGGGTGCGTTCTCTAATTGCAGTGGATTTACCGGCAAACTCAATCTTCCGAATAGCCTTAAAACGATAGGTGCAAACGCTTTTCTTGGTTGTGAAGGTTTTACCGGAGACCTTGTAATTCCGGATAGTGTAACAAGTCTCGGATCCGGTGCCTTTATGAGCTGCGAAGGCTTTAACGGAAAACTTGTTATTCCGAACGGTATCACAACTATTAACACCTACGTTTTTTGCTATTGTTCCGGTTTTACAGGTGAACTTATTATTCCTAAAAACGTTAAATCCATCGGAGACTGGGCTTTTAACGATTGCAAGGGTTTTACCGGAAACCTCGTTATCCCTGACGGCGTAACATCTATTGGTTCATTAGCTTTTTCAAGCTGCAATGGATTTACGGGGGATCTTATTATCCCTGACAGTGTAACAACCATTGGTCGCTCTGCTTTTTCCTTCTGCAGCGGTTTTGACGGAAACCTTGTTGTCGGGAAAAATGTTTCTGTTATAGACGGTTTTGCGTTTGGATATTGTCCCAATTTTAAAGGAAGTGTTGTTTTACACGATAAAATAACAAAAATCGGTGCAGAGGCTTTTCGTAATTGCAGTGTTGACAGATTTTATTTCAAAGGAGATGCACCGGTTGTCATCGCGGCAACAGAAGAAGAACCCTCTTTCGAGTCTGCAAAAGATACTATTTATTACACCGCCGACAACACCACCTGGGAAATCATTGACGGCAAATGGAACGGCTATAACGCAAAAGCCTATGATCCCAATGCAAAGTTCCTACTTGGCGACTGTAACGGCGACGGCGTTGTCAATGCCCGCGACAGCCAGAGGCTATATGAGCACATAGTCGGTAAAGATCCCATTGTGAATGTTTCCGCCGAATATAAAGCGGCAGACGTCAACGGCGACGGCGTTATCAATGCCCGCGACAGCCAGAGGCTTTATGAGCATATCGTTGGCAAAGACCCTCTTGACTGATAGTTAAGTAAACAAAAAAGCCCCGGATATTCCGGGGCTTTTTTATATTCTGATTATTTTGCGATGGATGAAAAATCATAGAATCTTTCGCCTTTTTCAAAAAGCTCCATGGAAACAAAAGCCTGCATGCACTGGTCCGTTGCCATAGCGTTTTCCGGCATATCAAGGGTATGGCTGAATGCGCCCTCGCCAAGATAATATTTCATGATGTAGGAACCTATCCAGTTTCCGTCCTTGATAAATCTCTCGTCAGTACGGATATCGATGCCGATGGCAGAAAGCGCAATAATGACCTGGTCCGCCGTTTGGACGTTTTCCGCTTCCCATGCGAAAAATCCGCCGTCAGGCTTCTGAACTTCTGAAAGCACCGCAACAGCTCTGTCAACGGCGGCGGTAACTTTTTCATTTGTTCCATAATACGGAGCAAATGCCTGGATGACCTGGGCGGTGAGATCAACGTCAGGGTCCTCTCCCATAAGCGCCCAGCCTCCGCCTTCATATTCTTCCGAAAGGATATGGTCGATATACATCTCCCTTGTAATTTCGCCGCCGGGTATCTCATAACCGAGGCAGTCGAGGGATATAAGGGCAAAGATGCTTCCCGGGATTCCCTGGTGGGTAACAAAATCATAGTCCGCATAGGTTTCGAGAAGGTTATATCCTGCAACGTTAGTCGGATCTTTTCCTATGGCAGAAAGGGTGAGCACCGCTCTTGAATAGTCACTGTGTTTTGTTCCGCTTAGTTCGCCGTCACATTCTTTGAGGGTCTTGCAAAGATTTTCGTAATAAATATCATACCAACCTTCAGGAACTTCTTCGCCCCTTCTTGCGGCAACGATAACGGTCCATTCGCCGTTTATATGGCTATGGCCCGGGTTTGGGGCTTCCTCGACGATATGAGCCATGGTTTTTTCCGCAACTTCGGTAAAGTCATAATCTGTTTCGATTTTTTCCGCGCCGCAGGCGCAGAGAATCAAAACCAGCGCCGCGGCAAGGGCAAGAATTTTTTTCAAAAAGCCTTTCCCCTTTCTAAAAAAAGAACTGTTTTCATAAGATTATGATATCACAATGCCTGCGTTCCTTCAAGCATGGCGTTGTTCCAAACTTGCTGAAAGGGCGTGTTTTTTTGACAAAGCGGAACTTTCTTACGGCACTTCTTGCCTTTTCCGTCGGGATGATGCTTTTATTCGAAAGCGCAGAAATCAGCGAAGGAATAAGAAAAGGGCTTTATCTCTGTTCCTTTTCCGTTATTCCCGCTCTTTTTCCGTTTATGGCGCTTTCCGTCTTTATATGCAAAAGTTCCGCAGCGGATTTTTTCGATGTGCTCTTTAAACCTGTTTTGCGGTTTCTTAAAATTCCGCAAAACTGCGGCGGAATCCTGCTTTCCGCTGTAATAGGAGGATACCCCGCCGCAGCAAAATGCATAAACGACCTTGTTATATGCGGCGGCCTTGACAGAAAGTATGCCGCAAGGCTTCTTTGTTTTTGTGTAAACGCCGGACCTTCCTTTCTTATCGGAGCTGTTGGCATCGGCGTTTTCGGAAGCATAAAAATCGGTTTTCTTCTTTTTGCGGCACAGTTTTTATCCGCCGCGATAATTGCCGTTTTTCTCTCGCTCTTTTCTGAAAAACCGGAAGAAAACAAGCTTTTTGCGGCGACTGAAAGGTCATCTAACGCTTCCTGCGTTATAGAATCCGTTGTTTCCGCGGCGGAAAGCTGTTTTCGGATGTGCGCATTTATCATTCTTGCCTGCGGCACCCTTGAACTTGTTTTTGAGGGGCAGATTTTTTCCGCAGTATCCAATATTCCGGCCGCAAAGGCTTTTTTAACCGGTTTTTTTGAAGTCACTGCCGGTTGTCTTGCCTGCGGAGAAATAAACGGATTTTGGGCTGTGGCAACAGCCGGAGCCATAGCCTCTTTTTCCGGTATCTCCGTTATTCTTCAAATTTCCGCCCTTACGGACAGAAGCGGAATATCGCTTGTTCCTTTTTTGATTTCCCGGCTTTTTCATTCTGTGATCACTTTTTGTATGCTTTGGTTCTTTCTTCTTTTCTCCGGAGAAACGGTTTCTGCTTTTTCTGTTAAAGGCGGAAGCTATGAAGCCGTTCTTTCCTCATCCGCACCGGCTTTTGTAAGCCTTCTTTGCATGGCGGCGCTTTTTCTTCTTTCCCTTGTTCCGCCAAAAAGCGAAAAGGAGCCCGCTTTTCGCCGCCTTTGGAACAGATTTCTTTCAAAACAGACAAAATTTTGATTTTTCTGTTTTGCTCACACTTTTTCCCACACCGCTTTTTAAAATGGGTATTGACGCTTTTCCTTTTAAAAAATATAATTAGAATGTAAAGATATATGAAAATTTCTTTCATACACTTTGTAATATATTTTGGAAGGAGCGCTTGATCATGAGAAGAACAAAAATGCGCCTGGTATGTTTTTTGCTTTGCTTTATTATGCTTTTAGGTTTTATGCCGACGAGCACTTTTGCTGCCACAACTATCCAAAACGTTACAATAAACGGTATCCATGCTCCCATAGCCGGTGAAAAAGCTGCTGAAATGTCAACATACAACGCCGTTAGTGTTCCAAGCGGCGTGCCTTATGAATTACGGCTCCAGTCCTTTAGCTGGAAGGACGAAAAAGGCACCGTAATCGACGATATAAACTATAAGTTTGAATCCGGAAGAACGTACAGCGTCGATTTTAACGTATATGCGAAAGTCGGATGCGTTTTTGGCGACCCGAACAATATTAAGCTTACCCTTGGCGGAATAAGCTCCGATAAATATTCTTCCGAAGTGACCTATATCCACGGTGACCGTTCAATCATAACCGTAAAATTTACTTTTACTGTCAGCGGAACAAGGACCTATCCGGATATAAATAAGGTCGAGTTCCGTGATATCAGAAACCCCCGTGACGGAGAAACTCCTTCCGTTTCTTTCGTTCATCTTTATGATAACTCCGAAGTTGTAAGTTCCTATTGGAGTTACGGAAGCAAGGTAATGGGAAAATCCGACAGATTTTCTGCCGGTGAAAAATATTATTTTAACATTGTTTTAAAGGCCAACAGCGGCTATAAATTTTCAAATGACGTTGACGTATGGCAGAACAACGGACCTGTTAAGTGCGAAAAACAGTTCAACAGTGACAAAAAAGAACTTACCGTAAAAATCCCTTATTATATCACGGAACTTTATGAGATTGCTGCAATAGAAATCGGCGGACTTGAACTTCCAAAGCACGGAAGCTTTGCTTATCCCGTCCGCGAAAACTTTATGTGCGTTCCGAGCAATTCCGATTATACTATTGTTCACGCCTCCTATTCATGGAAAAACAGCAGCGGAAAAATTCTTAACGGAAGCAATGCTTTTTGGGCCGGAGAAAAATATACTCTTCAGGTAATATTTGATGCCAACGACGGATATAAATTTGCGGATCCCGAAAATATTTCCGCAACTTTTACCGGACTTGATTTTTCAAAATACTCCGTATCCGACATAAAATACGCCGGCGGCACGGACTATCTGGAGGTCAGCTATACTTTTACGGCTGAACATAACCCACCCGAAACAAGGATTACAGAAGTCGAAATAAACGGTGTTGTTCCTCCGAAGTCGGGTTCTCCTGTAAGCACCTCCGCTTATGTTCCGAACAACTGCGGATACGAAATAATGACCGAAAACGGTGCTCCTCTTGTTACATGGTGGAACGATAGAGGTCAGGTTACAAAAAACTATGAAACAGATACCGCTTATGAAGTAAGGATACATCTTATCGGCGACGGAACGCTTTTTAAAGATGACGGCGTTTTTGCAACCGTTAACGGAAAAAAAGCGACCGTTGATTTTAAAAACCAAAATAAAATCGTTGTAAAATACACTTTCCCCGAAACTTCCGTGGGCGTTCTTTCGTCCATTAAAGTAAATGTTCCGTTCCCTGTCCACGGCGGAGATTTCCCTGTTCCTTCCCTTTCCGATGATTATTCAAGGATCTATGCCTATGAATGGTATGACGGTGATTTCCGGGTTGGCTCATGGGATACCGTTCAGGAGGGAAAAACCTATCGCCTTAAAGTAAGGCTCACTACCACTTACGAATATGACACAAACACAGTCGTAACAGTCAACGGCGATTACGCAACCATACAGAGCCTTGAATATAACTCCATACTTTTCTATCATGATTTCACCGTTCCGATATCCGGCCCCTCCGGAGTACTTCTCGGTGACTGTAACTGTGACGGCTTTGTAAATGCCCGTGACAGCCAGAGACTTTATGAGCATATAGTCGGTAAGGAACCACTCGAAAACGGATCTTACGGATACAAAGCGGCCGATGTTAACGAAGACGGAATCATAAATGCCCGCGACAGCCAAAGGCTCTATGAACATATAGTCGGCAAAGATCCTCTTCACTGATATAAAATATTGTGCTAAAAAAGCCCCGGATTTTCCGGGGCTTTTTTGTTTCGTTTTTATTTTAAAGTAATAATTTCTGATTTTTAGTCATATTATGCATAAAATAACTGAATTTAGGCATAGTCAAACCAAATGATCTGTGATAAAATATTTTTATAGATTTTAAAAAACGGAGGCGCCGTTTTATGTTTGATAAAAAATTCTTCAATAAAAAAATCGAGCCAAGATGCGAATACTGCTCCGGCGGATATCTTTCTTCCGACGGAAAAAAAGTTCTTTGCAAAAAGAAAGGCATCGTTGAAAAAGGTTTTTCCTGCCGTTCTTTTGATTATGACCCGCTTTTAAGAGTTCCGCGCCCCGCCGCACCGGAACTTCCGACCTTTGACCCGGAGGAATTTAAAATTTGAAAAAGTTAGTTTCACTTATTTTTGCCGTTCTTCTTGCCTTTGCCCTTTCAGCAGCGGCTTTTGCCGCTGAAGAACCTCCTCGTTTTATATTCGTTTCCCCAAATGACGGATTTTCTGCAGAGGAAGCTTTTTCTCATGTTTCCGGAACTTATGAAAACGCCTTTGGCGGAACGGTTCTTGATCTTCGCGGTGCTGATAGTATTGATTTTTATTCGGATTATCTTCGCTGTCAAAGCGACGCGCCCCATGAGATTATTGTTTTTGCGGATGAAGAACTTTTGCCCGATCTTCCTTCCGGAACAAAAGTTATGGTTGAAAACGGGATTTCCGAGGAGGCTTTTTCTTCACTTCTTCAAAAGCACGGAAGCGATAATCTTTCGTTTTATCTTCCCTTTGAAGATGAAAACGCCCTTTCATCCGCGGAGTATTATTACGGAAAAGGCTTTTTTAAAACCATTTTTACAGAAAACCTTCTTTCCTGCAACTCCGAATACGGATACGAGGAATATCTTACCGATATTGCCACAAAATTTGAAAACGCTAATATCGTTTCCGTAAACGACCTTGGAAAAGTTCTTGTTCCAAGCGTTAAAGGCGATTTTTATTCCGATATTTTTGAACTGAACAACCAGTATCTTGTAAATAAACTCCACGGATTCGGATTCTGCCTTTCCGACCTCAATGACCTTGTTGAAAACAAAGGCGGAAGGGCATCTTTCCTCGCGGATTATTTTAACAGCGAAGTTCTTGATCAGTATGCGGATTTTTCCATTTCGCAAAAGCTTGATATAACAAGGCCCACCGGATCAAGCCTTAAGGTATCCACCGAAAGCTACACCATCTTCGGAACCTCAAATCCGGATAAGCCTCTTTATATGAACGGCGAGGAAATAACACGCATCAGCGAAAACGGAACTTTTGCCGTTACGGTAAAAGTTCCGAAAAAGGGAAAAACCTTCAGCTTTACCCAGGGCGGCAAGACTGTTTCCGTAACCCTTTCAAGAACCGGAGGTTCCACCGGAAATGTTTCAACCACAAAAGTGCTTTCTTCCATTCAGCCGGCGGCTGAAACAGCCGTTAAAAACGGAGAAACAACTGTCACTCTTTCCTGCGTTGGGCCTTCCGGCGGAAGTGTTTCCGCGGAAATCGGCGGTAAAAAGGTAAAACTCGAGCAGGCAGCGTACGCAGATAACGGCGTTCCCGCAACGTTTAAAGGAACCATCGATCTTTCCGGTGAATACCCGGAAAACGAGATCACGGCCATCGGCCGCGTTACCTATACCCTTCGATATAATGGAAACGTCAAAAACTATACCAGCGAAGGCAGCTATTATTTTATCGGAGAAAATGCGGCGTTTGCCGTTCGCGCTTCCGTTAACCTTGCCGGGGTTGAGGCCGAGGATTTTAAAAACGGAAACTATATAACGACCCTTCGCACCGGATGTGCCGACTACGTTACGGAAACAACCGAAAGCGGATGGTATAAGCTTTCCATGGGCGGATATATAAATCCCGCCCAATGCGGTATAATCACCGGTAACACGGATATTACCGCCAAAATCGGTTCCCCAGATTTTCTTATCGGCGACAGCTATGAGAAAATCACCTTCAAAAGCGAAAACATCCCCGCCTTTAAAGGAAAACAGCATGAAAAAGCCCTTTCCCTAACCCTTTATAACACGGAATACAGCAATATTTCTTCCACAAACCCTGCCTCAAATCTTGCAAGACGCATTGTTGCGGTGGATAACGGCGACGGAAGCATCACCCTTAATTTTTATGCAACCGAAAAAATCTGGGGTTGGGATTTCTTTACTGACCCCGAAAACGGAAGTTTTTCCGTTGTTATAAAACCGCAGCCGAAACTTTCCGATGATACGGCAAAACCCCTTTCCGGAATAAGAATCGCACTCTGTTCCGGCCACGGCGGAATTGACCCCGGCGCTTTGAGCATTGCCGGCGAGGAAGGCGTTAATGAGGCTCAAATCAACCTTGCCAACATGATGGCCATAAACCAAAGCCTTGAAAGCCTTGGGGCAGAAACCATTCTCCTTTATACCACCGAAGGAAAACTTGAAACTTACGGAAGAATGGACCCCGCGAGGGAAGCTTTTTGTGACGTTTATGTTTGCTGTCACGCAAACTCGATTCCTGAAAGTTCCGATGCCAATCTTTACTGCGGAAGCATTGTCTATTATCATTATGACATCAGTGCGGATTTTTCACAAAAACTTGTTGATTACATAAGCAGCGTGACTAAACGCGATAATGAACGTTCCCGTCAGGATTATTACAACGTGACCCGCTTTACCCTTTGCCCTTCCGTAATGCTTGAAGTCGGATATGTTTCAAACCCGGCGGACCTTGAAAGCCTTATCAACAAAAGGGATATCCAGAAAACAGCCTATGCTGTTACAAAAGCGATACTTGAAATATGTGATAATTAAAAAAGAATAAAAAAAGCGGTTTGCAATGCAAACCGCTTTTTTATTCTTCATAATCAAATTTTGTTTTGAGCACCGTGAGCACAAACACCTTTTCTGCTCCTGCCTCAAGAAGAGTTTTTGAGCATTCCGAAACAGTTGTTCCGGTTGTCAAAATATCATCAATTAGCAAAACCGTCTTTCCGGCAACCGCCGAAGAGGCTTTAAACGCATCTTTAAGATTTTCTTTTCTGTCTTTTGCGGAAAGGTTATGCTGTTTTTCCGTTTTGCGTATCTTTTTGAGCACGGACGGCTTAAAAGGAATTTCTTTTGCCGCACAAAAATCTTTTACAAGATAATACAGCTTTGTTTCCGTAACGCCAAAGGACGGCACAGGAAGTGCGAAATCAAATTTTTGATTCTCCAGTTTTTCAAAACCCACGCAAAGCCAGTCGCAAAGGGTATCCGCACAATAATCACATCCGGAAAATTTATGCTTGAGCAAGGCGCTTTTTGCCGCCGAATCATAATAAAATACAGAAACCGTATTTTCATTTTCTTCGGCTGCCGGCATCAGAAGCTTTTCGCATTCCTCACAAAGCGCCCTGCCCCTGACCGCCTTTCCGCAGTGGGCGCAGTCATAGGTAAAAAGCGAACTTCCGGTGCGGCGTAAGTTATATATGATTTTGGCAAAATACGGCAAAGAATCACTCCTCATCGGAAAGACCGAGGATATAATCGGTGGATACCTTATAAAATTCCGAAAGTTTGATAAGTATTTCGCTCGGAATGTCAAGATATCCGCTCTCATATCTGGAATATGTCGATTGGCTAACACTTAATATTTTTGCGATTGCATCTTGGCTCAAATCTTTATCTCCGCGAAGGTCGCGTATTCTTTTATACATATTCATCACCGATACAATCATATGTGTAAATTTTATAAAGCTTTTTCGCAAAGTTTCCGGCAAACATGGTTTTGAAAAAGGCTTTTTCAAAACCGGAAAGTTCGTTTATCATATCTTTCGGCGTCATGCAAAGTTCTTTTTCAAATTTTATTTTTTCGTTTTCGAAAAGCTTCGGATCATCAACACCGAAAAATGCGCTTGCGCCAACATCCTTGATAGGATTTTTATAGCGCGAAGCCTTTACAGCCGCGGAAGTATAAACGTCCATAACGATCTCCGCCTTTGGGAACTTTTCCGCCAGAGCCTTGAAAAGGCCCTTTACAGCCTCTTCGGAAAGATACATGCTGATTCCTTCCATAACAACGAAAACGCTTTCTGAATCCGGCAGGGCCTTTATCCAGTTGCTTTCCATAGCGGACGCACCGAGCATTTTATAATTATCGTTTTCATAAAAATAGCGGCGGCGAACTTCGATAACTTCCGGAAGATCGATATCATACCAAAGCCCATGGGGTTCCTTTACCCTCTCGATTCTGGAATCAAGACCGCATCCGATATGAAGCACCATGCTTTTCGGATTTGCCCGCAGTTTTTCGCTCAGCCAGCGGTCAATTACCGCCGCCCTCATGCTCAAAAAGTATGCAAGCCATTTTGAACGGCTTTTTCCTTTCAGTGAAAAGCCCTCGTTTTTCCATATTTTCTCCGCGCTCAGGTCGTGAAGTATTATACCTTTACAGCTCGCCATAGCCTTTCCGTAAAGGGGAATATATAATGTTTTGCTCTCGTTTTTCATCATTTATAGTACATATAAAGCTGGCATTTGATCATGCCGTTATAAAGTTTTCTTCTTTTATCAGCTTTTTTGCCGAAAAGGCTTTCAAATTCCTCATGGGGAGAAATTATCGCAAAGCTTCTTCCCTCGTCCATGGTGAGCACTTTGCCGAGGCTTCTGTAAAGTTCTTCCGCTTCCTTGATATCGAGCAGGCGTTCGCCATAGGGCGGATTGCAGAGAACGATAAGCTTCTTTTCCGCTTCCGGGAAAACAAAGTCCTTCATGTTGCGCTGCTCAAAATGGAGCTTTGAACCAACGCCGGCGTTATTTGCATTTTCGATGGAAAGACGGACCGCTTCCGGGTCGATATCGGAGCCGTAACCGACAAAGGTTGTATCATGGCGGATCTCATCAAGGCATGCGCTGCGCTGATGCTGCCATGTTTCGGAAGGCCAGCAGCCCCACTGTTCCGCGGCAAAATGGCGGTTAAGGCCCGGAGCGATATTGAGCGCCTTGAGGGCGGATTCGATGAGCAGTGTTCCGGAACCGCACATTGGGTCACAGACAACGCTGTCCGGATAGATATGGGCAAGGTCCGCAATACCCGCGGCGATGGTCTCCTTAATAGGTGCCGCAACGGAATTTTTGCGGTATCCGCGTTTATGAAGTCCGGTGCCGGAAGTATCGAGCATAAGGCGGACTTTATCTTTAAGGATCATAAACTGGACCTGGATGGTTGAACCTGTTTCATCGAACCAGCTCTGGTGATAAACGCCCTCAAGATGTTTGCAAATTGCTTTCTTGATAATGGATTGGCAGTCGGACATGCTGTAAAGCTGGCTGCGGACCGTTCTGCCTTTTACCGGGAACGCATCCTTTCTTCCGATAAACTCCTCCCAGGGGGCCGCAAGAGTGCCCTGGAAGAGTTCCTCATAGCTTCTTGCCTCAAACTCCGCAACAATTATCTGAACTCGTTCTGCAGTGCGAAGGCGAAGGTTTGCGGCGGCGGCATCTTCAAAAGTTCCCTCAAAGGTAACGCGGCCATCCTCCGCAACGATATTCTGTGCTCCCATGCGTTTCATTTCGCCGGTTAGCACGCTTTCAAGTCCCAAAAGGCAGGGACAGGATATTTTAAGTTTTTCCACTGATTTTCTCCTTATGGTTAAAAATTCTGACCGGAAAAATTCCGGTCAGAAAAAGGTTTATAACATTCTTTTTATCGCTTTGAGCAGGCTCTTCACCCCGTCGGCAAAGGACTGATGTTTTTGCGGTCTTTGGCGGATAGCCGTTGGCGGCCGCTTTATTATTTCCGCTTGCCTTGGTGGAGGGCTTTTAGTCCCGCCGCCTTTTACTTTTTCGGCTGCGACTGCCGAAGTTTTTTTTGGCGGCTCAACGAAAAAATCTGCTTTTGAGGGCCGAGGTCCTCATATCCGCTTCGGAAACAAGATCTTCGTATCTTTTCTGGATCTCGCTTACCTTATTTCCGCGTTCTTCGGAAGGGAGTTTTGCTTCTTCGGCGGTTTTTCCGATATATTCAAGGCGCTGAATGAGAACAGCAAGGGAATCTTCCATAAAGTTTTTGGTTTTTTCAAGTTCGCTTCTGAAGCCGTCAATTTCGGCATTGATGCTCTCTGCGGAACTTTGTGCTTCTGCAATGATGTTCTGTGCTCCGGTTTTTGCGGTCGCAAGCATAAGCTTTGTGGAGTCGTTTGCATCGTCGATAGCTGCCGCAATGCGTCTTTCCTGGGCGGCGCGTTCATCCGCTTTCTGTGCCTCTGCCTCAAGTTTATCCTCAAGCTGGCGGTTAAGTTCCTTTTCGATCTCAAGCTCTTTTGCGGTCTTTTCAAGACGTGCGGAAAGTTTTTCGTTTTCCTCATCAATATTGTCGCTGTGCTCCTTGAGCATAAGATAATGCTGGCGAAGCTCCTCATAAGCTTCCATTATTTCGTCATATTTTTTCTGGAGAGAATCCAGTTTTTCTTCTGTTTCGGAAAGTTTTGCGTTTTTTTCAGAAAGTTCGGAATTAAGAGAAATTATTTCCGCATTTGCTTTATCCTGCTCCTCGGAATGTTCCGCACTCATTTTATCGATATATTTAAGGACCTCTTCCTTATTAAAGCCGCCGAATGTCTGACTTTTGAAAATTGCCTGTTCAGCCATGGAGATCTCTCCTTTTAGTATGTATTGATAATTTATCATAACATATTTTCAGCTTTTTTAATATAGTTTTATTGAAAAAAATTCAAAAAAAGGCCCCCGAATCAGCTTTTTCGGGGGCTTTTATTATTTTCCGCAAAGTTTTTCATATTTTGCCCATGCGTTCGGAAGTTTTTCGCGAACAAACTTTGCATAGGGACAATCCGGATTTTCTATCATTTTGTATTTTGAAAGATAACGAAGAATGGAGTTATCCCAAAGAAGGATCTCCTGCCTTGTTTTCTCTTCAAAAGGATAAAGGCGGAATCTTCCCATATCCTCTTCCTCCATAAGCCATTCGTAAAGGTCTTCTATCCCGATGACTTCCTTTACCACAAGCTCGTTTTTAGGAACAAAAACAGAAACAAGCTCGCCGGAAGCTTCTGCAGAAGCCTCCTCACCTTCGGCAACATAGATATAGCCTTTTTTTCCTTCGGTACATTCTTTAAACGCATTTGGATAAAGTTCCTGATACTGAACGGTACCGTCGGAACCAAAGTCGCAGGGGAACCAGTTCCAGGGCTTTTCAAGAGGATTTGCAAGGCAGAAAGCCGCGATTATTTTCGAATCGCTCATAAGGATATTTTCGCCGGGGGCTATTTTTTCAAGACCCGGAACCTCACTTGGGCAATAAAAAATCATAGTTTTTCCTCCTTAAAAGCCTTTTCGGCACAAAGTTTTTCATAATCTTCCCAAACCTTTGGAAATTTTTTCTTTACAAATTTCGCATAGGAACAGTCCGGGGTTCTTATCATTTCTTTTTCGTCTATATAACTTAAAATCCTGCTGTTCCACCAAAGAAGTTCTTTTTCGGATTTATCTTCATAGCGGCGCACCCTGAATTTTCCAAGCTTTTCCTGCTCGAGAAACCATTCATAGCAGTTTTGTATCTCTATACATTTTTTAACTTTCATCGGAACAGTTCCAAGTCTTGCGCAGGGGATATTTTTAAATGGCAAAACGTCTTTTTCATCCGCTTCAACCACATATATACATCCGCTTTTTCCTTCGGAAACTTCGCGAAGAGCATCGGGATAAAGCTCATCATATTCAACTTTTCCGTCGGAGCCAAAACCGTATGGAAACCAATAATAAGGTCTTTCGACCGCGTTCACCATATAAAAACCCGCAACTATTTCAAGCGTTGACATATAAATATACGGTCTTTCGTGGTCCGCAAGACGGGGTTCGAGGGTTTCTATTCCAAAGGTACTGCTGCCGTGATAAAGAATCATTTTTCCTCCGTTAAAGTTTCTTTTCAAGAATGGGTTTAAGGAACTGACCGGTATAGGATTCTTCGCATGCGGCAACTTCTTCCGGAGTTCCCGCAACAACAAGAGTACCGCCTCCGTCGCCGCCTTCCGGACCAAGGTCGATTATATGGTCCGCAACCTTTATAACATCAAGGTTGTGCTCAATTAAGATAACGGTGTTTCCGCCGTCAACAAGCTTTTGAAGAACTTCAATAAGCTTATGAACGTCCGCGGTATGAAGTCCGGTTGTCGGTTCGTCAAGAATATATACCGTTTTTCCGGTGGGGCGTTTTGCAAGCTCCGTTGCAAGTTTTACTCGCTGTGCTTCGCCGCCGGAAAGTGTCGTTGCTGCCTGGCCAAGGGTTACATAGCCAAGGCCGACATCCTGCAAAACCTGTATCTTGCGTTTGATTTTCGGGACATTATCAAAGAACAAAAGCGCTTCCTCAACTGTCATATTGAGAATATCGCTGATATTTTTGCCTTTATAATGCACTTCAAGGGTTTCGCGGTTATAGCGCTTTCCCTTACATACTTCGCAGGGAACAAAAATATTCGGAAGGAAGTGCATCTCGATTTCGATTATACCGTCGCCCTCACAGGCTTCGCAGCGTCCGCCGCGAACATTGAAGGAATAGCGGCTTGCGCTGTATCCTCTTGCCTTGGATTCCGCCGTTTCCGCAAAAAGGTTGCGGATATCGGTGAAAACTCCGGTATAGGTTGCCGGGTTGGAACGGGGCGTTCTTCCGATGGGCGACTGGTCGATGCAGATAACTTTATCAAGGTATTCCTCACCATCAACTCCGTCACAGTGACCGGGAATGCATTTTGCTCGGTTAAGGTCCCGGGCAAGTGTTTTGTAAAGAATTTCGTTGACAAGGGAGCTTTTTCCGGAACCGGAAACACCGGTTACAACAACAAATTTTCCAAGTGGGAACTCAACGTCGAGGTTTTTAAGGTTGTTTTCCCTTGCGCCGCGAACAACAATGCTTTTTCCGTTGCCTTCCCTTCTATTTTCGGGAATTTCTATCTTCTTTCTTCCGGAAAGATATGCGCCGGTTATTGAATCCGGACAGGCCATAATATCCTCGACCGTTCCGGAGCATACGATATTTCCGCCGTGGATACCCGCTCCCGGGCCGATATCAACGATATGGTCCGCGGCGAACATGGTATCCGTATCGTGCTCAACAACTATTACGGTGTTGCCAAGGTCACGAAGGTGGTGCAAAGTTCCGATAAGTTTTTCGTTATCGCGCTGGTGAAGGCCGATGCTCGGCTCATCAAGGATATAAAGAACTCCCATAAGGGAAGAACCTATCTGGGTGGCAAGGCGGATTCGCTGGGCTTCGCCGCCGGAAAGGGTCGTTGCGCTTCTTGAAAGGGTAAGATATTCAAGTCCAACGTTTTTAAGGAAGCCGAGGCGGGATTTTATCTCTTTGATAATAAGATAGGATATCATCTTTTCGCGCTCGGTAAGCTGCATGTTTTCAACAAAATCAAGAGCTTCCTTAACGGACATCTTTGTAAAGTCGCTTATGTTCTTTCCGCAAACGGTTACTCCGAGTGAAATGGGCTTTAATCTTTCGCCATAACATTCAGGACAGTCAACGGAACGCATCTGAAGGGCGATTTCCTCCTTTACCCATTCACTGTTCGTTTCGCGGAAGCGGCGTTCCATGTTGTTGATAATACCCTCAAATTCGCTCTGGAAATAACCGTGCATACTGTTGCTCTCGCGCTTGACCATAAGCTTTTTGCCCTTGCTTCCGTAAAGAAGAATGTCAATAACGGATTTCGGAAGATCTTTTACCGGGGTATCGAGGGAAAAATCATATTCCTTTGCAAGGGCTTCGTAATAGTTGGTTGCGATGCCGCCCTCATAATAATACCAGCCGGAGGCATGGATAGCGCCTTCGCGGATGGAAAGATTCTTGTTCGGAAGAACAAGGTCCGGATCCACCTGCATGAATACACCGAGACCGGTACATTTTTCACAGGCGCCGAAAGGATTGTTGAAAGAAAACATTCTTGGCGAAAGTTCGTCAATGGCGGCGCCGTGATCAGGGCAGGCGTAATTCTGTGAAAACATAAGATCCTCGCCGTCGATAATGTTTACAACCGCAAGGCCGCCGCTTTGCTGCATAACGGTTTCAAGCGAATCCGAAAGACGGGATTTAACTTCCGGCTTTACAACAAGGCGGTCAACTATTATCTCAATGGTGTGTTTTTTGTTTTTTTCAAGTTTTATCTCTTCCGAAAGGTCATATATGCTTCCGTCAATGCGCACGCGAACAAAACCGCTTTTTCTTGCGGCTTCAAGTTCCTTTACATATTCTCCCTTTCTTCCGCGGATTATCGGAGCCATAAGCTGGATCTTTGTTCCGGCAGGAAGCTCCATCACCTGATCGACTATCTGGTCGATGGTCTGCTGTTTTATCTCTCTTCCGCAAACAGGGCAGTGCGGAACACCGATCCTTGCATAGAGCAGACGGAGATAGTCATATATCTCCGTAACGGTGCCCACGGTTGAACGGGGGTTTTTGCTGGTGTTTTTCTGGTCGATTGAAATTGCCGGAGAAAGTCCGTCAATAGAATCCACGTCCGGCTTTTCCATCATGCCGAGAAACATTCTTGCATAGGAAGAAAGGCTTTCCATATAGCGGCGCTGACCGTCCGCATAGATCGTATCAAAAGCAAGGGAGCTTTTTCCGGAGCCGGAAAGCCCCGTAAAAACAACAAGCTTGTCCCTTGGAATCTCAACATCTATATTTTTAAGGTTATGTTCCCTTGCTCCCTTTATGACGATGGAACTTTGATTCATATACTGTATCCTCCATTTGTTCCCGGAGTTTCTTTATTCTGTCGCGGAGATATGCCGCGTGCTCAAATTCAAGGATCTTTGAAGCGGCCTTCATTTCGTTGGTAAGGCGCTTGATCTCCTCTTCGGTTTCTTTATAGCTCATGCGGCGTTTTCCGCCTTTTTCGTCGTCCTTATGACTGGATATCTCGATAATATCGCGGACGTCCTTTTTGATCGTTTTTGGAATTATGCCGTGTTCCTTGTTATAGGCATCCTGTATTTTTCTTCTGCGTTCCGTTTCGCTAATGGCTTTTTCCATGCTGTCCGTAACGGTATCCGCATACATGATGACCTTGCCTTCCGCGTTTCTGGCGGCTCGTCCGATGGTCTGGATAAGGGAGGTTTCGCTTCTAAGAAAGCCCTCTTTATCCGCATCGAGAATTGCAACAAGGCTTACTTCCGGGATATCAAGACCTTCGCGCAGGAGGTTTATTCCGCAAAGAACGTCAAATTCGCCAAGGCGAAGATCGCGGATTATTTCCATTCTCTCAATGGTATCGATATCGTGGTGCATATAGCGTACCTTTACGCCCATCTGGATGAGATAATCCGTAAGGTTCTCCGCCATTTTCTTTGTTAGGGTGGTGATAAGGGTGCGTTCACCTTTTTCAACACGCATATTTATCTCCGAAAGAAGGTCTTCGATCTGGCCCTCAACGGGACGCACGCTTATTTCCGGATCCAGAAGGCCCGTTGGTCGGATGACCTGTTCAACCTGCTGGGTGCTGCGGTCCTTTTCAAACTGGCCCGGGGTCGCGCTGACGTAGATTATCTGGTTAAGCTTGCTATCGAACTCTTCAAAAGTAAGAGGGCGGTTATCCAAAGCCGAAGGCAGACGGAAACCGTATTCGATAAGATTTTCTTTTCTTGAGCGGTCGCCGCCGGACATTGCCCTTACCTGGGGAAGGGTTACGTGGCTTTCATCTATGAAAAGAACGAAATCTTCCGGAAAATAGTCAAGAAGCGTTGTTGGACAGGAGCCCGGGGCTCTTCCCGAAAGAACACGGGAATAGTTTTCAATACCTTTGCAGAAGCCGACTTCCGTCAGCATTTCCATATCATAGTTTGTGCGTTCCTCAATGCGCTGTGCTTCAATAAGCTTGCCTTTTTCTTTAAAATATTTTACACGTTCCTCGCATTCCTCGCGTATCTCATCAACAGCCTTGAGCATTTTATCCTTTGGAACAATATAGTGTGATGCGGGATAGATAGAAGCATGGCTCAAAACGCCTTTTACCTCGCCTGTTACTGCCTGTATCTCCGTTATGCGGTCAACTTCGTCACCAAAGAATTCGACCCTTATGACTTTATCATCGGAATATGCGGGACAAATTTCAATAACATCTCCCCTTACCCGGAACTTGTTGCGAACAAGGTTCATGTCGTTGCGCTCATACTGCATATTGACAAGCTGGTTTATAACGTCGTCCCTGTCTTTTTGCATTCCCGGACGGAGCGAAAGCACCATGGTTCGGTAATCTATCGGGTCGCCGAGGGTATAGATGCAGGAAACGGAAGCGACTATGATAACGTCCCTTCTTTCAGAAAGAGCTGCCGTTGCGGAATGGCGGAGTTTTTCTATCTCGTCGTTGATATCGCTTGTTTTTTCGATATAGGTATCAGTTGAAGCGATATATGCCTCCGGCTGATAATAATCATAATAGGATACAAAATATTCAACGCTGTTATCCGGAAAAAACTCCTTGAATTCACTGCAAAGCTGGGCGGCAAGGGTCTTGTTATGGGAAAGAACTATGGTCGGGCGGTTTATCTTTTCAATGACGTTTGCCATGGTAAAGGTTTTACCGGAGCCGGTTATGCCCAAAAGGGTCTGTTCCCTGTCGCCGCGGTTTATGCCTTCAACAAGCTTTTCAATGGCTTCCGGCTGGTCGCCTGTCGGTTTGAACGGTGAAACAAGCTTAAAATCCACTTTTCCGCCCCCCTTTCGTCATATGAACATTTGTTCTTTTTAGTACCCTTCATTATACTATATTATTGAAAATAAGTCAACATAATATACCCCGGATCATCTTTGTGTCTATCCGATACCTCAACATTTTTCAGAATCAGGCATGATACACTTTTTGTAACATTTTAAGGAAAAAGTTTAACCAAACTGGTTTTATATTGTAACCAAAGTGAAAAAATATCATCACAAACTCATCATAAACGACGGGTATTATATAACTAGAGCAAAAAAGAGCAAAAGATGTTAGTTTCCGAGCAATTCTAACAGCTTGAAATCCGGCAGGTCGAAAGACCTGCCGTTTTTTTGTTTATTTTATTATTCCAACACTTTGTTGATTTTTGATGTTTTTTCCTCTTTTGCTTGTGATATTCTTAACATGTCAAAGTCCCGAAGACTTTCGGAACATGGTTTGAGTCATATCAAAAGGAGGAAACAAAATGGATAACAAAATTTATCTTGTAACCGGTGCCGCTGGATTCCTTGGAAGCACCATCTGCCGCCAGCTTGTTACAAAAGGTGAAAAAGTACGCGGTTTTGTACTTCCCAATGACCCTGCAGCAAAATATCTTCCCGAAGAGGTTGAAATCGTTTACGGCGACCTTTGCGACAAAGAATCCGTTGAAAAATTCTTTACCGTTCCCGAAGGCATCGAAACCGTTTGCCTTCATATCGCAAGCATCGTAACCGTTGACCCCGAATACAACCAGAAGGTTGTTGACGTAAACGTCGGCGGAACCGATAATATCATCGACGCCGTTCTTGCTCATCCGGAATGTGTAAAACTTGTTCACTGCAGCTCCACCGGCGCTATCCCGGAACTTCCCAAAGGCACTACCATCAAAGAAGTTACCCAGTTCCATCCGGAAAAACTTATCGACTGTTACAGCCAGACCAAGGCAGAAGCCACCCAGCATGTTCTTGACGCATGCAAAGAGCGCGGACTTCATGCCTGCGTTGTCCATCCCAGCGGCATTCTCGGTCCGGAGGACTTCTCCATAAGCGAAACCACCGGCACTCTTATCAAAATCATCAAAGGCGAAATGCCCGCCGGCATCGACGGTTCCTTTAACCTTTCCGACGTTCGCGACCTTGCAAACGGAACTATCCTTGCTGCGGAAAAAGGCCGCGACGGCGAATGCTATATCCTTGCAAACGCAGAGATCACTTTTAAAGAATTCTGCAAAATAATCGTTGCGGAAAGCGGATGCAAACCCATCAAAATGTTCCTTCCTATAAAACTTGCCTATACTTTTGGAAAACTTGCTGAATGGCACGCAAAGAAAAGCGGCAAAAAGGCTCTTATGACCACCTTCTCCGTTTATAACCTTGCAAGAAACAACACTTTTGACTACAGCAAGGCAAAAGAGGAACTCGGCTATACCACCCGTCCCTGCGCAGAGACTGTTAAGGACGAAGTTGCATGGCTTAAAAAAGAAAACAAAATCTGATAAATCTGCCAAAAAAAAAGAAAAAACCGTGCCGGTTACCGGCACGGTTTTTTTATATCTTTCTTCCCTGATATTCCGTTTTAAGTATTTTTTCAATCTCTTCCGGTGATTTATCGCAGTTGTTTTCGAGCCATTTTTTGATTATTCCGTTAAGTCCGTTATAGAAAAACTCAAGGTGATATTCAATATCTTCATTTTTAAAATATTTTTCCGCCTGGCCTTTGTCATAACGAATATCCATTGGGGTAAAACTTGCACCAAGCTTAAAATATGCGCGGTAAAGCATTTTGTTATCTTTTATGTGATAAAAAAGCTTTAGAAAATCGTTGCTTCCGCTGCGCATTTTTATTTCTTCTTTATAAACGTTTCTGAACTCGCTCAGCAGGCGCTTTTTCAGCGCCGTTTCAAGATCATCCATATCGAGAAAGTTTGCATAAAAAGTACTTCTGTTAACACCGGCTTTTTCACTTATTTCCAAAACAGTTATTTCACTGCGTTTTTTTGTCTGTAAAAGCTCCATAAAAGCGTTTTCGATTTTTTCAACGGAGGCTTTTTTTCTGCTGTTGTTTTTAACATTCATATCACTGGAAAATAACCTCAAATTCCTCACAGACTACGAGGGTGTCATCCGAAAATTCTATTCCGTATTCTTCGGCTTTTTTCTCAAAATATTTTTTCTTTGTTTTCTGCCAATATTCAAGGGTCTGGTCACCCTCGCCTTCCTTAAAAGCAAAATCCGCATCCACTTCGGAGAATTTTTTTATCTCTACTTTAGTATCACGGAGAATGAAAAGCGGAACCTCTTCGCTGTCAAGGATTATGGAGTAATCCCCCTCCTCCGGAACTTTTACATCGTCAAGTTCAAAAGCCTCATAAAGGCTTGAGGTTGCGGTTTTTATACCCGCAAGGCACATGGAAGCAAGGCGGTCACAGCCTTTTGCGCCGTCAAGAAACTGCCATACATCATAATAAAGTTCCTCTTTGTTAAGATCCATGTTGTGGTCGCAATATGCTTCCCAAAACTCCTCCGGAGTCAGCACCTGGTTCATTTTTTCACTTCCTTATGTATCAGTGTTTTGCGTTTTCTCCCTGTTCGGAAAGATATGTTGCCTCAAGATCCGCCATATGAAGAAGGACCGCAAGGGGATATTTTTCATAGGCGTGGCTTATGCTGAAGCCGCCGGCTTTTGCGGTATCATCAAATCCGCCCATATGCCAGCGGATCGCGATAGCCTCGTTTTCACGAAGACGCATAAAGCGCTCGATAACAAAAACGGATTTTTCGCCGTGACCGAAGGGGAACTGGTCATCAACGGCATAATAAGGAACTTTTTCCCACTGTCCCCTTTCGTTTTTTGCGTTGCGGTAGCTTATGGTATAGAAGTTTGCCTTGCAGACATCATGGAGAAGACCGGCTATGGCTATGGTTTCGCCGTCGGTGATGCCATATTCCTCACAGCGTTTTTTAAGGAGCTTATATACGTTTATGCTGTGAAAAGCAAGGCCGCCTTCAAAAGCGCAATGATATTTTGTTGAAGCGGGAGCGGTGAAAAAATCACTCTGGCAAAGCCATTCAAGAAGTTTTTCCGCGCCGGGGCGCTTTACATTTTCCTGAAAAATATCGATAAAATCCTGTTTAACTGACATAGTTTCCTCCGTTATTCACCGTAAACCGTCGGCAGTTTGCGTTTATGCTCCGAAACCCTGTGATAGCGGTCGATTATCTCTTTGGATTTCGGATCGGTTTCTCCGGTGGTGATATATTCATCTATAGCCTTATAGGTAACGCCCATTTCCTGCTCATCGGTCTGGCCTTCATAAAGTCCTGCGGAGGGCGCTTTTTCAATTATATTGAGCGGAGCCTTGAGATAGCGCAAAAATTCAAAAATTTCCGTCGCGGTAAGATCCGCAATAGGGTTAAGGTCAAAAGCACCGTCGCCCCATTTTGTAAAATATCCCATATAGCGCTCGCTTTTGTTTCCTGTTCCGACAACAAGATAGTTTTTTGTCTGACCAAGGGCATAAAGAGTTGTCATACGAAGACGGGGCGCGATATTTGAAAGAGCAGCTTTTGAAAGTTCTTCACCGATAGCTTCGGTAAGTTCACTTCTTGTTTCTGTAAGGTCAACGGTTATCATTTCGATGCCAAAGGCCTCTGCAAGAGCAATCGCATCGTCCATATCCTCGCCGTAGTTACGCTTTGAATGGCAGGGCATTGCAACCGCGAGCACGTTATCCGTTGCCATTGAGCACAGGATACCCACAAGGGCACTGTCTTTTCCGCCGCTGTTTCCGAAGATAAGTCCACGAGCATGGGCCTCCGCCATTTTTTCTTTGATAAACGCTACTCTTTTTTCAGTTTCGATTTTATAATCGCGCATTTGAGCACCTCTTTGATCAAAAGTTTTTTCTGATGTAATTTGCCGCGGCTGTTGCTGCTGCAGCACCGTCGGATGCCGCTGTTACAAGCTGACGCAAATGTTTTTTTCTGGTATCGCCGGCAACAAAAACGCCTTCAATATTGGTTTTGCAGTCCTCTTCCGCATCAAAATATCCGTATTCATCAAGCTTGAGCACGTCTTTATAAAGTCCGTTATCCGGAGAAAGACCTATGGCAACAAAAACAGCGGAAAGGGGCATTTCCACGGTACTTCCGTTTGCTCTGTTTTTAATAACAACGGAAGATACGGCATTTGTTCCCTTGATTTCTTCAATGACGGAATTTGTGAGCACGGTTACGTTTTTCTTTTTGAGCACGGAATCAACAGCAGTTTTTGCGGCGGAAAAAATATCTCTTCTGTGAATTAGATAGACCTTATCGCAGATTTCCGCAAGGTATTCCGCTTCTTCAAAAGCGCTTTCTCCTCCGCCAACAACCGCAACGGTTTTTCCCCGGAAAAACGCGCCGTCACAGGTTGCGCAGTAGGAAACTCCCCTGCCTTCAAATTCCTCTTCGCCCTTGCATCCGATTTTTCTTCTTGCGGCGCCGTTTGCAATAATAACGGCCTTTGCCTCAAATTCGCCGGCGGTCGTCATGACTTTTTTATTCTTTCCGGAAAAATCTATGCCCGTAACTTCGGCGAATTCTGCCACTGCACCGCATTTTTGTGCCTGTTCAAAAAGCGCCATGGAATAATCATAGCCCGAAACCCCATACATTCCCGGATAGTTTTCTATTGATGGTGAATTTACTATCTGGCCGCCGGGAGCAAATTTTTCAAAAATGCGGCAGGAGAGTCCCGCTCTCTGTCCATATATTGCGGCGGTAAGTCCGGCTGTTCCTGCGCCAATAATGATTATATCGTCCATAATATTCCCTCGCTTTCTGTCTATACACAAACAGTATAGCACAAAACCGCGCCAAATAATATATTTATTGAGTAAAATCTTTCTTTGTGCTAAAATAAATATATACTTTTTCCCCGGAGGCATTTTTATGAGAATAGGTATAATCGATTTTGGAACCAACACCCTTCGTCTTGATATTTTTGAAACGGAGGACAGAGAATACCGAAGCATCTATGATTTTGCGATATATTCGAAAATCGTTGAAAACACCGTTGGAACTTCCCTTTCACAGGACGGCATTGAGCATATAATTCAGGCCATTGAGGAACATCAGCAGGCATGCCGCCACTATCGCTGTGACAGGGTTGAATGTTTTTCAACCGCTTCTCTTCGCTATATCGACAATGCAGAGGATGTTCTTGAACAGGTGGAATTTCGCACCGGGATGAAGATACGCATGATAAGCGGCGATGAAGAGGCCGAATATGATTATCTTGCCCTTAAAAGCATCTCCGATTCCGAAAGCGGCATCGGATGCGACCTTGGGGGCGGCTCCATCCAGGTTTTTACCTATGACAAAAACGGACCTATCAAAAGCGCAAGTTTTCCCCTTGGAAGCAGCCGCACCGCAAAGCGCTTTTCCAAAGGAAATGTTCCAACGGAGGATGAAATTTCCGCAATAGAAAAATGCGTTGGAGATTCTCTTTCCGAAGAAGGTTTCTGCCCCTGCGGGGGAATGCTTTTTGCCATGGGAGGCACCGCCAAGGCCATCCAGAAGCTCTATAATGCGACCATCAAAAAAGGAAATGAGATTTCCCTTAAAGAGCTTGAACTTATGATGAAGCTCCTTGCAGAGCGCCCCGACGAAGCCGTTGAACTTATTGCTGAAGTTGCGCCGAAGCGCATTCGCACCCTCGTTCCGGGAATGGCGGTCCTTTCCGGCGTTATGAAAAAAATGGGATGCAGCGGCATGGAAATTCATGCCGTAGGTGTTCGCGAAGGATTTATGGAATCCATTCTTAACGATGACACAAAACCGGAACCGAGCCTTCTTGATCTTATTCTTGGCAACATATAAAAGCAAAAGCCTCCGCATTGCGGAGGCCCTTTTTATCTGTTTTTTATTTTTGCAAAGACGGTTTTTATAAGATAGATACCGCCCGCAAGAACGGCGATTTTTGCCAGCATAACAAGGCCGTTTGTCATAAGAAGAGGAAGTATATCCTCCGAAGAAATACCGCTCCAAAGGCCAAGAACGTCTTTATTTATCCACATAATAGCAATAACGATTACGGAAAGAACCGCAACAGCTATTCTTCTTGGTTTTCTTTCAATACTTTTCATTTTTACACCTTTATCAATATTTTTTTCTGAGGAACAGGAAGGAGATCCAGTAAAAAACGATGATTATGCAAACGGAATATGCGCAGTATTGGGAAAGAAGATCATTTTCAAGAATCTTGAAGGCTATGGTTCCCACCGCATTGAGCATAACAAAAGCATATCCGGCCCAGGCCCAGGCTCTTCCGCTGAGGAATTTATTGCGTTCGTCGTTTACTTCGATTTCCATTTTTTCGCGATATTCGGGGTTCTTGCGGTATCTTACATACTGAACGATACGGATAACGCCGACGCCGATAAGGGCACCGCCCATTCCGCTCCAAAAGCTGTCAACGATATCGGCAATTCCGCAGCCGATGAGAGCAAGACCGATAACAACATAGAAAATATTAAGATAAATCTTTTTTTCAAATTTCATGATTTTTCTCCTTTTAGATTTCCTCCTCATCAAAGATAAAAACCTCTTCGATGGTCATTTCAAAAAACTTTGCGATTTTATATGCCAGAAAGATGGAAGGATTATATTTTCCCGTTTCAAGGGAGCTTATGGTCTGGCGCGAAACGCCCATGATTTTTGCAAAATCCTCCTGGCGGATGCCTTTTGCTTTTCTTATTTCTTCAATTTTATTCTTCAATGCAAAGATTCCTCCTCTGCCGAAAATTTGTCAAGTTAACTTTACATTTACACTATAACACCGTAAAAGATAAATGTCAAGCTAACTTTACAAAAATTATCAAAAATTTTGGGCGGAAGTTTTTTCCGCCCATTTTTTAAAGTGAATTGAAAAGCCTTGCAACAGAATTCCAGCTTTCTTTTGAAAGTTTTCCCTCTGCGTTTTGGCTTCTGTTTTTGCTGTGGATATAATTAAGTGCGTTTTGTGTTGCAAAATCTGTTTTTCCATTTAACATAACTTCCTCAACACCGGAATATTTTTCCCCTATGGCTATGAGCATAGCCTGTAAAAACCAAACGGTCTTTCCCTCCTCATCCGGCAAAACTCCGCTTTTCTCATCGTTTACATAGGGAAAAATCGGAAAAGGCTCCGCGGCTTTTTCAATATATTCATTTGCCTTTTCCATAAGAAGCACCCATGTTCCGTAATCGACTGTTCCGGTTGGGTCAAGGGATTTTTGTGCCTGAAAAGCTATAACCGCCCGTTTTGTTTCTTCGCCGAATATCCCATCCTCATAAATAATCGGGATATCATCACCGTTTTTGTGCAATATCCGCAGGGCGCGCTGTATCTGTCTTATATTGAATTCATGTTCGCCGTTCAAAAAAGTATCACCTTACATTCTCTGATAATCATAGCCCGGATACTGGCCAACATTTGGAACATTTACCGTTTCGTTAAAATATTTTTGCGGAACGGAGCGAAGGATTCCGAGGTATGCATCATAAAGCGCATCCCATGTTCCTATGCCCACTATTCCGTCCTGTGTAAGGCCAAACACCCGCTGAAAATTAAGTACCTGCTGTCTTGTTTCCTCTCCAAACTGTCCGTCCTCCCGAACTTCCGAAAGTTCGTTATAGAAAGCGGAAAGAACATTTATGTAATACTGCAAAAGCCGGACCCTGCTTCCGCTGTCGCCGAGTTCAAGCGGTTCCACAAACTGGGTCGGTATATCCGAAAGGCTTTCGCTTTCTCCGTAAAGTTCCGAAAGCTTCCGAACGGAAGTATAAATGAACGAGATTTTATACCATGTTGCGGAACCAACTACCCCATCCGGGTTAAGGTTAAAAACACGCTGAAAAGCTTTTACCGCATTTTCCGTCTGTTCACCGAAAACCCCGTCAACTGGATTTATCTTAGGTATTGCGGGAAAATTTCTGCCTATGCGGTTCAGCCTCTGCTGGATAAGCCTTACCTCATAATCCCTGCTTCCAAGGCGAAGCGGCGTTCCCGGATAGGATTCCACGTATGGCAGAATGGGCGCGATTTTTATATCAATATCATCGCCGTAATAATACTGGAGAATCTCATAGGGCGTCATACCCCGGTTTGCAAGGTCAACTGTTCCCCATTGTGAAAGCCCGCTGCAGGTTACCGTTGTTCCGTTGCAATATTCCGCAAAATAAGGGTTCTGGCTCCCCTGTTTTACGATATATCGGTTAAAAAGCTCATCGACTATTTCGCTTATGTTTTCAAAAATATTGCGGTTTTTTATAAATTTCTGGTCATAGCTGGTGGAAGAGGTTATGTCGAAGGGATATCCCCTGCTCCGGTACCATTCGGTATATATCCGGTTAAGGGCAAAACTCACCTGTGCATAGATATTTGCCCGAAGGGCATTTTCCGGCCATGTTGGATAAATTTCGCTGGATGCAACATTTTTTATGTATTCCGGGAAAGAAACGGTCACGTTTTCCGCCGGAGAATCCGGAGGGCCAAGATGTACCGTTATAAATTCCGGAACAGCAACATAGGTTTTTACCATTAAAAATTCTCACCTCCGGAAAGTTTTTCCGGTTTTGGAATAAGATCGATTTTTAAAATAGATATCTCATCCGCAAAAACATCAACAGGCCGGTCTTTTACCGGTTCATAGCCGGCCGTTTCTGCGGTAACATAAAAAATCGTAAAAGGATCGCTGTTCCCAGGTTCGAGGGAAAGATCCCTTTCCACCGCAAGAACTTCAACCGGTTTTGTTCTTCCGCTTCGGTCCGTCGTTTCGATTGCAATAAGTTCCTTTCTGCCCTTGGGATCATCAGGATCAAGACGGTCTATAACGACTGTTACTCCCAAAAGCGGAATTGCCCCTCCACCGGTGGTAACTTCCGCAATTATCTTTCCTGTTTTGTTTTCCTCTTCGGAAGATATTTTCTCCTCCGGTTTCAAAACAGCTGTATTTTCCTGCTCCTGAACCGGAGGAATTTTAGGTGCATCCTCCGGATAGACTGCGGTTTTAACCGCCGGTTCTTCAAATCCGGCAATGCGCTGTTTTTGTTCAAATATCCTTCGCATCTCCTGTTCATATCGCTCTATCATTCTGTTAAAATCCGAATAATTATTTGCAGAAATAAAAAACACCCTCTTTCTCATAAAACTTTATGAAAAAAAGGATGCGGATATGCGAAATAAAAAAGCCCTTTCGCTTTTACGAAAGGGCTTTTTTTGTTATGTAGTCAAATTATTTTTTGCCGAAAAGGGACATAAGATCGTCATCGAGGAAGCTGGGTTCACCGGAAACAGGTTCTTCATCACCGAAACCGGTCATAAAAGCAGGCATTTCGGTGGAAACCTTTTTAACACCATTGTCGTCAAAACCGGTTGCGATAACGGTGATAGCCATTTCATCGTTCATATTTTCATCAAATGCAACACCGAAGATGAGGTTTACGTCGTCTGCGCAGGCTTCTCTTACCATGGTTGCTGCTTTATCAACATCTTCCATGCTGATATCGGGAGAAGCAAGGATATTGACGATAGCTCTGTGTGCGCCATCGATGGAGGTTTCAAGAAGAGGGCTGGAAATAGCAGCTTTGGTTGCTTTTTCAGCTTTGTCCTCACCTGCTGCGCGGCCAACACCCATGTGTGCAACGCCCGCATCTCTCATGATGCTGCAAACGTCTGCAAAGTCAAGGTTGATAAAGCCTTCAATATTGATAAGATCACTGATGCTCTGTACGCCGTGACGGAGAACGTCATCAGCCTGTGCAAAAGCGTTCATAAAGGTGATCTTGGTTTCAGAAACTTCTTTAAGTCTTTCGTTGGGGATAACGATAAGTGCGTCAACATGGTCGCGAAGAGCAAGGATACCGCTCTCTGCCTGTTCCATTCTGCGTTTGCCTTCAAATGCGAAAGGTTTTGTAACAACACCGACGGTAAGTGCGCCAAGTTCGCGGGAAACTTCTGCAACGATAGCTGCGGAACCGGTTCCGGTGCCGCCGCCCATACCTGCGGTTACAAACACCATCTGTGCACCTTTAAGAGCTGCAAGGATCTCGTCGCGGCTTTCTTCGCCTGCTCTCTGGCCAACATCGGGGTTACCGCCCGCGCCGCCGCCTTTACAGGTTTTTTCGCCGATGACGGTTTTAACGGTTGCTTTGGATTTCATAAGAGCCTGTCTGTCGGTGTTAAGAGAAATAAACTCCACACCCTGAACTTCGCTTACTACCATGTGGTTAACTGCGTTACCGCCGCCGCCGCCAACACCGACAACTTTTATATTAATAACACGACCGGTTTCATTATCCATATCAAAATTCATCTGCATATCTAACTATCCTCCGTTTTAACTTCCTCAAATGGATAGAATAATCCTATATACAATATTATCAAATCCAATACTTTTTTGCAAGGTATATATAATATTTTTTCTTATTATTTTATCAAAAAATTTCGACATAAAAAGAAAAGGCGGAAGAATCTTCCTCCGCCAATTCTTTTTATATCAATTTCCTTTTCAATTCATCTTTTTAACCGAAGAATAAATCAGCATTACTGCAGCCGCAACATTCAGAATCCCGATCAGAATAACTATCACACCCGGAAGTTCAAATTCAAAAATATTTGAACCCGCAAATATAATATTACTAAAACCGATAACCGCAAGGCTTATCGAAAACATTCTGTCGTATTTTTTCATATTTATTCCTCATCCTCGTCCGCATAGCCTGTTCCGGAAACTCTTCCGAGGGAATCCCAGGGAGAAACGGTCATTTCCTTAGTCATTATCTCTCCCGGTACGGAAGCATCAACAAGCTGATAGCCGGTTTTTGAAAGATTTTCCCGGATAACTTTATCCGCAAACTGGAGTTTATATTCAAGTTCAAGTTCGTTTCCAAGCTGGACCCTAACCCTGTTGTCATAAATCATGGTGATATCGAGGGTATCACGAAGATCGAGGAAATCATATCCCTCCATCTCAAGTTCACGCATGGTATTTATGATTCTCTGCATGAGTTCGGTTCGTTTGATATCGTCCTCCGTACTGGTGATGGTGCTTATTCCGCGAACGGAAAGCATACCTCTCGGAACTTCCTCAAGTCCGCGTTCAAGAACTTTTCCTCCTGCGCTTACGAGGGTATAGCCGTCCGCTTCCTCAATTACGGAAAAAGGCTCCGCTTCTGTGATGGTGATGGTAACACCGTTGGGAAAACTTCGTTTTACCTCAACTTCCTCAACATAGCTGAAAACCGCATAGAGCTTGTTTTCCGCATAGGCTGTATCAACCTCGAAAAGGTTTTCGCCTTTTTCAATACCGGAAGTTTCGATAAGATCCCTTTCCTCATAGAGGGTGTTGCCGATGATCTCAATGCGGTCAACGTTGAAAAGCATCGTAAGGCAAAGATAAATCGCCGCGGCAAGGATAAAAACGGACATGACGATTAAAAACGGCGTAAGTCTGCGGCGTTTTGCCGCTTTGCGCTGCTTTTTCTTCGCATTATCCACAAACCTTCCTTCGGTTTGCTTTTTCTCCGTTTTTTTAAATCTGAACTTCATTTTCCGTTATCTTTCGTAAAGAGAAATAATTTCTTTTCTGATGCGTTCGTTTGCATCGGTTATTGCAAGAGCTTTTGCGTTTTCGGAAAGTTTTATAAGTTTTTCCGGATTTTCGGTAAGTTCCTTTACGGTTTTGCAAAGAAGCTCACCTGTAAGGTCCTTTTCTTCAATAACAACGCCGGCTTCGTGATTTGCGAGCACCATGGCGTTATGATACTGGTGATTTTCCGCAACATTGGGAGAAGGGATGAGCACGGAGGCTCTTCCCGCGGCTTTAAGTTCCGCAAGGGTTATGGCGCCGCAGCGGGAAATAACAAGGTCCGCCGCCGCAAGACAGCGGGGCATATCGTTTATGTATTCGCGGATTATAAGGTTTTTATGCTCATCAGCATTTATGCCTTTTTCCTTGAGCATATCCGCATAATAGGAGGGTCCGTAATAGGAGCCGGAACCGTGGATATGGACAAAATCTTTTTCGCCAAGATGCCATGCCATAAGCTCTGCAACCGCTTCGTTAAGCCTTTGAGCACCAAGGCTTCCGCCAAAGGAAAGGATGCAGATCCTGTCTCCAATTCCGTAAAATTCTCTCGCGGCTTTTCTGTCCTGGCTGAAAATTTCCTGGCGGACGGGATTTCCGGTAACGACATATTCCTTTCCTTCCGGAAGGAATTTTTTGCTTTCTTCAACGTCAAGAAGGATTTTATCAACATGTTTTGCAAGAAGCTTTGTGGTCATTCCGGGAAAAGCATTGCTTTCCATGGCGATGGTCTTATATCCCATCAAAGCGGCTTTTCTGACAACCGGGCCGCTTACGTAGCCGCCGGTTCCGATAACGATATCCGGCTTAAAGCCGTCGATTATCTCTTTTGCCCTTGCGGAGCTTGTTGCAAGATACCAAAGGGCTTTTACGTTGTTTTTTATGTTGCGCATGGAAAGTCTGCGCTGGATTCCGAGAACTTTTATCGGAGCAAAATCATAGCCCGCATTGGGAACGATCCTTGCTTCCATTCCGTTGGGGTTGCCGGCAAAAAGTATCTCTGTCTCCGGATCGTTTTCTTTCATATAATTTGCAACCGCAACCGCAGGATTAATATGTCCGGCGGTTCCGCCGCAGGCGAAAAGTATCTTCATATTTTCCTCCTTTTAGCTCTTTTTTATCGAGGAATTTTTTGAAACGGAAAGAACAACGCCCATTTCACCAAGGGTCATCAAAAGCGCTGTTCCGCCGTATGAGAAAAGCGGAAGAGAAATACCGGTGTTCGGTATTGTGTTTGTAACAACGGCGATGTTAAGAAGAACCTGAAGGCCGATATGGGTAACGCATCCTGCCGCAAGAAGAGCGCCGAATTTATCCGGGCAGCGCATTGCGATAACGTATCCGCGGATAACAAGAAGCGCAAAAAGAATTATAACAAGAGCTGCACCGATAAAGCCAAGCTCTTCAACAACAACCGGGAAAATAAAGTCGTTCTGCGGTTCCGGGATATAGAGGTATTTCTGGCGGGAGTTTCCGAGTCCAACGCCCCAAAGTCCGCCGGAACCGATGGCGATAAGTGCCTGAATGGTCTGGAATCCTGCACCGAGAGGGTCGGAATAAGGATCAAGCCAGGTTGTAACGCGGTCACCGGCGTATTCCATGAAGGCCGGAACAATAAGAACAACGATAACCGCCGCAGCTCCTGCGCCGACCAGCATTGCAAAATAGCGGAGTTTTGTTCCGCCAAACCACATCATAGCGATTCCGAGAATACCGACGATAATGGTACCGGAAAGGTGACGGCTCAATATAACAAGAAGAGCAACGGTTCCAAGGCAGATTCCGAAAGGAAGAACACCGTAGCGGAAAGTTCCCATTTTATCGGAGTTTGTTGCAGCCAGATGTGCAAAAAGAACGATAATTGCAAATTTTGCGATCTCCGAAGGCTGGAACGAAAAATCGAAAATATAGAACCATCTTGCAAAACCGTATTGGTCGCGCATGAAAATATCTGTATAGAGAAGGAGGAGCACCGCGCCGATGAAAATAACAACGGACCATTTCCGGAGCCATTTATAGTTCAGCTGGGATATAAAAAGCATTGCCGCAACGCCCATTACCGCAAAAACAAGCTGACGCTCGATATAATAAAAGCTGTCGCCGTCATTATAAAAAGCAAAAGCATGGCTTGCAGAAAAGAGCATAACAAGACCGAAGGTAAGAAGAACCAAAACCAGCGTCAGAAAAGTAACGTCGATTTTTCCTCTTTTCTTCTTCGGCAAAAAAAGGTGCTCTTTTGCCGCAGAACGCGGTATAAAGCTTTCTAAATCAATCGTAATAGCTTTCATTTGGATCCTTTCTTAAAAAAGGGGGATAAATCAAATCATAGTGACCGCAAGAACGGAAATTGCCGCACCGCAAAGACCTACAATGCAGAATACAATAACAATTTTCCATTCGCTCCAGCCGCTGAGTTCAAAATGGTGGTGAATAGGTGCCATTTTGAAAACGCGTTTTTTGCGGAGTTTATAGCTTCCGATCTGGATGATATCGGAAAGGGTTTCGATAACATAAACAATACCTGCAAAAACAAGGATCATCGGAATATTGAGTCCGAACGCAAGGGCACAGACCATTCCGCCAAGGAAAAGCGAGCCGGTATCTCCCATAAATACTCTTGCGGGATAGCAGTTCCAGAGGAAGTAGCCCGCGCATCCGCCAGCAAGGGCAGCAGCCATAAAGCTCATGGAAGTATGTTCAAGAATGGCTGCCATAACAATAAATCCGCATGCGCAGACAAAAGTTACGGAAGAACAAAGTCCATCGATTCCGTCGGTAAGGTTAACCGCATTCGAAGCGCCGACAATGATGAATACAGCAAGAGGATAGTAAAGGAATCCGATATCAAGCTGGCCGATAAAAGGGATAACAAGAACGGTGGAAAGAGTTCCGGAAATATGAAGGCCAACAAGGAACATAACCGCAAGAAGAACCTGGCCGATAAGTTTTTGTTTTGCGGTAAGGCCTTCATTCTGTTTGCGGACTACCTTGGTATAGTCATCAATGAAGCCGAGAAGGCCGTATCCGAGGGCCATTACAAGGCCGCTTCCGTATTTGATCTTTTCTGTTGCCGGAGCATCGAGAAGGAAGAAGAAAGCAAGACAGCTTGCGGCGATAATGCCGATGATGAACATAATGCCGCCCATGGTGGGGGTTCCTTCCTTGCTTTTATGCCAGTTTGGGCCGATTTCAAGAATGCTTTGGCCAAAGTTAAGTTTTTTAAGGGCGGGGATAAGCCAATGGCCGGAAAGGGCCGAAATTGCAAAAGCAACAAATGCTACCAATGCTATCTGCATATTTATTCCTCCGTTTTGTCAGTTTTCTTCGTAAAATGCCTCTGCGATATCCTCAAATTTCATTCCGCGGCTGGCTTTAAGCCAGATAATATCGCCGGGTTTTGCGGTTTTTCTGAGTTTTTCAGCAAGGTCTTCCTTTGTTTCAAAATGAAAAGCTGTTGTTTTCATCCCGTTTACCCATGCTCCCGCGGCAATAAGCCTTGAAAGTTCACCGCAGCAGAAAAGAACATCCGCCTTTTCCGCCGCAAGTTTTCCGATTTCATAATGGGAACTTTCCGCAACGGTTCCAAGTTCGAGCATATCGCCGAGCACGGCTATTTTTTGAGCACCGTCGGTGGTTTTTTGAGCACCGAGGGTATTAAGAGCGGCTTTCATAGAATCCGGATTTGCGTTGTAACAGTCTTCGACCACCGTTACTCCGCGGCAAGTTTTAACTTTCTGGCGCATTCCGGTATTTTTAAAGGATGCAAGCGCCTTTGCACATTCCTCCGGCTCCATACCTGCGGCAACACCGGCACCAAAACCCGCAAGGGCATTGAGCACGTTATGGACACCCATTGTAGGAATATGAGCACGGTATTCTCCTGTTTTGCAGCAGATAACGAAATCCGTTTCGCCGTCCTGCTCAACAATATCCTTTGCGGTGATGTCCGCAGTGTTGTCCTCAACAGCATAGTATACCACATTCTGCTTTGGAAGACAAATATCCCGGAGCATATCGTTATCTTTATTGAGAAGAAGCGTTCCGCCTTCCTTAAGGCCTTCTATTATCTCAAGCTTCGCTTTTCTTATGTTTTCTCTTGAACCGAGGTTTTCGATATGGCAGGTACCGATGCAGGTTATTACCGCGATATCCGGTTTTGCCGGAACGGTAAGTTCCCTTATTTCGCCAAGATTTGTCATTCCGAATTCAAGCACCATAGCTTCAATGCTCTCGTCAAGTTCAAGAATGGTTTTGGGAACGCCCACTTCGTTATTGAGATTGTTTTCTGTTTTAAGGGTGTTATACCTGCTCTTTATAACGGCGGCTATCATTTCCCTTGTGGTGGTTTTGCCTACGGAACCGGTTACCGCAATTACTTTAGGAGTGAATTTGCTTCGGTAAAGGCCGGCAATATCAAGAAAAGCCTGGCGGGTGGTGTTTACGAAAAGAAGGTTATCCGTTCCATAGTCCCCTTCTTTTTGAACAACAGCCCAAAGGGCGCCCTTTTCCATAGCGGTTTTTACAAAAGCGTGGCCGTCAAATCTTTCGCCGCAAAGGGCGACGAATATGCTGCCGGGGCGAACATCCCTTGAATCCGTACAGATATTGGTTATTTCAATATCCGGGATCTCTTTATTTGTTTTTGCGCCGATGGCCTCAGCAATCTCTTTAAGTTTAAGCGGAAGCAAAGCGTTCATTCCCCTTTCGCTTTATTTTTCCATTTCTTCAATAAAATTTTTTACTATGACTTTTTCGTCAAAATAAACGGTTCCGAAATCAAGGACCTGATAATCCTCATGGCCTTTTCCTGCAAGAAGAAGAACGTCGCCTTTTTCACAATGTTCAAGGGCCCATTTTATTGCTTTGTATCTGTCCGGCTCATAGTGATACGGAACGCCGCATTTTTTGATTGCAGGAAGAGTATCTTCTGCGATCTCCTCAACCGGTTCATGGCGGGGGTTATCGCTTGTCAGTATCATAAAATCGGATTTTGCCGCAACGGCATTTACCATAAGAGGACGTTTTGTTTTATCGCGGTTTCCGGCACAGCCGAAGAGGGTGACTATCCTTCCCTCTGCGCATTCTCTGATGGAATCCAAAACTTTTTCAAGGGCGTCGGGTCCGTGGGCAAAATCGCGGATAACGGTAAAATCTCCGGAATGGATGACCTCCACCCTGCCCTTAACTCCCGGACAGGAATTTAGACCTTCAACGGCCTCTTCAAAAGAAAGGCCGCAGTTCATTGCGGCGCAGGCCGCAAGCATTGCGTTGGAAGCGGAAAATTTTCCGGGCATGGAAAATTTTACTCTTCCGATATCTCCTTTTCCGACCATGGCGAATTTGCATCCGCCGCCGGAGTTTTTAACGTCATGGGCTGTATAGTCCGCAAGGATATCGCCTATTGAAACGGTTTTTACCGGGCAGGAAAGTTCTTTTGCAAGGGTCTTTCCGTATTCGTCATCGATGCAGAGTACCGCGTTTTCACAGTTCCTGAAAAGCTCTTTTTTTGCTTCAAAATAGTTTTCCATCGTGCCGTGATAATCAAGGTGATCCTGGGTAAGATTGGTGAAAACCGCCGTTTCAAAATGACATCCCTCAACACGCTTTTGGTCAAGCGCCTGGGAAGAAACTTCCATTACAACATAGTCGCATCCGGCGTTTGCCATTCTTGAAAAGATGACATGAAGCTCCGCCGCATCCGGGGTGGTATATTTTGCCGGAAGAGCGATATCGCCGATAACGTTCTGGATGGTTCCGATAAGTCCGACTTTTTTGCCGGCGGATTCAAGGATATGTTTTATAAGATAGGTTATTGTTGTTTTTCCGTTTGTTCCGGTAACGCCGATAAGCTTCATTTTTTCGGCGGGGCGGCCGTTTATATTTGCACACATAACGGCGTATGCCGCCCTTGAATTAGGAACGATTATCTGTTCGGCAATTCCGGTATCCCGCTCCGCAACTATCCATGCGGCGCCGTTTCTTTTTGCGGCGGCGGCATATTCGTGACCGTCTATGTTTCCGCCCTTTATGCATACGAAAACAGAGCCGGGTTCAACTCTTCTGGAATCACCCGTGACATCCCTTATTTCAATATCTTCAATTTTTCCGGTATATTCAACATCCCTTAAAAGTTCGGATAAAAGCAAAGGGATCACCTCCGATTAAAATGTTTTTTCTGTTATCAGCCTTCGCCCTCTTCGGGTTCTTTTACAGTAAAGCTGACTTCTATGATAGTTCCCGGCATTACCTTTTCTCCGGCTGCGGGAGTCTGTATGTAGGCTATCTGATCGGTTGCGGATTCGCTTACGCCGATAAGCTTAAGTTTAAGTCCCGCGCCGATTATAGCATTGTTTACTTCGGTAACAGTCATGCCCTCAACATCCGGGACCTCTATCTCTTTCGGGATAAGGCTTTCGTCGGTATAAAGGGTAATGGTGCCGCCTGCGGCAAGCTGGGAACCTGCTTCCGGCGACTGGGCAACAACGGTGGTACCTTCGCCCACTATGGTTACGGAATAGCCCTGAAGGCGAAGAGTGGTCATTGCGTCATGAACAAGATTTTCGGTAACATCCTTGACCTTTCCGGTCATGGCGTCAAGTTCCGCCTGGGTGTAGTTCGGTTCGATTCCCATATAAGGAAGAATATCCGCAAGCATTGCACCGACAACCGGAGCCGCAACAACGGAACCGTAAGGGTTTTCCATCTGTGCTTCATCAAGAAGAAGAAGAACAACTATCTGAGGATCTTCGATGGGAGCTACCGCAAGGAAGGAGGAAACATAGTTTTCAACTTTTCCTTCTTCATTAACGTCATCAAGTTTTTCGGAAGTACCGGTCTTGCCGCCGATACGGTATCCTGGAACAGCCGCGGTTCGGCCGGAACCGTCGCTTACAACGGTTTCAAGTATCTCAACAACGGTTTTGGAAGTCTGTTCGGAAATAACCTGGCGAACAAGGGTGGGCTCATATTCCTCAACAATGCTTCCGTCTTCGGAAATAACTCTCTGTACGAGATAGGGCTTATAAAGATTTCCGCCGTTTACCGCCGCAGAAACAGCGGAAACAAGCTGGATGGGAGTTACTTTAAAGGTCTGGCCAAAGGAGCTTGACGCAAGGTTTATCTCGGTCATGCCGTTGTTATAGTAAATGCTGTTTGCCTCACCGGGAAGGTCGATTCCGGTTTTATCGGTAAAGCCGAAAGCTTCAAAATAATATTCAAAGTTGCTTATGCCCATGTTAAGGCCTATCTGGATGAAAGCCGGGTTACAGGAGTTCTGTACTGCGTCCGCAAGGGTCTGTTCTCCATGGCCGAAGTTCTTCCAGCAGGAAATCTTTCTGTCCGCAACATTTGCATAACCTATACAGGTAAAGCTGTCGCCGAGGGTGGTCGTGTTGCTGTCAAGAGCCGCCGCAAGAGTTATGATCTTGAAAACGGAACCGGGCTCATAGGGGTCGGAAATTGCCTTGTTTCTCCACATGGCAAACTGGGCATCCTGAGTTGCGGCACCCTGTTCATCTTCCGGAAGTTTTTCGATCTCTTCCTTTACGGAATCCGGAAGAGCTGTATAGTTGTTAGGGTCAAAGTCACCTTTGGTCGCCATGGCAAGGATCTTGCCGGTGTTGACGTCCATTACGATACAGGCTCCGCGTTCCTGAACGCTGTGTTCCTTTACCGCAAGTTCAAGGTGTTTTTCAACAAAATACTGGATACCTTCGTCAAGAGTGGTAACTATGCTGTTTCCGTCTTCGGAGGAATAAAGCTCGTCATAGCCGAAGGGCATTGCCTGGCCCCAGGAGTCCTTTGCGGAAATAAGTTTTCCGGCGGTGCCGCTTAAAACTTCATCATACTGTGCTTCAAGACCGTAGGACGCAACGTATTCGGAGTTTACAAAACCGATAACGGAGGAAGCAAAGTTCTCATAAGGATACTTACGGGAAACGGTTTCTCTTATGAAAACGCATTTTGAAACACCGTTGTTTGCCGCAAAGGCGGTTACCTCTTCAACAGCCTTTTTATCAACTCTGGCCTTGATGACCTGATAGTAGTTGCTTCTTTCACATTTTTCCCTGACATAGTCCTCTTTAACCCCAAGAATTTCCGAAAGTCCGGAAACGATAAGGTTTCTCTGTGTGTCGTTTTTGATATCCGCGGGAGAAACGCAGACTGTCCATGCGGTGGTACTCATGGCAAGCTTATTGCCGTTGGTATCATAAATGGTTCCGCGTTCCGGAGAAATGGAGGTTACCTGAAACTGGTTTTCCGCCGCCTCCTGCTGATATTTTTCCGAATCGATTATTGAAATCTGAAAAAGGCGCACCAAAAGAATACCAAAGCCTATAAAAGCTATGGCAATGCACGCCGCTAAAATTCTTATTCTTATAACCGCGCTTGGTGATTTACTCATTTTTCCTCTTATTTTACTCCTTTCACCAAGTTTTCGACCCTTTTCGGTCTTATCCCCAATTATGAAGACAGCGCCGCTTAACATAAAGACGCAGCGGCGCTACATTGTTTATATTATTATTTCAGAAGGGCAAGTATTCCGCAATGAATGCAACGAAATTATTCCAATACTGCTCAGCAAGATATATGCCGCCGGTCTGGGCAACAGTGATGTCGTCCGTTCCGGTAAGGCTTACATATTCCACCTGGCTGGAATCGATTTTTGCAAGACCGAGTTTGTTTTCTGCCGCTTCCTCAAGGGTTTTTATGGAGGTGCTTGCTTCAAGTTCGCTTTGAAGTCTTACATATTCGGTGTTGAGGTCAGTTATCTGATTTTCATAAAAACCAACTTCGCTGGTAAGCTCGGTAAGAACTACCTGGCTGTAAATCATTACAACGCAGATAACTATGGTCATAATTGCTCCGAGGATGATTTTTGCCGGAGCAATGCCTTTTTCTTTTCTGCGGTTCTGGATTATTCTTAAAGAACGGCTTTTGAGCTCTTTATCTTGCTCAACGGCTGTTTTGGCAGCAAAATTTTCAAGAACATAAGCAACCTCTGCTGACAAAACTTTTTCCCCCTCTCAAAATTTTAAAATTCCTCAAACTCAAAGTTTTTCAATTACGCGAAGCTTTGCGCTTCTGCTCCTGTGGTTATATTCAAGCTCCTCTTTGGTGGGCTCGATAGGTTTTCTTGTTGTAAGTTTTCCCCTTGGGGTCTTTCCGCAAACACAAACCGGAAATTCCGGAGGACAGGTGCAGCCTTTTGTGTATTCCGCAAAAGCTCTTTTGACCATTCTGTCCTCAAGGGAATGGAAGGTGATTATCGCAAACCTTCCGCCGGGAGCAAGTCTGTCAAAAACTCTGTCAAGCGCTTCCGCAAGGCGATCAAGTTCCCCATTTGTTGCGATGCGAAGAGCCTGGAAAGTCTGACGAGCCGGATGTCCGCCCCCTCTTCTTGCTGCCGCAGGATATGCGTTTTTAACGATTTCTGCAAGCTCAGTTGTTGTTTCTATAGGTTTTACCGCTCTTGCATCAACAATAGCGTTGACGATTCGCGGAGTAAATTTTTCTTCGCCGTAATCGTAAAGTATCTTCGCAAGCTGGGCACCGGAAGCATTGTTTACGATGTCGTATGCAGAAGTTCCTTCCTGGCTCATACGCATATCAAGAGGCGCTTCATTGTGATAGCTGAAACCCCTTTCAGCCGCGTCGAGCTGATGGGAGCTTACGCCGAGGTCAAGCAGGACTCCATCTGCCTTTTCTATTCCAAGTCTGTCGAGAACTGCGGGAATCTCGGCAAAGTCGGAACGGATAACCTCGGCGCAAGGGTATTTTGCGAGCCGTTCGGTCGCGGTTTTTATTGCATCCGGGTCCTTATCCAGCGCGATAAGTTTTCCGGTTGTAAGACGTTTTGCAATTTCGGAAGAATGTCCGGCGCCGCCGGCAGTTCCGTCGATGTAAATGCCATCGGGTTTTATATTAAGCTGTTCGATGCATTCGTTAAGGAGCACCGAAATATGCTGAAAATCCATTTCACTCATCCCGGCCACCTCAGAATCCAAGTTCGTCCATCGCTTTTGCAATTTCATCGGAATCGATTTCGGAATTGCGTTTTATCCAGGTTTCTCTATCCCAGAGTTCAACGTGATCGGAAGCGCCGATAACAGCAACATCTTTTACAATGTTTGCAAAAGTGCGGAGGGTCGGAGTTACAAGAACTCTTCCCTGTTTGTCCGGGTTAACAATGGTAGCGGCGGAGAACATAAAGCGTTTAAGATCTCTTGCCTTTGCCTGAGGAAGTCCGGCAACGATCTCGCTAATGCGTTCCCACGAAGCCATGGAATAGACGGAAAGACAGCCATCAAGGCCTTTTGTTATAACAAACTGTTCGCCAAGCTCTTCGCGAAGCTTTGCCGGAAAATTAACGCGGCCTTTTTCATCAAGACTGTGGTAATATTCGCCGATGAACATTGTCTTCCCTCCCTTTCCGTTTTTTGATGAATTTTGAAAAAGTTTAGCCACTTCTCCCCACAATTCACCACTTTCATTAATATTATACATCAAAATACAGAAAATGCAATAGTATTTTGAAAAATTTACAAATTAATTTTTTGGCTTAACAATGCGAAAAATCGGCATTTTTCGTGCTTTGTGGGAATATGTGGAAAAGAAAAAAGCCCGTTTGATAAAAACGGGCTTTTTTATGGGTTTTTATTGTGATTTCAAATCAAAAAATCCTCTTTCGTGGGGATTTTTGGTGATAAAAAACGCTTCTTTTTCTGAAAAAGAAGCGCTTTTAAAATCATTATTTCTGTGCCTGCTGTGCAGAAGCCTGGGCAGCTTTCTGCTGCTGGTTGAATGCGGCGCGGGTGCTTTTAACTTCGTTGAGGGAAGCGCCGAGAGTTTCCTCGGTATTCTTGAGGATGCTGTCAACAAAGTCTTTTGCGCTCTGGCGCATTTCGCGGCTCTGCTGCTGTGCCTGCTGGGTGATTTCAGCGGCTTTGTTTTTGCTCTGGCGAACGATCTCCTGTTCCTCAACAAGAGCGGCTGCGCGTTTTTCTGCGCGGGCGATGATTGCTTCTGCCTCTTTCTTTGCGGCGTCAACGATTTCGGTGCGGTCTGCAACGATGGACTGAGCCTGTCTTATTTCGGTGGGCAAATTAAGACGAACGTCATCAAGAAGTTCGCGTACTTTGTCTGCGTCAACAACACAGCGTCCGCCGGTAAGCGGAAGGGACCAGGAACGGTCAATAAGTTCATCAAGCTGATCAAGGATCTCTTCAATAGGCATAATTTATGTCCTCCCCTGTTTATTTAAGTCTTTTTTCAATTTCCTCAACAATAACCTTCGGAACAAAGTCGGAAACATCTCCTCCAAAGGTTGCTATCTGCCTTATAAGGCTTGAGCTTACGTACATATTCTGCGGATCCGCAGTAATAAAAACCGTTTCTGCGTTTGGAGCAAGGCTCCTGTTGGCAAGAGCCATCTGGAACTCATACTCAAAATCCGAAGAGGAACGGATGCCTTTAACAATGGCATTCATTTCGTTTTGTTTTACGTAATCCGCCAAAAGCCCGCTGAAACAATCGACCTTTACTCCGTCGATGCCTTCAACAGCTTTTTCTATAAGGGTGCATCTTTCTTCCGGAGAAAAAACGCAATTTTTATCCGGATTTGTCACAACAAGAACGGTAACTTCATCAAAAAGTTCCGCCGCTCTTTTAATAATGTCGATATGCCCGTTTGTGATGGGATCAAAGCTCCCGGGGCAAACTGCTTTTTTCATATCAGTCCTCGCCGCGTTTATACATAAGCACTTTTGTGCTTCCGTAGCGGTATTCTTTCGCTTTAACAAGTTTTCCGATCTCTTCGGGAAGATCGATAGTTTTTGAAGTTTCACAAAGCACAACGCCGCCGGGACGCATAACTTTTGAAAGCGCAGGAAGCACTATCGGAAGCTGCTGCGCCGCGTATGGCGGATCAAGAAATGCGATGTCGAATTTTTCAAATGCGCTGGAAAGATACATAAGCGCATCCCCGGTTTTAAGCTTTGCCATATCGGTGAAACCGCAGTTTTTAAGGTTCTCGGTTATGCATTTTTGTGCAGCCTTTGCGCTGTCAACAAAAACGGCGGATCTTGCTCCGCGGGAAAGAGCCTCGATACCAAGCTGGCCGCTTCCTGCGTAAAGATCGAGCACATCCGCACCCTCTATAAGAAACTGGATAGAAGAAAAAAGAGCCTCTTTAACTTTCTCTCCGGTGGGGCGGGTAACATCTCTGCCCTCCGGGGTAACAAGGCGTTTTCCCTTTGCAGTTCCGGTAATAACTCTCATAAAAATACCTCCGTTTGGGATAGTTCTATTATCCTATTTTTCGGCATAAATGTCAATGTTATTCTTCGCTGTCAAGGAATTCCCTTAGTGATTTTGCCGCCGCCGCAGTCATTCCCGGAGCTTCGCAAAGTTCCTCCTCCGTTGCCGCTTTTATAGCTTTCATGGTTTTAAAATGCTTCATAAGGGCGGCGGCGCGCTTTGGTCCGATGCCCTCGGCCTTTGTTATAAGCATTTCAAAATTTGTTTTTGCGTGCTTCTGGCGGCTGTATCCAATGGTGAAGCGGTGGACTTCGTCCTGGACCGCCGTTACAAAGTTAAAAACCTCTCTTACGGGAGAAATAGCGATTTCTCCGCCGTTTTTTGCGATGGCGCGGGTTCTGTGGCGGTCGTCCTTTACCATACCGAAAAGAGGCACGTCGATTCCCATACGGTCAAAAAGTTCCTGGACCGCCGCAACATGGCCTTTGCCGCCATCCAGAAGGATAAGATCCGGTTTTCTTCCGAAGGAAGACCCGCTTCCCTGCTCCTCAAAATAATGATTGAACCGGCGCTCCAGCATTTCACACATACAGGCATAGTCATCCGGAGCAACGGCGGTTTTTATGGAAAACTTTTTATAATCGCTTCGTTTCGGTCTTGCGTTTTCATAAACGACCATTCCGCCGACAACCGTTTCCGCACCGAAGTTCGAGATATCGTATGCTTCTATTATTTCCGGCGCTTTTTCCATGCCGAGAAGCCTTCCCAGTTCATCAAGAACCGCAACTTCTCTGCTTGTTCTTGATTTTTCATGAGAAAGGCGCTCCGCCGCATTGTTATAGGCCATATCCGTGACCTGTTTGCGTTCGCCTTTTTGCGGAACGGTTATGCTTACTTTTCTTCCGGCTTTTTCGGAAAGCCAGCGTTCCAGAAGTTCCGCATCCTCGCATTTTTCATGGAGTGCTATCTCCTTTGGAATATCAGTCCTTTCGGAATAAAAACTCTGGAGGAACTCCGTTACAAAGGCCGGCTCCGTTCCAAAATCTTTAAGGATGTATTCGTCCTTATCAACAAGTCTTCCTCCGCGGAAACTGAGAACAACAGCACAGCAGTTTTCTCCGCTTTTTGCGATGGCGACAACGTCCTGTTCCTTTACCTTTGAGAAAACGACTTTCTGGCGGCTGGAAATGCCTTCTATGGCCTTTATTCTGTCCCTAAGAACTGCCGCCCGCTCAAAATCTTCCGCTTCTGCCGCGGCAAACATTCTTTCCGTAAGCTTTTCAACGGATGCGGCGCTTCCGCCTTTTATAAAATCCAATGCTTCATTGAGGGTTTCGTTATACTCCTCTTCAGAGATCCTTCCTCGGCAAACGCCCATGCAGTTTTTGATGTAATAGTTGAGGCAGGGCCTTCCCTTTCCGAATTCCTGGGGAAACTTTCTGCTGCAAGTTGGAAGCATAAACGCCTTATTTGCTTCCGCAACGGTCTGGCGAACAACGTATGAACTTATATATGGACCGAGATATTCCGCGCCGTCGTCGTTTTTCTGTAAAACGCCCGTAAGCTTGCTGTATGGTCCCGGAGAAATGCGGACATAGCTGTATCCTTTGTCGTCTTTAAGAAGAATGTTGTACTTTGGCGAATACTGCTTTATAAGGCTGCATTCAAGAATAAGCGCCTCAAATTCGCTGTCCGTCACTATATATTCAAAATCGTGAACATGCTCCACCATTTTATAAACTTTCGGAAGATGTTTTTCAACATTGCGAAAATAGCTTGTTACGCGGTTTTTCAGTTTTTTTGCTTTTCCGACGTAGATTACTTTTCCGCTTTTATCATGCATTATATAGACGCCGGGTTCCATCGGAAGCGAAAGTGTTTTTTCATGAAGATAGGGCAATCTCGGGTTATCCAATTTTTCCGGCCTCCTTTTTACGGATTTTATATTTTCTCTATTGTAACAAAAAACGCCGCAAATATCACTACTTGCGGCGCAAAAAATTCAAATTTTTATTGATCAGTCAGCAAAACCGGATTCAACAAGTTTTACAAGAGAATTTACAGCTTCTTCTTCATCGACACCGTCTGCGATGATGGTGATTTCGGTTCCGCCGGTGATTCCGAGAGAAAGAACGCCGAGAAGGCTTTTTGCATTAACTCTTCTTTCGTCTTTTTCTACCCAAATAGAGGATTTGAACTCATTGGATTTCTGAATAAAGAAAGTTGCGGGACGAGCATGAAGGCCGACCTGGTTCTGAACTTTAACAGCATTAGAATACATATAATAAATCTCCTCATAAACAATATTTTAATTGTTGTATTTATTATAACAGTTTAATTTTTCCAATTCAACGAAATAGGTGATTTTCTATAAAAATCCCATAACTCGGTTAAATTTATTCAGCTTATTTGTCTAAAATAACCATAAGTTTTAAACATTTATAAGCAGGTTATACAGCACCGGAACGAGCATTGCCGGAAGAAGATTCGCAGTTTTTATTTTAGGGCCGACAATAAAGTTGATGCCTATGCACATAATGATGGCATAGCCGACCATGGAAAACTGTATCATCATATCGGGATATGCTTCGATAACCGGTTTTATAAAAGACGCAAAAAGCGAAATAAGGCCCTGATACATAAAAAGCGGAACACAGGCAAAAACAACGCCTATACCCATAGCGGATGCAAGCACCATGGCGGTTATAAAGTCAAGGGCGCTTTTCACTATAAGAACGCTGCTGTCTCCGGAAAGTCCGTCGTTTACCGCCCCTATAATGCTCATGGAGCCGACGCAGAAAATGATGAATGCAGAAACAAAGCCTTTTGCAAATCCATCGGTTTTTACTCTTTTCTCAACCCAGCTTCCAAGGCCGTTTATCCTGTCATCAAGGCGGATAAGCTCACCGATAAGTGTTCCCAGCGCAAGGCTTATAAGAAGGATAAGGCCGCCGGATTCAACGATCTTTCCCTCTTCTCCAACGGAAAGCATATTGGTAAAAACTCCGCTCATTCCGATTATCAGAACAGCGACGCCCTCCGCTTTCATCACATTATCCATGATCTCGCTTTTGATGCCCTTTTTAAGGAGCATACCTATAAGGCCGCCTGCAATAACCGTTGCAACGTTTACTATTGTTCCAAACATTTTATTCCTCTTTTTTAAGCATATCCGGACGTTTTTCCATAGTGCGTTTTACCGCCTGTTCATGGCGCCAATCGGATATAAGCTTATGATTTCCGGAAAGAAGTACCGAAGGGACTTCTCTTCCGTGCCATATCTGGGGACGGGTATATTGAGGATATTCGAGAAGGCCGGAATAGTGGCTTTCATCCTCAAAACAAACGTCTTCCGAAAGAACTCCGTCGCAAAGTCTTCCGACGGTATCAGTAAGAACAAGAGCACCGAGCTCGCCGCCGGTCATTACAAAGTCTCCGACGGAAACCTCCATATCGACGATCTCCTCAATAATACGTTCATCAACACCCTCATAGTGTCCGCAGATGAGGAACAGATGCTCATAATTTTTCGCAAAATCAACAGCCATTTTCTGATTGAGCACAGCCCCCTGGGGTGACATATAAATCACAAAGGGTTTTGAGCACGCTTCTTCGCATACGTGCTCATAACATTTATAGATGGGATCTGCCTGCATAAGCATTCCGTTTCCGCCGCCATAAGGTGCTGCGTCAACGCGCTGGTGTTTATCTTCGGAAAAATCGCGGATATTATGGCAATAAACCTCGATAAAACCCGCTTTTCTTGCTCTTCCTATGATGCTCGTACTGAGCACAACCTCACACATATCCGGAAAAAGAGTTGCGATATCAATCCTCATCGTCAAAAAGTCCTTTCATGGGAGTGATGGTGAGAACACCGCCGTCGATATCCACGGTATCTATTACCTGAGGAATAGCGGGAATCCAGGTTTCTTTTCCGTCCGCATCACACACACAGTAAATATCGTTTGCGCCGGTGGGAGCAACATCGGTAACTTCACCGTAAACTCTGCCTTCGGCATCAACAACTTTAAGTCCGATGATATCCTGAATAAAATAATCGCCTTTTTTCATGGGGATATCGTTGCGGTTCATATAGAGGACCTTGCCGATAAACTTTCTTGCCTCTTCAGGATTATCAACGCCCTTGAGTTTAACAAGATATACATTCTTATGGGGTTTGGCATAGGAAACGCGGTATTCCTGTTCACCGTTTTCATCAAGATACATTCTTGCGCTGCGCTCAATATCGCCCGGATCACACCATGGATAAAGGCGCAGATCTCCGCGAAGGCCATGGACGGTTACAACTTCGCCGACTTCAAGAAACTGTTTTTTCATATAATAAAACCTCGCATAATTTTACAATTCCCCCGTCAAATTGTTTTGACGAGGGAATCTGATTTTTGAAAATTATTCGATCGTGACAGCAACTTTCTTGCCGGCACGGTTCGCAGCTGTGCGCATAAGGGTGCGGATCGCACGGGCAATTTTGCCCTGACGGCCGATAACTCTTCCCATATCGGAAGCTGCAACATGAAGATGGTAAACAACGGTACCTTCCTCATCCGGCTCATCAACAGTTACGGAAACTGCATCCTTATCCTCAACAAGGCCGCGTGCGATTACAGCAAGCAGTTCTTCCATGTTGAAAACCTCCGGCATTAGAGAACGCCTTCGATTTTGAGAAGTGCTTTAACGGTATCGGTGGGCTGTGCGCCGGAAGCGATCCATTTTTCAACTTTCTCTTTGTCAACTTTGATTACGGAAGGTTCTTTTGTAGGATCATAATAGCCAACTTCTTCGATGAAACGGCCATCTCTGGGATAACGGGAATCTGCTACTACGATTCTGTAAAAGGGAGCTTTTTTAGCGCCCATGCGGCGCAGTCTGATTTTAACGGACATTGTTTTTTCCTCCTATGGTTAAATAAAAATTTAAAACTGATTTATCATTTGGCATATAGCCTAAAGACCTTTAATTAAAAGGGCATTCCGCCGCCAAAGCCGCCCATATTGCCCTGATTTTCCATCTGGCTGAGCATCTGGCGCATCTTTCTGCCCTGTTTTCCGTTTCCGGAAAGCTGTTTCATCATCTTCTGCATCTGTTCAAACTGTTTAAGAAGGCGGTTTACGTCAGAAACTTCCGTTCCGGAACCTGCCGCAATTCTCTTTTTGCGTTTTGCATCGATAATGGAAGGTTTTGCCCTCTCCTTTTTAGTCATGGAGTTGATGATCGCTTCGGTGCGCTTAAGCTGTTTTTCGCCCTGCGCCTCTTCCTCGTCGGAAAGCTTTTTCTTTGCTCCGGGAAGCATTGCGACTATCGAACTGAGGGAACCCATTTTTTTGACCTGTTTCATCTGCTCAAGCAGATCGTTGAGGTCAAAGGTGTTTTCGCCCATCTTTTTGGCCATTTCTTCGGCTTTCTTGGCGTCCATCTGTTCCTCTGCCCTTTCGATAAGGGTAAGAACGTCGCCCATGCCGAGGATTCTTGAAGCCATACGGTCCGGGTGGAAAGGTTCAAGATCGGTAAGCTTTTCGCCGGTACCGATAAACTTGATAGGTGCGCCGGTAACAGCTCTTACGGAAAGGGCCGCACCGCCGCGGGTATCGCCGTCCAGCTTGGTAAGGATGGTACCGGTGATGCCGAGCTTTTCATTAAAAGCGGCGGCAACGTTTACCGCATCCTGACCGGTCATGGAGTCGATTACAAGCAAAATTTCTTCGGGTTTAAATTCATCTTTAAGTCCCTGAAGCTCATCCATAAGCTCCGTATCAACATGAAGGCGGCCCGCCGTATCGAGTATTACGATATCGTTGCCATAGTCCTTTGCGTGAGAAACGGCCTTTTTTGCGATGGTGAGGGGCTCTATCTGGCCCATTTCAAAAACCGGAACATCTATCTGACTTCCAACAACTTTAAGCTGATCGATTGCTGCAGGACGGTAAACGTCGCACGCAACAAGAAGCGGTCTTCTGCCCATTTTTTTGAAATGAAGAGCAAGCTTGCCCGAATGGGTGGTTTTACCGGAACCCTGAAGACCGACCATCATAATTATCGTCGGGATCTTTGATGAAAACTGGATCCTTGCGTTGGATTCGCCCATCAAAGCGGTGAGTTCCTCATTTACGATTTTTATAACGTGCTGGGCGGGAGTGAGACTTTCGAGAACCTCTGCGCCGACAGCTCTTTCGCTTACTTTTGCAACGAAATCTTTTGCAACTTTATAGTTGACGTCCGCTTCAAGAAGAGCAAGGCGGACTTCGCGCATAGCGGCTTTAACGTCGCTTTCGGTGAGCTTTCCCTTGTTTCTCAGCTTTTTAAAAACAGCGGAAAGCTTATCGGATAATCCTTCAAATGCCATATTTTCTCTCCGTTAATCGTTAAGATGACCAGCGACTTCAACAATTTTCATTGTATGCTGGGTTATGTCACGGATAGTTGCTCCGCGGATGCTGTCGTCTTCGATAGCGTGGGCTTCGCTTATGATAGTATCAAGTCCGCGCTGGATCTCGCGGAAGCGCTTTGCAAGTCCAAGCTTATCTTCCATATCAAGAAGAGTTGCCTCCGCCCTTTTTATGGAATCGCGAACACCCTGCCTCGTGATGCCGAGATGCTCGGAAATTTCTGCAAGGGAAAGGTCATCGTTATAATAATAATCGATAACGTCCTGCTGTTTTTCGGTAAGGATCTCACCGTAAAAATCGAACAGAAGAGAAATATTCATATCCTTCGGCACTGTGTTCACCTCCTTTGTTTTGTAAAGCTTTTTACTTTACAACTACCATATTATTATAAAGAAAAAACGCCCAAATGTCAAGCACTTTTGGGCGTTTTTTATAAATAAAACTATAAAATTTTGTTAAAATAACAGATTTTATTTTACCTTTTAATTAAGGGGATTTTTGCCGACTATATGTTCATAAAGTCTCTGGCTGTCACGGGCATTGATGATTCCGTCGCCGTTAACATCGGCGGCAGTATATTCATCGGAACCTTTTGCAAAGGGATTTTTACCGACAATATGCTCATAAAGCCTCTGGCTGTCGCGGGCATTTATTACCCCGTCGCCATTGCAGTCACCGATCATAATTTTTACATTAGGGTCATATGTTTTGACATTATAGCCGTTCCATTTTCCGTCAACAATCTCCCAGGTGCCGTTTCCGACGGGATAATAAATAACGTCCTTTTCAGCATCAAAAGAGGAGTTTGTGGCCGTTGCAATCCTTACGGAGGGGGCGTTGCCCTCAAAATAGAATTTATCGATTCCGCATTCATCAAAGGCATCATCCCTGATGCTCAGGATATTTGCCGGGATAACAACTTTTCCGGAAAGGTTTTTGCAATATTCGAAAACACTGTCATTTATTCTCGTAAGCTTCTTTGAAAGAACAAGTTCCCCGTCAAGTTTTACGCACATAGCAAACGCTCTTTCGCCTATTTCAGTTACGCTGTCCGGAATAATAAGATCACCGGTAAGTCCGGAGCAGTTATTGAAGGCATTCATACCAATGGTTTTTACGTTTTTACCTATAACGATTTTTCCGTCAAAACCGCTGCAGGTCTGGAAGGCATAGGCATCTATTTCCGTTACGCTGTCCGGAATGATAAGGTCGCCGTTAAAGTTTTTGCACCAGCTGAAAGCCTGTTCCCCTATGGAAAGAAGATTTTCGGAAAGGACGAGTTTTCCGTCAAAACCTCTGCAATCTTTGAACGCACAATCTCCGATGGATGTTACGCTGTTCGGGATAACAAGATCACCGGTGAACCCTTCACAATACTGAAAAGCCGAATATCCTATGGATTCAAGGCTTTCCGGAAGGATAAGTTTTCCTGTATATCCTTCGCTGTTTGAAAAAGCTTCCTGTTTAATAGTTTCTATGCCCTCGCCGAGAACAAGCTTACTGAATCCGTCGCAGATAAAGAATGTCCATTCATTGATTTCTTTAATGCTTCCCGGAACGGTGAGCGTTCCGTCAAATCCTCGGCATTCTCTGAATGCAGAAGCACCGAGTTCGGTGACGCTCTCCGGAATAGTAAGGCTTCCAACAAAGTTTTCGCATTCGGCAAAAGCATGCGCGCCTATGGTTTTAAGGCCATTGGGAAGAACAAGATTTCCGCTGAAACCGGAGCATTTGCTGAACGCTGCATAGCCTATGGATTCCAGACTCTTCGGAAGTGTAAGATTTCCGCTAAGGGTATCAAGATTTGAAAAAGCGCATTTTCCGATATAGGTTATGCCCTCTTTAAGAACAAGGGTATTAAGGCTTTCCTTATATGCAAACCAGGGAGCGGTTGTATGGGTATAGCCGTTATCGTATACATCATAATCGTAATCATAGTCCGCCATTTTCCCGGTTCCGCTTATGGTAAGGGTTCCGTCCGCGGTAAGGGTCCAGGCGAGATTTGTTCCGTCGCCTTCTCCGCCGCAATAACCGGATGCAATAAGCGCAGCGGTTTTATATCCGTTCCAAAGGCCGTCGGTTATGACCCAGGAAGTATTATCCGCAGGATAATAAATCGTATCTTTAGCGGAATCAAAAGAAGAACCCGTCACGTCTGCCGCAGTTACGGTTGGGGCATTTCCTTCAAAATAATATTCGTTTATTCCGCAGAATTTAAAAGCATAGCTTCCGATATTTGTTATTTTATCGCTTAAAACAACGGAACCTTTAAGAGCATCGCAAAATTCAAAGGCTGCCTTTTCTATTACCGAAACATTTTTGCCTATTACCAATTTTCCGTCAAAACCGTCACAAACAGAAAATGCTTCTTCTCCGATTTCGGTTACGCTGTCCGGGATTATAAGATCGCCTGTAAAACTTTTACAGCCGTTAAAAGCATATTTGGCAATTTTAGTTACTCCTTCAGGAATAATAAGATTTCCGCTCAAGCCATAACACGACTGGAAAGTTGCCTGTTCAACAGATGTTACATTTTTGCTTATTACAAGCTTTCCGTCAAAGCCTTCGCATTTATAGAATGCAAGTGCGCCTATATTTACTACGCTGTCCGGAATAATAAGATCTCCGGTAAAACCGCTGCAGCTTTTAAAAGCATATCCTTCTATGTCTGTTAAAGTGCTCGGAAGCATAAGTTCTCCTTTAAGATTTGAGCACTCACTGAAAGCGTATTCACCGATTGTTGTTATACCTTCACTAAGCACAAGGGTATTTATCTTGTCACGATATTCACCCCATGGCGCGGTTGTAAGATACTGAAACGATACACCGTCAAACTTACAGTGATAATTTTTCATGGCACCGGTTCCGCTTATGGTAAGGGTCCCATCGCCGTCTATGGTCCAGGTAAGATTTGTTCCGTCGCCTTCTCCGCCGCAATAACCGCTTGCAAGGGTTGTTGCCGCAAAAGCATTGACCGAAAAAACAGCAAAAATCATAAGAATAAGAACAACAAGGCCTATGGTCTTTTTCATTTTATCCTCCGAAATGTAAGATATCTTATGTATGGTATTATACTCCATTCATCATATCAAAACAATAAAAAAGCCCCGGAAAATCCGGGGCTTCTTTCATATCTTATACAAAAGGTTTTTTACCAACAAGGTGTTCATAAAGTCTCTGGCTGTCGCGGGCGTTGATAATGCCGTCCTCGTTAACGTCAGCTGCTTTAAGGCCTTTGGAACCTTCGATAAGAGGTTTTTTACCAACAAGGTGTTCATAAAGTCTCTGGCTGTCACGGGCATTTACAAAACCGTCTTCGTTAACGTCGCCGCGGAGATATTCAACATATACTTTGGTGGTATAACCGTTCCATTTTTCGTTTTCAACGGTCCAGCCGTTATCTTCGAAATAGTAAAGAACAACGTTTTCGCCGAAGGAAGAAGCTTCACTGCCGGCTTCGGTTACGGTGGGTTCTTTTCCGTTAAATACGACCTCTTTAAGGTTTTCGCAGCCGATAAATGCGCTGTGCTCAACGGTTTTAAGGCTTTCGGGAAGAGTTACAGAAGTAAGTTTTTCGCTGTCGAATGCGTTGCTTTCAACAGTTTCAACTCCTGCGGGAGCTTCATAAGAAGTTCCTTCTTTTGCAGAAGGATATTTGATAAGTGCTTTTTTGTCTGCGCTGAAAAGAACGCCGTCAACAGAAGCATAGTTTGCGTTGCCTTCGATAACTTTGATGTTTGCAAGTGCATCGGTATCTTTAAGTGCATCGTTTCCGATGGAGGTTACGGAAGCAGGAACAGTGATATCAGTAATTCCGGTTCCGGCAAAAGCTTCGTCGCCGATGGTTTTAAGGGTTTCGGGAAGGATTACTCTGGAAACGCCTTCACATCCATAGAATGCGTTCTGGCCGATGGATTCAACGGTGGTTCCGATTACTGCGGCGCCAACATTTTCATATTTATAGAATGCGTTATCGCCGATGGAAGTTACTTCGTTGCCGATGGAGATAGAAGTGATAAAACGTTCATAGCTATCCCAGGGAGCGCTGGTTATTGCATCAACGCCGTCATAGGAGAGGATATCATAATCATCCATTTTTCCTGCGCCGGAAATGATAAGTTTTCCTGCACCATCAAGAGTCCAGGTAAGGCCTTCGCCGCAGGTTCCGCTTGCGATTACATCAATTTCCCATACTTTGCAGGTATATCCGTTCCAGGTACCTTCAGTCCAGCCTTCGGTTCCGCTGATATAATAAAGGGTTACACCCTCGCCGAAAGAAGCAATCGGGATATCTGCTGCGGAAACTTTGGGAGCGTCGCCCCTGAAGTAAACATGTTTAAGGCTTTCGCATTTGGAGAATGCCATATATTCAGCTTCTTCAAAGCTTTCGGGAAGATAAATTCTTGCGAGGTTGGGGTTTTCAAATGCAAGGATCTCAACAGTTTTAACGCCTCTGGGAACAACATATTCAGCTGCAGTTGCTGCAGAGGGATATTTGATAAGAGTTTCTTTATCTGCGGTGAAAAGAACACCGTCAACAGAAACATAGTTTGCGTTGCCTTCTTCAACTTTGATGGAAGCAAGTTTTGCGGTTTCATCAAATACGTTAGTACCGATAGAGGTTACGGTTTTTGCAACGGTAAATTCAGTAATGGAAGTTCTTGCAAAAGCGGAGTTTCCGATGGTAACAAGGCCTTTTGCACCTTTAACAGCAGCAAGTTTTTTGCATCCGTAAAATGCGATGTTGCCGATTTCTTTTACAGAATCTGCAAGTTCAACTTCTTCGATGTATTCACATCCGTAGAAAGCAGCAGCTCCGACGGAGGTAATGCCGTCTTCAACAGAAACTTCTTTGATAGCTTCTTTATATGCATCCCAGGGAGCAGTGGTGGAAATGGTAGGAAGAACAGATTTTACTGCATAGTCATACATTTCGCCGCTGCCGCTGATAACAAGTTTTCCGTCGCTTCCAAGGGTCCATTCAGCGTTATCGCCGCAGGTTCCGCTTGCAATTTCCACAAAGCCAAGAGGAACTGCTTTATATCCGTTCCATTCGCCGCCGACGGGATCCCAGCCCTCGGAACCTGCAACATAGTTAAGTTCGGTTTTAACGTTGAAGGAAGGGTCGTCATGCGTTGCCGCATAAACTTCGGGAGCTTTTCCGCCGAAGGTAACATTTTCAAGGTTAGTGCATCCGGTAAATGCGTGACGTTCAACAAGAGTTACGCTTTCGGGAACAACAACAGTTTTGATGTTATTGCCGGCAAAAGCATAGCTTTCGATTTTTTCAACGCCGTAAGGAACGGTATATTCTGCTGCAGCTGCTCCGGAGGGATACTGCATAATGGTTTTCATGTCTTTGCTGAAAAGTACATTATCAACAGCAACATAGTTTTCGTTTTCTGCTGCAACAGAGATGGTTACAAGACCTTCTTTTGCACAGAATGCGCCGATACCAATAAATTCTACTCCAGCAGGAATACCTACTTCGGTAATGGAGGTTCCTTTAAATACTTTTTCGCCAACGGAGGTTACTTTTTCGCCAAGAATTACTTTACCGTTAAGTCCTGCGTTTTCAAAAGCACTGGTTCCGATTGTTTTAAGTTCTTTGGGGAGAACAGCATCCTTAAGTGCAGAGCATCCGTAAAATGCACCGTCACCGATGGATTCAACACTGTCTGCAGTGGTAACAGAAGCAAGTTTGGAGCATCCGTAGAAAGCATAATCACCAATGGTGGTTGCATCTTCAATAACTACGGAAGTAATGCTGTCTTTAAAATTGAACCAAGGAGTATCAACTTTTGTTTCAAATACAGAAGATTTGACGGTATAGTCATACATAGCGCCTTCACCAAAAATGGTAAGAACACCTGCTTCATATTCCCAGTCAAGATAATCGCCGCAATATCCGGTCTGTGCTGCATACATAACAGGAATTTCTTCAACGATTTCTTCCTCACCGGAAACTACTTCGTTTTCTTCGGTATTGGGAACATAATCTTCGATGGGTTTAAGTTCAACAGCAAAAGCCGGAACAATTCCGCCGAAAATCATGGTCAAAGCTAATACCAAGGACAGAATTTTCTTTTTCATCTTCAACTTCTCCTTTTATAACCAGGGATTTTGTTTCCCTCAATTTACAAATTAAAGTTATATTTTATACTTTGTTATTAATCCAAAGGATTTTTTCCGATAATATGTTCATAAAGTCTCTGGCTGTCACGGGCATTTACAACACCGTCGCCGTTAACGTCCATCGCTTTAATTACAGTCTCGTCATCGGTTTTGTTTTTTCCGACGATATATTCATAAAGCCTCTGGCTGTCACGGGCATTGATAACGCCGTCACCGTTTGTGTCGCCGGTTTCGATAGCACCGGGATCGTATTCATGAACTTCGTATCCGTTCCAAAGGCCGTTTTCATCAAACTCCCATTTATCCTCGGTACCTTTAAGGTAATAAAGAACAGATCCGGGTCCAAAGGAAGCGCCATATTCATCTATCTCAATAGTTTTAGGCGGTCCGTTAAGGAAGTAAATATCGGTATCTCCGTCCTGAGGATATCCGAAAGCTTCAAAAACAACTCTGTTAACTTCGCCTTCAAAGAATACCTTTCCGCTGAATCCGTTAAAGGCCATACTTTCGACCATTGTAACGTTGCCCTTAACAACTACTTTTGAAAGATCGCTGGTATCAAATGCACTGCTTCCGATATGGGAAACTTCTTCCGGAACGGTGTATTCTCCGGTACGTGCATCCGGGAACTGGATAAGTTTTGTTCCGGTTTTATCGAACATAATTCCGTCAACAGATTTAAAGTTCGGGTTGCTTTCAGCAACATTTATGTTCTTTACTCTGCAATATCTGAAAGGAGCTGCAATAATGGAGGTAAGGGTGGAAGGAATGCTTACATCCTCAAAATCTCCCACACCCTGAAGAGCCGCAGTTTTAAGGGATTCAAAGCCTTCCGGAATTACGAGGTCGCCGGTAAAATTATTTACTGCAATGCCCCAGTTTCCGATGGATTTAAGGGTTTTGGGAAGAACAAGTTCTCCCTCAAGAGCCATGCTATAGAAAGCATAGCTTCCGACAGTGGTCATTCCTTCTTCAAGAACAATGGTTTTAACAGTGCCCTTATAATCTACCCACGGGGTTGTTGTTTTAGCGTAATAGCGTCCGGTTGCTTCGTCGCGAACAAAGATCCTTTCATAATCAGCCATTGCTCCGGTTCCGCTTATGGTAAGAAGACCTTTTTTATCAAGAGTCCAGCTGAGGTTTGTTCCGTCGCCTTCACCGCCGCAGTAACCGCTTGCGATATAGGGATTTTCTTCCCATACTGCATAGAGGGTAATATCCTCACCGTTAGAATACTGATCTCCGGCTTTATATTCCGCTTTGGCTGCATCGGCAGCTGCCGCCCAGCCAAGGAATACATAGCCTTCTTTTTCCGGAACAACATCGGTGATCACAGTGTTTTCGCCGGCTGCAACTGTTTCGGAAGAAGGAGCGCCGGTTCCGCCGTTTGCATCATAGGTTACAGTATAATCCTTCGGAAGAGTATTCGGATCAAAATCCGTTTCGCTCATGGGATGTGCAGAATGGAACTCTGCGGTATCACACTCAGCATCGCGGGTATGGTCATCAAAATTGTTTTTTCCGCAAAGGAAGTATTCATATTCCGCTCTGCCCGCATCCCAGGTGGAGTCTGCATTGTAGTAATAATCGCCGAGGCGAACGATGTTCCATGCATGGCCCTTCCCCTGGCTGGTTCCGCCGATAATTCTTACGGAAATACCCTCTTCAGTCAAAAATCTGTAAAGAAGGGATGCATATCCCTGGCAAACACAGGTTTTATTTATAAGTGCACCGTATGCGGAGAATTTTACAAGATTTGCATCGTTATTAAGGTTTGCCCAGTCGTAAGTGACGTTTGCGGTTATATAATCATAAATTGTTTTTACTTTTTCATAATCGTTGGTTTTATCGGTAAAGCCAAAACCTGCTTTTACTTCTTCAATAGCTTTGGTAAGCTCAGCTTCCTGCTCCGCAGTGGAGAAATAAAGCATATCTTTTCCGGCTTTTTCAGAAAAACTGATTATCACCTTAAAATATGGTTTTCTGTAGGACCAGGAATAAGTAAGGCCGATTCTTCCAACATGTCTGTAAAGATAGTCACCCTCAACAGAAACACCGGTTTCTTTAAAAGCCTCCGCTCTTAAACCGTTAACAAGTTCTTTAAGATATGCATTTACAATGCTTACATATTCATCGTTGGTAATTTCTCTGCCAAGTTCTTCTTCCTTAGCTTCGATAATTTCAAGAACAGGGGCGCTGTCAAACTCATAATAGAACGCGGCAGTTTTTTCTCTTGCTACCATTTTTTCTCTCATCTGATCTGCTATCACGGTCAAATCAGCTGTATACTCGGGATTGCCGGAAGAATAAAGCACCGGAATTTCTTCAACAACAATGTTATCATCATAAACTACGGAAAGTTCCTCTTCAGATACCCAGGGAGCAACGTAAGTATAGCTTCCGCTTCCCTCAATACCGGAATAGGGATCAATAGTTTCTTCTGCCATAACAGCGGGTGCTCCGCCGAAAGCAAGACAGAATGCCATAACCAATGCGATTATTTTTTTCATAACGACCAACCTCACTATTCTTTTAAATAAAAAACATTAAACTGTTTTTAATGCTTTTTAAAAACATTTCAATATCTTTTATTTCCGTAAGAAAACGGTCCCGTCCTTATAAAACAGGACCGTTTTCTCTGTTGCTTTTATAGGCAAAAAGGATGCTTATTAGGCATCCTTTCTGCTGATTATATTTTCGGAAAAATTAGTGTTTTTTACCGATAACAGCAACTGCGCATGCTGCAAGGGCAACTACACCGAATACGGGAGCACCGGTATTGGGGTTGGATTCCCCGCCGGTCTGGCCTTTGCCATTCATGTCGATGATGATGCTGTTTTCAGTATCTTTGATCTTAGGAATAACAGCAGATTCAACGTCACCGCAACGTTCGCAGGTACGTTCTTTGCTGCCTTCTTCTTTCTTGGTTGCAGGTTTTACAACTACCCAATCACCATACTCATGTCCGAGAGCTTCGATCTCTTCGCTGGGAAGAACGGTTCCGCATTTGCAGGTTACTGCTCTTTCACCAACTTCGGTACAAGTAGGTTCTTTTACGATAGAGTATTCTTTTTCGTGAACTTCGGGATTGTATTCGCCGTAAGGCTGTTTACATACAGAGCACTCTGCAAGAGTGGAGCAGGTTGCGCTGCCGCCTTTATGTTCGCCGGTTGCAGGAATTGCTTCACCGTCTTTTACTTTAGCGCCGCAGTCTTTGCAGTAAGTATCGCCGGTATAGCCTTCATCGCCGCAGGTTGCTTCTTTAGCATCTCTTACTTCGGTGTTTACGTGAATATCAGGATCCGGTTTGGTATATTCAGTTCCGCATCCTGCGCAGATAGCACCTTTCTGGCAGTTTGCTTCGCCGCCGCCGTGGTTTCCGGTTGCAGGGATAGCAGTGCCGTTAGCAAGAACTTTTCCGCATCCTTCGCAAGCGGTATCGCCGGTATAACCGTCGTTCTTGCAGTCAGGAGCTACTGCGTTGATAACTTTGGTTCCATGTTCGCCGTGGTTATCGGGGTTCTTGGGGGTGGTGCTGCCGGGGATGGTCTGGCCGCAGCAGAGATAATCTTTGTTTCCGGTAAAGCCGGGGGTAGTGCAGGTTGCTTCAACTACGTCGTAAAGAACGGGTTCTTTTTCTTCGTGGTTTGCTGCATCAAGTTCACCGTAGGAATCGCCGCAAACTTCGCAAACTGCTTTGGTTTTGCAGGTTGCAGTGCCGCCTTTGTGTGCAGCAAGTTCGCCATATTTGTTTCCGCAGATTTCGCAAACTGCCTGTTCTTTACAGGTTGCAGTGCCGCCAACGTGTTTGCCGGTTGCTTCGATTACTTCACCGTCTGCAATTTTCTCACCGCAGTCTTTGCAGTAAACATCGCCGGTATAACCGCTGTTGCCGCAGTTTGCTTCTGCTGCATTTTTAACTTCGGTTTCGCCGGTATGGCCGCAAACAACTTTTACGGGGATGCTGGTTACGTTGATGGTATGGTTCTCTTCGCTGGTACCGGCAACGCTGTCAACGCCAAGGTTGCAAAGCTGAATGGAATATTCACCTGCAACGCTGGTATCAATGGTTGCGGTAAAAGTTGCAAGAGCAACTTTCTCCTGAAGGGGTTTTCTGCCTTCTGCAAAGAAAATATAAAGAGAATCCTCAATATAAAGGAACTCTTCTATTTTTACGCTTTCAAAATAACCATCGGGAGTATATTTAGGATGATACTCCAGATCTGCGTTATAGTCGAAGCCGTCTGCAGTATCTACAAGGATTTTGTCGTTTTCGCCTTTAACAACAAGAGCGATTACGTCAAAACCGGCGGCAGAAGGTTCTGCTTCGACAGTGAAAACTACTCTGTTTTCAGTGCTGCCAACAGGAATTTCGGTAACACTGGGGGTGATGGTAACGTTAACGGTTTTGTCCGGTGCAACTGCAAGTGCAGTAACGCCAAGAGCGAGAACCATGATAACAGCTACCATGATGGAAAAAATACGTTTCATTGTTTTTCCCTCACATTCTTTTGTTTTTTCCGAAAATTTTGCAACACGATTATGCCGGACATAAATTCCGACAATAATTCATTTTGCTATTATAATCAGTTTAACATAACACCTGTAAAAAAACAAGTATTTATATTAAAATTATTATACATTATTATAGGAAATTTTATCCTTTTTGTGACTGATTTTAAAAAACAACCAGCCTTTAAAATTATATTACAAAATCTCAATAAATTCAATTAACCGGCTGCATAGTATTATAAAAAACGGCGGAAATTTTCCGCCGTTTTTTATTAAAGTCCATATGCTTTTGCAAAATTATCATAGAGTATCATACGGTTTTCCTCTTCGGAAAGACCGAGGGAAAAGAAAAGATCAAGCTCCTCTTTGTGATCCCACATAGGAAAATCCGTTCCCCAAAAGAAACTTTCGATTCCATAGCGGTCGAAGAATTTAAAAATAAGTTCCTTTGTCATAAAATGCATGGAGCTTGAAATATCAAAATAAAGCGTTCCCGGTTTATAAACATCCAAAGCAGATTCCCAGCGGCGGTATCCGCCGAAATGAGCACCGATAAGTTTAAGTCCGGGCACCTCATCAATAACTTTTGCCATTCTTTCCGGCTGGGAATATTCATATCTGTCGTCGCCAAGATGAACGATAAGCCACATATCATTATCCCTTATCGCTTTGAACATGGGAAGAGCGTCCGGGTCATCAATATAAAATTTCTGAAAATCCGGATGGAGTTTAACCCCGGTAAGCCCCATTTCTTTCATTCTTTTTATCTCTGCACTGTAATCCTCAAAACCGGGATGGAGTGTTCCAAAACCAATGAACTCCGGGTGTTTTTCACATTCCGCCGCAATAAAATTATTGATTATAGTAACCTGCTGCGGAACTGTTGCCGCGGAGCATACAACAAATTTTTCAATGCCAGCCCTCTTCCCTGCCTCAACAAGTTCGTTTCCGGTTCCAAGGTGCTGCATATCAATATCATAAAATTCGCCTATGGCGTCTGTTGCCTTCCCAACTATTTTTTCCGGATATATGTGGTTATGAACGTCGATTATTCTGTAATCAGGCATATTTTCGCCTCGTTTCGTAAAAATCTACTGTTTATTCTATCACAATTTACCCGGCGTAACAACCAAAAAACATAAATTTGGGCAACAAAAAAAACACCGCCTAAGCGGTGTTTTTTAATCAATAATTAAATTACTGATTTGCCCAGTCTGCAGGGTAGGTTACGTAGATGAATCTTACGTAATCAGGTGTGGAGAAATGAATGCTGGTGCCTTTAGGAATATAGGTCATGTCGCCTGCATGAGCAGTAACATTGCCAGCTTCGGATTTGAGTACGATGGTACCGTCGATGATGTATTCAACTTCATCGTAGTTAAGGGTCCAGGGGAACTCTGCTCCGGCTTTCATTTCCATGACGCCTGCGCCAAGGCGAGGAGACTCTTCAAGAGAGAGAACGTCGGTTGCGAAAGTCTTATCCTGTGCATCTCCGATTTCGAAGGGGAAAGGCTCGCATTCAACGGTTGCGGTCTTGATGCTCATCATGCCGTTGGAAAGTACGTTTCTTTCGAGAGGTACAGCGTCTTCTTCTTTCATGTTTGCGCAGACTTTGGCGACAATCTCCTTAATCAGTTCTTCACTGATATTCATTGATATGCGCCTCCTTCTGTATAGAATAAGGACTCAATGGAGAGTCTTTTGATATCTTTAAGAGGAGCGCCTATCGCGGCAATAGGCGCTCCAAGGGTAGCATTGAAAAATAACTAATTATTTAATTATTATTCGTTTGCGCCGGGGATTTTTGCGAGAAGTGCGGGAGCCATGAACTGGCCGAGAACTACTGCAAGGATACCAGCAACAAGTTTACCAACGATCATCGGGCCGATCATTTCAGCGTTGTTACCAGCGCAGAAGCCGAGGTGGTCGCCGAATACGAATGCTGCGGATACTGCGAATGCGCAGTTGAGGAGTTTTGCTTTCGGGTTCATGTCTTTGAGGATGTTGAACATTGCGATGTTGTTAGCAAGGGTTGCAACAAGACCTGCAGAACCTGCAGCGTTCATGCCGAGCATTGCGCCGAGTTTTTCGAGAGCTTTACCGAATTTGTCGGTGATGAATTTTACCATGGGGTATGCGCCAGCGAGAACGATAGCGATGTTACCGCAGGTAAGAAGACCAGATGCAAGGCCGGAAGTACCAGCGTCGTATGCGTTAACAGCACCGGTTCTGGTTACGTCAACCATGTCGCTGAAGAGCGGGAAGAGGATACCAGTGTTGGTTTCGAAGATTGCGATAGCGGTCATAGCAGTGATGAAAATGGTAATGCCGGTACCGAATTTGTCGAAGCCTTTCATCATTGCGGTCGGTGCGAACCAAAGGCCAGCAGCGATAGCAGCAGCGATGATAACAACAGGGATCATGTTGATGAAGATTTCACCAACGGAAAGTTTGTAAGAGGTCATTGCGTTCATGCAGAAACCACCAGCAATGCAGCCTACAGGAATGGTTACAACACCAACGAGAGTACCTGCGCCGAGGTAAGATCTGTCTTCGGGAGCAATGATACCAAGAGCTACGGGGATGGTGAATACGATGGTCGGGCCCATCATGGTGCCGAGGATAAGACCAGCGTAGTTACCGATTGCTTCGTTAGCAGCCATAGCCATAGCAAGAGGATAACCGCCCATGTCGCAAGCGAGAAGGGTGGTAGCAAACATGGAAGCATCTGCGCCAACAAGGCCGTAGATAGGTCCAACGATGGGGTTAAGTACGAGAGCAAGGATAGGAGCAACTGCTACTACACCAGCCATGGATACTGCGAGCGGGCCCATGCAGTTAAGGCCTTCTTCCCACTGTTCGCCATAACCAAATTTGTTACCCATAATTTTGTCAATTGCGCCCCAGAGCATGAAGAGCATCATGATCATAACAACAACAGAGTTGATTGCAAGGCCATCAACCCAAGCAGAAACGGAAGCACCAAAGAGAGGCAGGGTTTCGTTCCATGCTGCTACGAGTTCAGAGAAATCGAACATAATATTTTTCCTCCTAAAAAATTTAAGTTATATCTCAAACTATATTCATAAAAGGTTCACAGCCGAATGAAAACCAAATACTGAAAGCTTGCGCATGATACTCCGCATTGCGGAGGCCGCTTATCGGAAGCGCAAAT